>JAYSDS010000152.1:0-13593 GCA_041914265.1 Roseomonas sp.
CCTTCCGGCGTCTCGATCGGGCAGATGCGGCCGTAATGCGTCGGGTGCACGTCGCGCACCTCGAAGCCGGCGCGCTCACGGGTCAGACCGCCCGGGCCAAGCGCCGAGAGGCGACGCTTATGCGTCACCTCCGACAGCGGGTTGGTCTGGTCCATGAACTGCGAGAGCTGCGAGGAACCGAAGAACTCGCGCACTGCGGCAGCGGCGGGCTTCGCGTTGATCAGGTCATGCGGCATGACGGTGTCGATATCGACCGACCCCATGCGCTCCTTGATCGCGCGCTCCATGCGCAGCAGGCCGACGCGGTACTGGTTCTCCATGAGCTCGCCGACCGAACGCACGCGGCGATTGCCGAGATTGTCGATGTCGTCGATCTGCCCGCGGCCGTCCTTCAGGTCGAGCAGGACGCGCAGCGTCGAGACGATGTCCTGCTTGCGCAGCGTGCGCACATGGTCAGGCACCTCCTCGATCGAGAAGCCCAGGCGCATGTTCATCTTCACGCGGCCGACCGTGGACAGGTCGTAGCGCTCGGCGTCGAAGAACAGGCCCTTGAACAGGGTTTCCGCGGTCTCCGGCGTCGGCGGCTCGCCCGGGCGCATCACCCGGTAGATGTCCATCAGCGCTTCGTCGCGGTTGGTGTTCTTGTCCACCGCGAGGGTGTTGCGGATCCAGGGACCGACCGACTGGTCGATGGCGAGCGTCGGCAGCCGGTCGAGCCCCGCCCCCTCGATGGCGGCGAGCTTCGGCTCGGTCAGCTCGTCGCCGGCCTCGGCCCAGATCTCGCCGGTCTGCAGGTCAACCATGTCGTCGGCCACGAAGCGGCCGAGCAGGTCGGCGCGGCCGACCAGCACCTCGGTCGTGCCGGCCTCAGCGATCTTGCGCGCGGTGCGCGGGGTCAGCTTGGCGTCCTTCTCCGCCACCACCAGGCCGGTATTGGCGTCCACCAGCGGCTCGGCGAGCTTCACACCGCGGAATGCCTCGGGGTCGAAGGCGCGCGACCAGCCCTTCGGCCCGCGGCTGAACACCACCTGGCCGTAGAAGGCGTTGAGGATCTCCTCGGCATCCATGCCGCGGATCTCGTTCGGGTCGAGCTCACGGCCGGCCGTCGCCGCCTCGGCGCGCAGCGCCTGGGTGCGCTGGGAATCGAGCGCCATCAGCAGCGTCGTGGTCGGCAACTTCCGCTT
Source organism: Roseomonas sp. (assembly GCA_041914265.1). Taxonomy (GTDB): domain Bacteria; phylum Pseudomonadota; class Alphaproteobacteria; order Acetobacterales; family Acetobacteraceae; genus Neoroseomonas. Next base: position 1,185 of record JAYSDS010000152.1, read on the forward strand.
GCGGTCGATGCGGACGTAGCAGATGTCCTTCGCGTCGAACTCGAAGTCGAGCCACGACCCGCGATAGGGGATGACCCGCGCGGCGAACAGATACTTGCCCGAGGAATGGGTCTTGCCCTTGTCGTGGTCGAAGAACACGCCGGGCGAGCGGTGCATCTGGGAGACGATGACGCGCTCGGTACCGTTGATGATGAAGGTGCCGTTGTCCGTCATGAGCGGCATGTCGCCCATGTAGACGTCCTGCTCCTTGATATCGCGGACGGAGCGGGACCCGGTGTCCTCATCCACGTCCCACACGATCAGCCGCAGGCGCACCTTCAGCGGCGCGGCGAAGGTCAGCCCGCGCTGGATGCATTCCTCGACATCATACTTCGGCTCTTCGAGCTCGTACTGCACGAACTCCAGGCGGCCACGCCCGGCGAAATCGTCGATCGGGAAGACGGACTTGAAGACTTCCTGCAGCCCGGTCTGGGTGCGGACGTCCGGCATCACCTCCATCTGCAGGAACGCCTCGTAGGAGGCGCGCTGCACGTCGATGAGGTTCGGCATCGGCGCCACTTCGGGGAGACGCCCGAAGCTCTTGCGGATCCGCTTGCGCCCCGTGAACGACTTCGTGATAGCGTTCATGCCTGTCCTGCTTCCCTATCTGCCCCGGCCCGCAACAACCCCGGCCGGACGGGGAACTTCATGCCGTACGGGCCGGCTGGCCCGTGAAACGCAGGAACGGGCGGCGTTACCGAACCCTTTCGGCAACCCCACCCGACCCCGATCGAACTAGTCCCCCATCCCCGCCCGTTGCTGGACGGGGACGGAGGGCGAGATCACTTGACCTCGACCTTGGCGCCGTTCTCTTCCAGCACCTTCTTGATCTTCTCCGCCTCGTCCTTGGAGACCGCTTCCTTCACGGTCTTCGGGGCGCCTTCGACCAGGTCCTTGGCTTCCTTGAGGCCAAGGCCGGTGATGGTGCGGATTTCCTTGATCACGTTGATCTTCTTGTCGCCGGCGGCGGCAAGGATCACGGTGAACTCGGTCTGGGCCTCGGCAGCCGGGGCGGCAGCCGCGCCGGCAGCCGGCGCCGCAGCCACGGCGACCGGCGCCGCGGCGGAAACGCCCCACTTCTCCTCAAGCAGCTTGGAGAGCTCGGCGGCTTCCAGAACGGTCAGGGCGGACAGCTCGTCCACCAGCTTCGCGAGATCGGCCATGTTTGAATGCTCCTCGATCTAATGGCTTGACATCGGTTATGCAACCCCCGTGGCGCCGACCAGATATGAGGTCGGAACATCCCGGGGTGGTTCCTGCGGCCCTCAGGCCGCCTGGGCCTCGTCCTTCTTGGCGTAAGCCGCCAGGACCCGCGCCACCTGCCCACCAGGGGCCTGGAGGATCCCTGCGATGCGCGTCGCCGGGGTCTGGATAAGACCCACAAGCTGCGCCCGCAGCGTCTCCAGGGACGGCAGCTCGGCCAGCGCCTTGACGCCAGCGGCGTCAAGCGTCTGGGTGCCGAGCGCACCGCCCAGGACGACGAACTTGTCGTTCGTCTTGGCGAACTCGACCGCGGTCTTCGCCACCGCCACCGGATCCTTCGACCACGCAAGCGCGGTCGGACCCTTCAGCAGCGGCTTGACGCCGTCGAAACGGGTGCCGTCGAGGGCGAGGGTGGCCAGGCGGTTCTTCGCGACCTTGTACGTCGCGCCCGCCGCGCGCATCCGGCGACGCAGCTCGCTCACATCCGCGACCGTGAGACCCTTGTTCTGGGCCACGAGCACGAAGGAGGTCTCTGCGAAGACGGTCGCCAGCGAAGCGACGAACTCGTGCTTCTCCGTACGGTCCACTCCACGTCTCCGTCGGTGGCCGAAACCTTCTGGAAGGGCTCCGGCCGGTTCACTCGGGGGCTCGAGGCACCTGCCCCTCACCCCGGTTCGCCTGTCAGGCCGGAACACCACGTCAAGCCACCCGAGGGGCAATCCCCCGGGGGACAACACTGTGGCACCCCGTCTCTCCCCTGCACGGCCGAAGCCGAATCAAGGCCCCGAAGGGCCGCAGGAGGTCTCCGACAGGTTCGGATGGAGGCGAACCCCCATCCTGCCCGCCCGCCCCGAAGGGCGGGCGTATCTCGTCAGCCAGCCGAAGCGATGGTGGTCACATCCACCCGCACGCCCGGCCCCATGGTCGAGGACACGGCCACCTTCTTCACGTAGGTGCCCTTGGCCCCGGTCGGCTTGGCGCGCTGGATCGCGTCGACGAAGGCGCGCGCATTGGCCAGCAGCGCATCCTCGCCGAACGACGCCTTGCCGATGCCGGCATGCACGATGCCGGCCTTCTCGGCGCGGAACTCGACCTGACCGGCCTTGGCCGCGGTCACGGCGCCCTTCACGTCCATCGTGACGGTGCCGAGCTTCGGGTTCGGCATCAGGCCGCGCGGGCCCAGCACCTTACCGAGGCGGCCGACCAGGCCCATCATGTCCGGCGTCGCGATGCAGCGATCGAACTCGATCTTGCCTTCCTGCACCAGCGCGGCGAGGTCGTCCGCGCCCACCACGTCGGCGCCGGCGGCCTTGGCTTCCTCGGCCTTCGCGCCGCGGGCGAAGACGCCCACGCGGACCGTCTTGCCGGTGCCGTTCGGCAGGGTGACCACGCCGCGGACCATCTGGTCGGCATGGCGCGGGTCGATGCCGAGGTTCATCGAGATCTCGATCGTCTCGTCGAACTTCGCCTTCGCGTTGGTCTTGGCGATCTTCACCGCCTCCTCCAGCGCATAGGCCTTCTCGCGGTCGAAGCCTTCGTAGACGGCCTTCAGACGCTTGCCCTGCTTGGCCATCGGATCAGCCCTCCACCACGGTGAGGCCCATGGAACGGGCGGAACCGGCCAGCATGCGCACCGCCGCGTCCACGTCGTTCGCGTTCATGTGCACCATCTTGGTCTTCGCGATCTCGACGAGCTGCGACTTCGTGACGCGGCCCACCGACGCACCCTTGCCCGGCGCGGTCGAGCCCTTTTCGAGCTTCGCGGCCTTGAGCAGGAAGTAGGTGTTCGGCGGCGTCTTCGTCACGAAGGAGAAGGTGCGGTCCGAATACGCGGTGATGACGACCGGCGTCGGGGTGCCGGGCTCCATCTGCTGCGTCGCCGCGTTGAATTCCTTCACGAACTGCATGATGTTCAGGCCGCGCTGACCGAGCGCGGGGCCGACCGGCGGCGACGGGTTCGCCTTGCCAGCCGGGATCTGCAGCTTGATGTAGCCTGCGATCTTCTTCGCCACTGTGGCAGTCCTCTGTCGTTGATCCAGAGGCCCGCGGTCCATGCGACCCCGAGAGGTCTCCCGCGTTCCCTGAAAACGCCGAAGGCCGGGGAAAGACCCCCGGCCGGACGGCGAGGGCGGGCGTATAGGGCCTGGGCCCCGGGTTGTCCAGCGGGAAAGGGTCGGCCGGGCCGCGCCGGCGGCATGGCTGCGGTGCGGGGCGGGTCATCGGGTCCGCCAGTGGCGACGGTTGCCGCCGGCCCGCATGAGCAGCTTTCCCAGAAGGCGGAAGGTGCCGCGGGGCTGTTCATGCACCCGCTTCAGCGCCCCGACCACCATCGCCTGGACGGTTTTGGACAAATCCGGATCGGGCAGATGGCAGGGAGCGGCGGGCAAGGCGGCGCGCAGGTTGAGGCGCTTGGCCATGAGGAGCTGGGAGAGGGTGACGATGCGCGAGACCCGGCGCCAGGCGCGGCAGATGCGCCAGGCGAGGGCGCGCCAGAGCGGGTTGCGCGCGGCTTCGTCCGCGACCTGGGCGAGGAGGGCATCGAGATGGCCGGAACGGGCCCAGCGGCGAAGGGCGCGGGAGGCGCTGTCCGGGCGGCCGAAGCGTTCGGGGAGGTCCTTCCAGGGGAGCTTGGAGCAGGCGACCCAGAAGATGGCGTCGAGGGTGCGGCGGCGGTCCTGGGGCGGACGGCCGGGGCGGCCACCGGCGGGTGGGAGGTAGGCGGAGAGGATATCGTATTCGGGGTCGGTGAGGGGGAGGAAGGGGTGAGGGGTGATGGGGTGGGGCATGACGGCGCGGGTCCCCGACAGGTGGACTGGGACCCGACAGGGTAGAGGAAAATTTTCCTTTTTTCAAGCGCCAACTGTCCGACGCGGCGCCCCTCACTGATTCTGGCGCACGAAATCGCCAGCCGAAGGCAAAGCAAATCGCGCTGCCAGCGCATTTTCCGACGCGGATCGATGCGCCCTGGGCGCATGTTCCAGGATTACCACCACCGCAAAAGAAGCCCGGTTAACATAATCAAACCGATCACCACGTAGCACTGCATGCGCGTGCGGATTATATCAGGATGATCATACAGTTCGGCGCCCGGGTCTTTCGGAGATAAAGTCTTCATTCTTCCATCCAGTGAATATGAGAAAAATTTCCTGTATCCAATGCCAATTTTCGAATATTTCCAGTTAATGAAGACAATCATCGATAAAAGAATCGGTATTGCTATTAATACTCCTCCGGTTATGGATGCTTCATCCATTCTTATGCTCCTCGCACCGCACCTCAATCGCTCTCGGCGTGAGGCAACCGCGCCTGCACACAGCGCACGAGCCGCAACCTTAGCCAAGCCCGGCGCAACAGCAATACATCACGCCCGAAGAGTACCCCAGGCAGCAGATCAGTCGATCGTGCTGAATCTTGCCTAAGTAACGGGCCCCGAACTATGTATCGAGGCCACATCAACAGGTAAGATCGTGGGTATCCGCAGGGAAGCTTTCGATGCGCTGTGCCAGGCGCGGGACGCGCTGGATGCGGGGCCGCCGGACGGGCCCGAGCATACCTTGCTTGACAGGGCGTACCTCAAGGCCAGGCTGGCCCAGTACAGGCGCGCCGAATCGCGGCGCCCGGTGATCGATCCCGTGCCGGCGATGAATCGCCGCTTCTTCACCACAAGTACGATTTGGGACATGGCCGAGTTTGCGACGTCCCCCCCGGTGGCCTGGTATGGAAGTGGCGGCGGACAGGGGTGGGACAAGGTGCGCACCTTGCCCAAGCCGCAATTGCGCCTCGGCGTCGGGACGTCGATCCGCAGGCTGCCGCCGTTGCTTAATACCGTAGTCGTCAACGGAACGCATATCCTGTCCCGGCCCCTGCTGGAGATCTGGCAGCGCTTCGATCCCGAGGCTCTCGATATCCTGCCGATTGCACTGGAAGAGCGGCGGAAGCAGCCCGTGGAGCAGGCGTATTTCTTCGTGGATATCGTCCGGCAGCTTCCCGCCTTCGATCTCGATGCGATGGAGGTCTTCCTTTTCCGCGAACCGAAGCCGAATGCGGAGCGCTTCGAGCTCTTCCCGGCCCCGAAGGTCTTTGCGTTGCGCGAGGACCTGCCGGTGGCAGGCGTGCATCTGTTTCGTGACGTAAACTGGGACGGCGCGTATTTCATCTCGGCGGAGCTGCGCCAGGCCTGCCTCGACGCGGGCTTCACGGACATTCCGTTGGCGCATCCGGAAGCGCCGGATCATGCCATCACGGTCGATAAGCCCACGCCGAAGCGTGAGAGGCGTGAGTTGTGAGGACCCGTCTGATCTGACGAGTCTCCACGCCCGCCCGGCAGGCGAAAGGCGGCCGGGGCAACGGCTTTCTCTGTCAGCCCGTCCGGCATCACGGCAGATCCGGCGGGGTCCGGGGTGACCCTGTCACCCCGGCGGGGGGATCGAAGGGGGGCGGCGCCCCCCTCGTCGCGTGTGGCCGAGGCTAACCAACCCCCCTCCCCCAGCGTATATCCTGGTGAACCATCCAAGGACCCCGCATGCCCTGGCGCGACCGCAGCGGTGCCTTCAGCCCGCTCAAGGCCCTCACTTTCGCCCTGCTGTTCGTCCCGGCCATCCTGCTGGCGGTCGATGCCTGGCAGGGCAACCTGTTCCCCAAGCCCTGGACCGAGGCGACGCATCAGACCGGCCTCTGGGCCATCCGGTTCCTGTTGATCTCGCTGGCCGTGACCCCTGCGCGGCAGGTCCTGCGCCAGGCGCGGATCGCGGAGTTGCGGCGGATGATCGGCGTGGCAGTCTTCGCCTATGCGCTGCTGCATCTGCTGCTTTATGCGGGGGATGAGAAATTCGACCTATGGAAGGTCACGACCGAGATCGTGCTGCGCTTCTACCTGACTATCGGCTTCGTCGCGCTGCTGGGGCTGGCGGCGCTGGCGGCGACCTCGACGGATGGGATGCTGAAGCGGCTCGGCGGGCGGGCCTGGCGGCGGCTGCACTGGTGCGTGCATCCCATCACGGTGCTGGCGCTGGTGCATTTCACCCTGCAATCCAAGGCGGATGTGACGGAACCGATGCTGATGGCGGGGCTCTATGCCTGGCTGGCGGGGTATCGGCTGATCGCGCCCGAGGGCAGTGCGCCGGGGGTGCTGGCGCTAGTGGGGCTGGCGGTGGGGGCGGCGGTCGCCTGCGCGGGGATCGAATTCGCCTGGTATCATTTCGGTACGGGGTTGAATGCCTGGCGGGTGCTGGCAGCCAACCTCGATGTCGCCTTCGGGCCGCGGCCAGCGGTGTGGGTCGGGATTGCCGGGCTGGGGGCAGCGGCGTTGCGGCTGGTGCCCGTGCCGAAGCGGCGGCGGCCGGTCAGGCGGGCGGCGGCGTAGGGTTCGCCGCCGCCAGGATCCAGGACCGGAAGGCGGCAAAGGCGGGTTCGCCGACCCGGCCCGGCCGATGGAGCAGATGCCATGCCCCGCCCTTTGGCACCGCGATGCCAAAGGGCGCGACCAGTCGCCCTGCCGCGAGGTCGTCATCCACATAGGGCCGGATACCCATGGCCACGCCCACCCCATCCGCCGCGGCCTGCTGCGCCTGGCCGTAGAAGTCGAAGACCGGGCCCGCCGCGCGCAGGGTGGGATGGCCCGCGGCGGCGGCCCAGCGCGGCCAGTCCCCGGGGGCATGGGCGACGCGCAGCAGGGTGCCGGGCAACAGGTCGGTGGGACCGCGAAGCCGCGCCGCCAGGGCCGGGATGCAGACGGGCAGCAGATCGGCGGCGATCAGGGGTTCGGCGATCAGGCCCGGCCAATCCCCGGCGCCGAGGCGGATGCCGCAGCTCCAGCCCTCGGCAAAGGGCGCAGCCACGCCGCCAGTGGCGATGCGGACCTCGATGCCCGGGTGGCGGCGGGTGAAGTCCGCGAGGCGCGGGATCAGCCAGCGCACGGCGAAGCTCGGCCCGACGCCGACGGTGAGGACCTGCTGGCCGCCGGCAGCGACCACATCGGCGGTCAGCCGCGCCAGCCGGTCGAGCAAGGGCGTGAGGCCGGCCCGGAAGGCCTCGCCGGCCGGGGTGGGCGTCAGGCGGTTGGCATGGCGGTCGAACAGAGCCACGCCCAGGCGCTGTTCCAGCAGCCGCACCAGGCGGCTGACCGCGGCGGGCGTGACATTCAGTTCGGCTGCGGCGTTGGCAAATCCGCCCGTGCGCGCCGCGGCTTCGAAAGCGCGGACACCGTTGAGCGGCGGCAGGCGGCGTGGTTCCAGCATCAGGAAAAGTAATCCTGAGGCTCAGCTAACGCCGTTTGTGAGGGCCGCGCAACGGGCGCAGAAGCAGAGCGACGGAGACCTGCCCATGTCACCCCTGCTGACCGCCGCCCTGATCCTGACCATGGTCGGGACCTCGTTGCTCTCCGGCGTCTTCGGCATGGCGGGCGGGCTGGTGCTGGTCGGTGTGCTGCTGGTGCTGATGCCGGTGCAGGACGCGATGGCGCTGCATGCGGTCACGCAGATCTCCTCCAACGGATGGCGGGCGATGCTGTGGTGGCGACATATCCGGCCCATGCCGGTGGTGGCGCATGCGGTGGGCTGCGTGGTGGCGCTCGGCGCCTGGTCATTGGTGCTGCTGGTGCCGCAGCGGGGCGTGGCGCTGCTGCTGCTGGGGGCGAGCCCGTTTCTCGCCCAGGCGCTGCCGCCGCGCATCCGGCCAAACCCGGAGAAGCCCTTGCATGGTATGGTGGTGGGCGCAGCCTCGATGACGCTGATGGTGCTGACCGGGGTGTCGGGGCCGCTGCTGGACCGGCATTTCCTCGGCGGCAAGCTGGACCGCCGGGAAATCGTGGCCACCAAGGCTGCCTGCCAGACGATCGGGCACAGCCTGAAGCTTATCTATTTCGGGGCGCTGGTGGTGGATGCCGGCCGGGTGGATGTGTGGCTTGCCGTACTGGCGGTGCTGGCCTCCATGACGGGCACGATGCTCGCGAAGCGCGTGCTGGAGGCGATGACGGATGCGTCCTACCGGCTCTGGGCCGGGCGCATCGTGACGGTGCTGGGCTTGTTCTACATCGGCCAGGGAAGCTGGCTGCTGCTCACCGAATAGGGGAGGTACGGATGTCGGAAGTCTTGCGGCCCCTGATGCTCGACCTGGTGGCCTTCGTGGCCGAGCGTCCCCGCCCCTACGCCGAGGTGCTGGACGCCTGGCGCACGAGTTGCCCGCGCCTGACGGTGTGGGAGGATTGCGTCGATGCCGGCCTGGTGGCCTTGCGCGACGGCATGGTGGAGGCGACCGCTTCGGGCCGGGCGGCGATCCGGCGGGGTCCGGGGTAACGCCGTTACCCCGGCAGGGATCGAGGGGGCGGCGCCCCCTCGTTGCCCTTACAGCTTCTCGACCTGCCCGTATTCGAGGTCGACCGGCGTGGACCGCCCGAAGATCGAGACCGACACCTTCACGCGGCCCTTCTCCTCGTCGACTTCCTCGACGACGCCGTTGAAGGAGGTGAAGGGCCCGTCGGCGACGCGCACCTGCTCGCCCACCTCGAACACCACGGCAGGCTTGCGCGGCTTCTCCACGCCTTCCTGAACCTGGCGGAGCAGGCGCTCAGCCTCGCTCGCCGGGACGGGCTGGGGCTTGTTGCGGGCGCCGAGGAAGCCGGTGACCTTGGGCGTGTCCTTCACCAGGTGCCACGCGTCGTCGGTCATCTCCATCTTCACCAGCACATAGCCGGGGAAGAACTTGCGGTCGGTGTCCACCTTCTGGCCGCGGCGGACCTCGGTGATCTGCTCGGTCGGGACCAGCACGTCGTCGAACTTGTCGGCGAGGCCCTTCTGCGCGGCCTGCTGCTTGATCTGCTCGGCGATCTTCTTCTCGAAGCCCGAGTAGACATGGACCACGTACCACTTCTTGTCGGCCACGGCGCCGTCTCCCTCAGCCGATCTTGAACACGAAGCGCATGACCAGCTGGATGAGCTGGTCGACCACCAGGAAGAACACCGCCGCCAGCGCCGACATCGCCAGCACCAGACCGGTGGTGACGAGCGTCTCCTTGCGCGAGGGCCAGGTGACCCTGGAAACCTCCTGCCGGACATCCCGGACAAACTGCGCCGGATCAAGCTTGGCCAAGACTGAGTCCTCAAGGATGGGTGGCGAATCGCGGCCTTTCAGGACCGCTCTCCGCCGCGACGGATCTGCCGACGCGGTACGCGGTGGCAGGGGCGGAGGGTCTCGAACCCCCAACCTCCGGTTTTGGAGACCGGCGCTCTAGCCAATTGAGCTACGCCCCTCGACGCGCTCGCGCGGCGGAGGGGGCGGTCTATAATTCAGCGTTGCGCCCCTGTCGAGGCTCGCCGGCCGGTGGAGTGCCGCGTATTTCCGATGGGCCGTCATCCGCAGCGCACCGACATCCCCCCATCCACCACGAGCTCGGTCCCGGTGATGAAGCGCGCCTCGTCCGAGGCAAGGAACAGCACGGCATTGGCGGTATCCCGCCCGTCGCCGGCGAAGCCCATCGGGATGCGCGCGACGCGCTGGCGGATCAGCGCCTCCACGTCGCCGCCGGCGCGCTGGCCGGCCAGGCGTGCCTCGACCATCGGCGTGTGCATCTGCCCCGGCACCACCGTGTTCACGCGGATGCCCTTCGCCGCGTACTGCACCGCCACGACGCGCCCGAACTGGATCACCCCCGCCTTGCAGGCGGCATAGGCGACCTGCGCCGCCCCGGTCCAACGGATGCCGGAGGTCGAGGCCATGTTCACGATCGCCCCGTGCCCCTGCGCCTCCATGATCGGCAGGACGTGCTTGCAGGCGAGGAAGACGCTCTTCAGGTTGAAATCGACCTGGGCGTCCCAGACCTCCTCGCTCATCTCCACCGGCCCGCCGGCGGCCGACCCGCCGACATTGTTCACCAGCACATCGATGCGGCCGAAGCGCCGGTGGCAGGCCTCGACCATGGCGCGGACCGACTCGTGGCTGGTTGCGTCGGCCTCGAACGGGGTGAAGCGGCCACCGGCCTCGGCGATGCGCGCGGCGGTCTCCTCCACGGCGGCGAGGTTGCGGTCGGTGCCGAAGACCTCGGCGCCCTCGGCGGCGAACATCACCGCGGCGGCGCGACCGTTGCCCCAGCCGGGGCCGACCGACCCGGCGCCGCTGACGATGACGACCTTGCCCTCGAAACGCCTGGACATGCGCGGGTTTCCTCCTGCTCGCGGCGGCCCGGACCCTATCGGGCGCTTCCACCCTACGCAACGCACTTCCGAAATCGGCGCCGATTCCGCCGGTGCGGGATTGCCGGTATCCTGCTTGCGTGACCGACAGCCCTGACACCGTGGCGCCGCGCGCCGCCCCCGCCGATGGCGGCGTGCGCGCGGTGGATCGCGCCCTCGCATTGCTCTGCGCCTTCCAGGATGAGGACGGGGCGCTGGGCCTGGCCGAGATCTCCCGCCGCGTCGGGCTGAACATGACCACCGCGCTGCGCCTGCTGCAGACGCTGGAAGGGCAAGGCTTCATCCAGCGCCTGCCCGCGGGCGGCTACTTGCTCGGCCCGGCGCTGCTGCTGCTCGGCGAACGCTTCCGGCGCAGCCTGCGGCTGGAGAACCACGTCCTGCCCGCGCTCGAACGCCTGCGGGCGGAAAGTGCGGAAAGCGCCGTCTTCTTCGTCCGCGACGGGGAAAACCGCCGCTGCCTCTATCGCCTCGACGCTCCGCAGCTCGTCCGCGCCTATGCCCCGATCGGGGAGGTCCTGCCGCTGGGCTATGGTGCCCATGGCCGGGCGCTGATCGCGCTCGACGCGCCAGGCACGCCCCTGCCCATCGTCACGCGGGCCGAGCGGCATCCCGACCTGGCCGCCATCGCCGCACCCGTGCTGGATGCTTCGGGCCAGGTCGCCGGGTCGATCGGCATTTCCGTGCCGCTCTATCGCTTCACGCCGAAGATGGAGACACTGAGCCGGCGCCTGACGATGCGCGAGGCGGTTCAGGTGACACGTGAACTTGGCGGCGATCCCGCACGCCTGATGGCGCGTGCATGACGCACCGCATCCTCAACAATCTGTTGACTTGGGCCAAACCCGAGACTATCGGCCCCTGTCCTCCCATATAGGCGTGGACACGTCCTGCGCTCGCGCAGGGCCGGAACCGGGCGGACCGTTACGCGCCCATCCATCGGGATCCGTGTCCGCAGCCGCGAAAGGCGCGCCGGATCAAGTCGTACCCGCTTCACGTGGGCGCGCAGACCGCATCTCCCGCCTCCCCGGCGGGTCGATACCGGGAAAGCATAGGACTGCATGGCAACCATCACCGCCGACCGCGCGGGCAGCGAAGATTTCGCCGCCCTTCTCGACGAAACCCTCGGTGCGGACACCGGCTTTGCCGGCTCGGTCGTCACCGGCAAGGTCATCCGGGTGGATGACGATGTCGCGGTCGTCGATGTCGGCCTGAAGAGCGAGGGCCGCGTCCCGCTCAAGGAATTCGCCGCCCCCGGCCAGAAGGCCGAGGTGAAGCCCGGCGATCTGATCGAACTCTTCGTCGAACGCTATGAGGACCGCGACGGCTCGATCGTCCTGTCCCGCGAAAAGGCCCGCCGCGAGGAAGCCTGGACCAACCTGGAGAAGTCCTTCCAGGCCAACCAGCGCGTGAACGGCGTGATCTTCGGCCGCGTGAAGGGTGGCTTCACCGTCGATCTCGGCGGCGCGGTCGCGTTCCTTCCGGGCTCCCAGGTCGATATCCGCCCGGTGCGCGACGTCGGCCCGCTCATGGGTTCGCCCCAGCCCTTCCAGATCCTCAAGATGGATCGCGCCCGCGGCAACATCGTCGTGTCGCGTCGTGCCGTTCTTGAGGAAACCCGTGCGGAGCAGCGCAGCGAGCTGATCCAGGGCCTCAAGGAAGGCATGATCCTCGACGGCGTGGTGAAGAACATCACCGACTACGGCGCCTTCGTGGACCTCGGCGGCGTGGACGGCCTGCTGCATGTCACCGACATCGCCTGGCGCCGTATCAACCACCCCTCCGAGGCCCTGACCATCGGCCAGCCGGTGAAGGTGCAGGTCATCCGCTTCAACAGCGAGACCCAGCGCATCTCCCTCGGCATGAAGCAGCTGATGTCCGACCCGTGGGACGGCGTGGCGCTGAAGTACCCGGTAAACGCGAAGTTCTCGGGCCGCGTCACCAACATCACCGACTACGGCGCCTTCGTGGAGCTGGAGCCGGGC
>JAYSDS010000153.1:0-13529 GCA_041914265.1 Roseomonas sp.
GCCCCTCCGGACCACCCCGCCAGGCCACAGTGTGGCCTGGACCGCCGGCACTTGGCGCCGGGCACTCCGTCCCTACCGAACCCTCCCAACGCGCTTCGTGCGCAAGGGCGTCTTTCGGCGCCCTTCTGGCGGCGGCGCACCGCGCCAAGGCGAGGTTTGCAAAGGCCCTTCGGCCTTTGCTGGAGTGGCTCGGAGGGGCAGCGCCCCTCCAACGCCGTTTACTGCGCCAGCTCCAACCGCTCCGTCCCGCGCGGCGGCGACATCGGCAGGTCATAGAAGCGGACCCCCAGCGCGTCATGAACGGCATTCGCGATGGCCGCGAGCGGCGGCACGATCGGTGCCTCGCCCACCCCGCGCACGCCCTGCGGATGCTTGGGGTTCGGGATCTCGATGACCAGCGCCTCGATCATCGGCACGTCGGAGCAGACCGGCATGCGATAGTCGAGGAAGGTCGCGTTATCGACCTTGCCGTCCTTGTCGTAGAGATATTCCTCGGACAGCGCCCAGCCGATGCCCTGCACCACGCCGCCCTGGATCTGGCCTTCGACGTAGCTCGGATGCAGCGCACGGCCGACATCCTGCGCGGCCGTGTAGCGCAGCACGCGCACGATGCCGAGATCGACATCCACCTCGACATCCACGCAATGCGTGGCGAAGCCGGGATCCGCGCCGGTCGTGTTGAGCTGCACCTGCGTGCCGATCGGCCCGCCCATGTCATTCGCCTTCGCGGCGAGTTCCTTGAGCGAGAGCGGGGGGAACTTGCCGGCATTGTCGCCGGCCGGCAGGGCCATGCCGTCCTCCCACTTGATCGCCTCGGCGTCGATGTTCCAAATCTTCGCCGCGCGTTCCTTGAGCTGGCCGATCACCTTCTCGCAGGACGCCGTCGCGACCATGGCGGAGGCGAAGGTCACGCGGCTGCCGCCGGTGAGGTTCGAGAAGCCGATGGTCTGCGTGTCGCCGATGATGACGGAGACGCGGGAATGGTCGATCCCCAGCAGCTCGGCGACGACATTGGCGATCGAAGCGCGGCTGCCGCCGACATCCGGATGGCCCGTGGTGACAGCGACGTTGCCATCCTCGGTGATGTTCACCTGGACGGAGGATTCACCCCCGGCGTTGTACCAGAAGCCGGAGGCGACGCCGCGCCCGCGCTTCACGCCGGGCCGCGGGTTCTTGTCGAGCGGCGCCGTGTAGTGCGGGTGCTTTCGAATGGCGTCGACGGTCTCGACGAAGGTGACGGCGCCGAAGGTCGGGCCGTAGATCGCCTTGTCGCCGGCCTTGGTGCTGTTCCTGATCCGCATCTCGAGCGGATCGAGGCCGAGCTTCTCGGCGATCTCATCCAGCACCGTCTCGGTCGCGAAGGCGCCGTGCGGCGCGCCGGGCGCCCGATAGGCCGCGACCTTCGACCGGTTCGACACCACGTCATAGCCGGTCGAGAGCACGTTCGGGATCGCATAGGCCGCGAAGGAGCAGCCGACGGGCCCGCGCAGCGGCGACCCCGGCAGGCAGCCGGCCTGGAGGTAGAAATCGCCCTTCGCCGCGACCAGCGTGCCGTCTTTCTTCGCGCCGATCTTGACGGTCATGAGCGACCCGGGCGCCGGGCCGGTCGCGCGCTGCACGTCGTCGCGCGACATCACGATCTTCACCGGCCGGCCGGACTTCTTCGACAGCAGCACCGCGACGGGTTCGAGGTAGACGATCGTCTTGGCGCCGAAGCCGCCGCCGATCTCGGCCGGGATCGCGCGGATGTTGCTCTGCGGGATGCCCGTCAGCAGCGAGGTCATCGCGCGGACCATGAACTGGCCCTGGGACGACGACCAGATCGTCACCTTGCCGTCCGCGGCATGGGAGACGGTGCAGGCATGCGGTTCGATGTAGCCCTGATGCACCGGCCGCGTGGTGAAGGTGTGCTCGACGACGATATCGGCTTCCGCGAAGCCCTTCTCGATGTCGCCAGCCTTCAGCACCATCGTCCCGGCGATGTTGGACGGCTTGCCCTCCTGCTGCATGAAGTCGTGCAGGATGGGCGCGCCGGGCCTGATCGCGTCCTCGATCTCGATGGCGTGGGGCAGGACCTCGTAATCCACCACGATCAGCTTGCAGGCCTCGGCGGCGACTTCCTCGCTGATCGCCGCGACCGCGGCGACCGGGTGGCCGTGGAACAGCGCCTTCTCATGCGCGAGGATGTTGCGCGCCATCCAGCGCATGTCCTGGATGCCGAGCGGCACCGGCTTGTCCACCGGGAAGGGCACCATGTCCTTCGCCGTCACGACCGCCTTCACGCCGGGCAGCGCCTCGGCCTTCGACGTGTCGATGGACCGGATCACCGCATGCGCATGCGGGCTGCGCAGGATCTTGCCCCACACCATGCCGGGCATGGCAAGGTCGGCGCTGTACTGGGCCCGGCCCGTCACCTTGTCGGCGCCGTCGGGACGGATCGTGCGCGCGCCGATCCACTTGTTCGACATCTCGTTCATCGCACGGCCTCCCGCATCTCGGCGGCCGTCTCCATGACGGCGCGCACGATCTTGTCGTAGCCCGTGCAGCGGCAGAGATTGCCGGCCAGGCCGAAACGCACTTCTTCCTCAGTCGGGTCGGGATTCTTCTCGAGCAGCGAGCGCGCCGAGATCAGCACGCCCGGCGTGCAGATGCCGCATTGCAGCGCCGCCATTTCGAGGAATTTCTGCTGCAGCGGATGCAGCACGCCGCCCTCGGCCATGCCCTCGATGGTGCCGATGCGCTTGCCCTCGGCCTCGACGGCCAGCATCAGGCAGGAACACATCAGCCGCCCGTCGACGATGACGGAGCAGGCCCCGCAATCGCCCGTGCCGCAGCCTTCCTTGGTGCCCGTCAGGCCGAGCGGACCGCGCAGGATGTCGAGCAGGCTGGAAGACGCATCGCAGAGGAATTCCGAGGGTTCCCCGTTGATGGTGGTGGTCACATGCATCTTGGCCATGGTGGTCAGTTCCCCCCGGCGCGCTGGGCGGCGATGGCCGCGACGCGCTTGAGCAGCACGCCCGCCACCTTGGTGCGGTAGGCGATGGTGCCGCGCTTGTCGTTGATGGGCTTGCAGGCGGCGCGGCAGGCCTCCGCGGCCTCCTCCAGCGCGGCGTCGTCCAGGCGCGAGCCGATCAGCGCCTTGGCCGCATCCTCCACCAGCAGCACGGTCGGCGCGACGGCGCCGAGCCCGACCCGCGCATCCGTCACAACCCCGCCGTCCATCGTCAGGTTCACCGCGAGGCCGACCACCGCGATGTCCATCTCGGTGCGCGGGATCATGCGCAGATAGGCATCGGAGGAACCCTTCGGCCGCTTCGGGAAGGTGAAGGCAACCACGATCTCGCCCGGTGCGAGGGTGGTGCGGCCGGGACCCGCCGGCACCGCTTCCACGGGCAGTTCGCGCGTGCCGGCAGGCCCCTGGACCGTCACGACCGCGCCGGCGGCGACCATGGCCGGCACGCTGTCCCCGGCCGGGGAGGCGTTGCACAGGTTGCCGCCCGGCGAGGCGCGCCCCTGCACCTGCTTCGACCCGATCAGGTTGATGGCCTCCAGCACGCCAGGCCAGGCCTTCCGGAAGCCTGGATGTTCGGCGAGCACGGCGCCGGACACCGCTGCGCCGATGCGGAAGGCGCCCTCCCCCAGATCCTCGATCGCGGTCAATGCCGGGATCTTCTTGATGTCGATGATGGTGCCGGGCATCCGGACGCCGGCGCGCATCTGTACCAGCAGGTCGGTCCCGCCCGCCATGATGCGCGCCGCGCCCGCCGCGGCGGCATAGGCGCGCACCGCTTCGTCAAGCGTCGCCGGCGCCAGGTATCGGATATCTGTCATTCTTGTTTCACCCTTCGCATCCCGCTACCGGGCACGTTCCCCCGGGCGCGCCGAGGCACGCCGGAAGGCGAAGGCTAGGACGGCCAAGGCCCGGGCGGAACCCCCCTGTTGACAATGTCCCGTGTGCGGGGCGACGCCTTGGGTCGCCAGAGCAGGAGGAAACCATGGCCCGTCACCTGAAGCGCAGCCGCGACGCCGAGGCGCGGGCCGAGGACGATGCCAAGGTCCGGGCGACGGTCGAGGGCATCCTCACCGACATCGCCGCACGCGGTGATGAGGCGGTGCGCGAGTTGTCGATCCGCTTCGACAAATGGGACCGCACCGATTTCCGCCTGACCGACGCGGAGATCCGCGACTGCCTGTCGCAGCTTTCGGCCCGCGACCTCGACGACATCCGCTTCGCGCAGGAGCAGGTGCGCAACTTCGCGCAACACCAGAAGGACGCGCTGCGCGACATCGAGGTCGAGACGCTGCCCGGCGTGGTGCTGGGCCACAAGAACATCCCGGTCAATTCGGTCGGCTGCTACGTGCCGGGCGGCAAGTATCCGCTGCTGGCCTCGGCGCATATGTCGGTGCTGACGGCGAAGGTGGCGGGCGTGAAGCGCATCATCACCTGCGCCCCACCCTTCGAGGGCAGGCCGGCGCCGGCGATCGTCGCGGCGCAGCATCTCGCCGGGGCCGATGTGATCTATTGCCTCGGCGGCATCCAGGCGGTGGGCGCGATGGCGCTCGGCACCGCGACGATCGAGCCCGTCGACATGCTGGTGGGGCCAGGCAATGCCTTCGTGGCCGAGGCCAAGCGGCAATTGTACGGGCGCGTCGGCATCGACCTGTTTGCCGGCCCCACCGAGACACTGGTCATCGCGGACGAGACGGTGGATGGGGAGCTCTGCGCGACGGATTTGCTCGGCCAAGCGGAGCACGGGCCGAATTCGCCGGCGATCCTGCTGACGAATTCGGAGAAGCTCGCCCGCGAGACCATGGCCGAGGTGGAGCGCCTGCTGACCATCCTGCCCACCGCCGCCGTCGCCCGGAAGGCCTGGGAGGATTATGGCGAGGTGATCGTCTGCGACAGCGAGGAGGAGATGGTGCGCCAGGCGGACCGCATTGCCTCGGAGCATGTGCAGGTGATGACGCGCGATCCGGACTACTTCCTCGCCAACATGACCAACTACGGCGCGCTGTTCCTCGGGCCACGCACCAATGTCTCCTTCGGCGACAAGGTGATTGGGACCAACCACACCCTGCCGACGAAGAAGGCCGCGCGCTACACGGGCGGGCTGTGGGTCGGCAAGTTCCTCAAGACCGTCACCTATCAGCGCGTGCTGACCGATGCGGCGTCGGTGATGATTGGGGAATATTGCTCGCGCCTGTGCATGCTGGAGGGCTTCGCCGGCCATGCGGAGCAGGCGAATATCCGCGTGCGCCGTTATGGCGGGCGGAACATTCCCTATGCGACCGCGGCGGATTGAGATCATGCAACTGCCGAAGACACCCTCCTTCCGACTGGATGGGAAGCGTGCGCTGGTGACCGGCGCGGGGCGCGGCATCGGCCTGGCCGCGGCCGCGGCGTTGGGCGAGGCAGGCGCGCATGTGACGCTCGCCGCGCGCACCGCGGCCGAGATCGAGGCCGCCGCGGCCGCGATCGGCAACGCGGCGACGATGACGCTGGACCTGATGGATGTCGTCGCCGCCGAGCGCGCCATCGCGGCGGCCGAACCCTTCGACATCCTGGTGAACAACGCCGGCACCAACCGACCCAAGCCGTTCACCGACGTGACGCATGACGATTACGACGCGGTGATGGATCTCAACCTGCGTTCCGCCTTCTTCGTCGCGCAGGCGGTGGTGAAGCGGCTGATCGCAGCCGGGAAGCCGGGGTCGATCATCAATATCTCCTCCCAGATGGGCCATGTCGGGGGTGCGAACCGCACCATCTACTGCGCGTCGAAATGGGGCATGGAGGGGATGACCAAGGCGATGGCCGTGGACCTCGCCGCGCATCGCATCCGCGTCAACACGGTCTGCCCCACCTTCATCGAAACGCCGCTGACCCGCCCCTTCTTCGAGGACGCCGCCTTCAAGGCAAGTGTCCTGTCGAAGATCAAGCTCGGGCGGATCGGCCAGGTCGAGGATCTGATGGGCGCGATCGTCTTCCTGGCCGGGGATGCCTCGGCACTGATGACGGGATCGTCCATCGTGGTCGATGGCGGCTGGACCGCCGACTGAAGGAAAGAGGAACGTCATGAAGCACTGCATCGTGCAGGATGAAGGCCGGCTGCGCATCGTCACGCTGAACCGGCCCGAGGTGATGAACGCCCTGCACAGCGAGGCGCATCACGAGCTCGAACAGGTCTGGGACGATTTCGCGGCAAACCCCGATTTGTGGGTTGCGATCGTCACGGGCGCGGGGGATCGCGCCTTCTCGGCCGGCAACGATCTGAAGATCCAGGCGGCGGGCAAGCGAGGCCCGTCGGCACGCACGGGCTTTGCGGGCCTGACGCTGCGCTTCGACCTCGACAAGCCGGTGATCGCCGCGGTGAACGGCGTCGCAATGGGCGGCGGCTTCGAGATCGCGCTCGCCTGCGACCTGATCATTGCCGCCGAGAACGCCGTCTTCGCCCTGCCCGAACCGCGCGTGGGCCTGATCGCGGGTGCGGGCGGCGTGCATCGCCTGCCGCGCATGATCGGGCAGAAGCAGGCGCTCGGCATGATCCTCACCGGCCGTCGCGTCGGCGCGGCGGAAGGCAAGGAACTCGGCTTCGTCAATGAGGTGGTGCCGCAGGGCCAGGCCCTGGAGGCGGCGAAGCGCTGGGCGGCGCTGATGCTGGAATGCTCGCCGCTCGCGGTGCGGGCGTCCAAGCAGGCGGTCTATGAGGGGATGGACAAGCCGACGCTGCGCGAGGCGATCACGACGATCTACCCCGCGCAGCAGCGCAACCTGGAAAGCGAGGACTATATCGAAGGCCCCAAGGCCTTCGCCGAGAAGCGCAAGCCCGCCTGGAAGAACCGCTAACCCGCGAACGGATCCGCCGGCCCGCCATAGGGGTAGTAGTCGGCGATCCGCAGGTGTTCGTATGGCAAGGCTTCGAGCCGGACCGTGCCCAGGAAGGGCTCGTCCGGCTCGACCAGCAGGATGGTCGGCGCGAAGCCGCTATCGTCGAAGCCACGGCGGAAATGCACGCGCGACTTGATGGCGATGACGTCGTAGTCGGCGGGTGACAGGCCCAGCCGCCAGAGATCGTCCGGCTCCATGATCTGGACGAGGAAGGGGCTCAGCACGACGACATTGCCATCCCCGAAGGCGATGGCGATCCAGGACTGGCCCTTGCCGGTCGCGCGTGCGGTGGTGGCATCGGCGATCAGCAGGATCCGGCCAGAAATGCGCACGGGATCGCCGGCGGAAGGATCGACGCGGCCGCCGATCTCGACCTCCACGGCATCGCCGGGCTTCGCACCGGCCAGCGACGCGATCGCCTCCGGTGCCGCGATGGTCGCAACCAGCGTGCGCGACAGGCCCTGGGCGATGATCTCACGCAGCAGCCAGGTCGCGTAGCCGGAGCGGTCGCTGTGATCCGCCAGCACGACCGGCGCGCGGCGTTCAGCCACGGCCTGCTTGGCCAGAGCCACACCCGCGCCGATGCGATGCACCGTCGCACTCGCCACCAGCTCCGCGCGGCGTCGCCAGGTCCAGCGGGCCATGTCCTCGGCGATGCGCTCGGCCAGGGCCAGCTTGTCGTTGGCGATCACCTGGAAGGTCATGCCGGCATCCGGCACGTCGGACCAGGGAAAGCCGAAATAGACATTGACGAAAAGGTCGGGCTCGCGCGCCTCCCACACCAGGGCGCGCTGGATCAGGTCCGACCAGGGCGGCGCGCCGGTCCATTGCAGCACGGTCGGGGTCAGGATCGGCAGCTTCCGCGTGACGCTCGTCGGGCGATAGTCGCCGCGGATGGCGCGCACGAGCATACGCGCCGCGCGCTGCCCCTGCAGATGCATGTCGTAATGCGGAAAATACTTCACCGCGAAGGCGAAGTCGGCATGGTGGAGGAATTCCTCATCCTCGTTGCCATGCGGGTCGAAGGTTGCGGCGATGCGCGCCCGCGGGCCGAGCACCGCCCGCACGCGCTTGGCGATCTCGGCTTCCGGGCGTGGCACGCCACGCACGCCCATCGCGCCATGCAGGGCGAGATAGGCGCCGTCGAACGGCCCCTGCGCCGTCAGCTCCTCGATCTGCCGGGTGACGAAGGTCTCGAAGGCCTCGTTCGTGATCCAGCCCGATCCCGTGCCGGTCCTGGGCCAGAGCGGCGATTCGATGCCCACCAGCTCCACGCCGTCATATTCGCGCGCCACCTGCACGAAGCCGCCCATATAGCCCTTGGGGTCGGTCGCCAGCAGGGCCTCCCCCGCCGCCGGTGAACCGGGATAGCGGAAATCGTCCTCCGTCGTATCGAAGGGCAGGAAGGTGACGGTCTCGTGCGCGAATTGAAGGACGGCGAGGCGCATGGGTCAGAAGCGTTCCGGGCGATAGGGCGCCGGATCGATGAAGGGCGTCTCGCCATCCATCATCTCGGCCAGCATGCGCCCCGTGGTCGGGCCCAGGGTGAAGCCCTGATGCGCATGGCCGAAGGCGCACCAGATGCCCGCCTGGTTCGGCAGCTTGCCGATGATGGGCAGCATGTCGGGCGTGCAGGGACGCACACCCATCCAGGGCTCGCGCTCCACCGCATCGCCGAGCGGCAGCAGGGTGCGCGCGACGGGCTCGGCGCGGGCGAGTTGCACCGGTGTCGGCGCCTCGTCGATGCCGGCAAACTCGGCGCCGGTGGTCAGCCGCACCCCGGCGCGCATCGGCGCCAGCAGGAAGGCGCTTTCCGTATCCAGGATCGGCCGGTTCAGCACAGCATTGCCCTGCAGGGCGAAATGCTTGTGATAGCCGCGCTTGCCGAAGGTCGGCGGATCATAGCCGAGCGGCTTCGTCACCTTGTTCGCGAAGGCGCCGAGGGCGACGACGACCTGCTCCGCCTCGGCCGGGCCGTCCTTGGTCTGCACCTGCCAGCCCTTGCCGCTGCGCGTCAGCGACGTTGCATCGCCGATCACGAAGCGTCCGCCCGCCGCGTCGAATTGCCGCGCATAGGCCATCACCAGCCCATGCGGATCGCTGCACGACACCGGGTCGGTCCAGTGGATCGCGCCATGGCGGGTCTTGAGCAGGGCGGGCTCAGCCTCGGCGAGTTGCCGACCATCCATCGTCGCGAAGTTCACGCCGTGAAGCCGCTTGCCTTCCTCGGCCTGGGCCAGCGCGAAGTTGAAGCTCGCCTCGTCCGAGAACATCCGGATCCAGCCGATCGGGCGCAGCAGCGGCATCGCGTCCGTATCGCGCGCGAAGGCGTAATGCTCGTCGAGGCAGGTCTCGATCAGCTTCGCATAGGCCTCGGCGATGACGGCATAACGCTGCGGCTCGGAATTCCACCAGTAGCGCAGCAGCGGCGTCGCGAGGCCCGGCAGCGCGCCCCAGTGATAATAGGCGTCGATCGACTTGTTACGCGCGATGCGCAGGATCTCGGCCATGTCGCGCGGAAAGGGGTGCGGATGCACCGCCTCGCGCTGGATCAGCCCGCCATTGCCGAAGGAGGCACCGAGCCCCGGTTCCTGCTTGTCCACCAGCAGCACGTCATGGCCGCGCCGGCGCAGATGCAGCGCCACCGAAACCCCGACCATGCCCGCACCCAGAACGATCACCGAAGAAGGCATGCCGCCAAGGTCCCCATGTCAGTTGCGCGCGATCTGCGCATTGTCGATCCCATCGATCAAGCCGGCTTCAGCCGGGCGTGGCCACGCGCCGGCCGATCTCCTGCGCGATGCGCGCCTGATCCGCCACGAAGGCCGCGAAGCGGTCGGGCGGCATCGCCACGCCTTCGAGCCCGAGCGTGTCGAATTGCTGCCGCACCTCGTCATCCGCCACGGCCGCGGCAACCGCGGCATGGATGCGGGCCACCATCGGTGCCGGCGCGCCGGCCGGCAGCCACAGGCCGAACCAGTTCACCACCTCGAAGCCTCGGAGGCCTTCCTCCTGCAAGGTCGGCACCTCCGGCATGCCCTTCCAGCGCCGCGCGCCGGTGATGCCGATGGCGCGCACGGCGCCCGACTGCACATGCTGCAGCGCGATCTGCGTGCCGACGAAGAACATGTCCACGCGACCCGCGAGCAGGTCGGTCATGCCCTCCGCCACGCCGCGATAGGGCACGGAGAGGATATCCGTCCCGGTCATGGTCTTCATGAGCTCGGCCGGAATGTGGCTCGCCGTGCCGTTGCCGGCATTGACATAAGTCAGCTTGCCCGGCTGGCGCTTCGCCAGCGCGATCAGCTCCTGCAGGTTCGTCGCCGCGACGGACGGATGGACGATGAGTGCCTGGCCAAAATTCTGCGCCGCCAGCGTGACATGCGTGAAGTCGCGCACCGGGTCATAGGTCACGTTGGTATTGAAGGGCGGGATGTTGGTGTGGGAGGCGGTGGTGAACAGCCACGTATACCCATCCGCCGGCTGCCGCGAGACATAGGTCGTCCCGACCAGCCCGCCGCCACCGGCGCGGTTCTCGGCGATGATCCCCTGGCCCAGGAGCGGCTGCATCTTCGGCAGGATGGCGCGCAGGATCAGGTCGGGCGGCCCGCCGGGCGGCGACGGCACCACGACGCGGATCGTGCGGTTCGGCCAGTCGCCGGTCTGCGCCAGGGCCGGCATGCCGGTGAGACCGGCCAATCCGAACAAGGCCTCGCGTCGTCGCAGCATCGCCCTCTCCCTCACGCCGGGGCCACGGGCGCGTTGCGCCGCGCGGAGTCCAGGATCGCTTCCAGCACCTGCACATTGTGCACCGCGTCGCCGCCGGGCCGCACCAGCGGACGCCGCGCCGCCGCGGCCTCGGCGAAATGCTCCAGCTCTGCGCCTTCGGTGCTGGTCTTGGGGAAGGTGATGGTCTCCGGCTTCTGCTTCACCATGACATTCGCGCGGTCGATGCGGCAGAGCTTCAGGTCCCAGGTATGCAGGTGCTCGACATCGCCGACCTCGGCCCAGCCTTCCGATCCGAAGACCTGGAGGCGCCAAGTCTCGGCCGTGGCGATCACCGTGCCGAGATAGCCCGTCGCACCGCCCTTGAAGCGGAACAGCATGGAGGTGGTGTCATCCATGCCGAAATCCTGCACCAGGCGGAAGCTCTGCGCCGTCACCTGCGCGATGGGCCCGGCCAAATAGAGCATGGCGTCCACCACATGCACGCCGCGCCCGGTCATGCCGCCGGCGGGGCCTTCGTCGCGATCGTGGCGCCAATGGCCTTCCGGGAAGCGATAGGCGCTGGGGCCGCAGAAATTGCCCTCCATGTGCAGCACGCGACCGAGCGTGCCGTCATCGATCAGTTCCTTGATCTTCCGCAGCGCCGGCTGGAAGCGCCAATTGTAGCCGACCGACAGCGTGACGCCGGCCGCTGCACAGGCTTCCGCGGCGCGCGCCGCGGCGGCGGCATTCACGCCGAGCGGCTTCTCCGTGAAGACGTGCTTGCCTGCCGCGGCCGCGGCGACGATCTGGTCCGTATGCTGCGTATGCGGTGTCGCCAGCACCACCGCGTCGATCCCGGGGTCCGCGAGCGCCGCCTCGTAGCTCGCCAGCATGCGCAACCCATGTTCGGCGGCAAATGCCTCGGCCTTGGCCGGCGTGCGCGTCGCCGCGGCGACGAAGCGCATATGCGGCGAGTCTTTCGGCAGGTTGCGGACCAGGTTCTGGCCCCAGCTTCCAAGCCCGATGATAGCGGCGCGAATCATCCCGTGCAGGCCCCTGCCCCCGGCCAACACGGCCGACGCACACATCATAATCCCGTGCGCCGGCATGGCGAGAGGGCCACCGGAAATGAGCCTCGCTCAGGAATTGGGCAGCAACCACGCCACCATGCCGAGCATCCAGGCAGACTTGGAATAAGCCGCGGCGAAATGCCGTCGCGAGGCGACACACCGCATTGCCGCTCCGGCACGCCGGTCGCATCGTCACGCGCCGACGACACCGATGCCGCCTGGATGGGATACCGCATGACGCTCCTCGGCCGCCGTTCCGTTCTCCTCGCCACGGGGGCGCTGCCGCTCGCCGCGCCGGCCTTCGCGCAACGCCGCCCGATGCAGGCGACGACGCAGCTCGGCTGGCTGCGCAATGGCGAGTTCGCGCCGCTCATGATCGCCGAGGTCAAGGGCTTCTTCGAGGCCGAGGGCATCCAGCACCGCATCGTCGATGGCGGGCCGGGCCGCAACCCGGTGCCGATCGTTGCCGCGGGGCAGGCGCAGTTCGGCCTCGCCACCTCCGGCCTGCATCTGCTGGCGGCGCGCACGGCGCGTGACCCGGTGGATATCGTCGCCCTCGGCGCGCTGTACCAGAAGACGCCATCCTCCTACCTGACCATCGCCGCGCCATCCGACCCCGAGCCGACGCCGAAATCGCTCGAAGGCCGCAGCGTCGGCATCCAGGCGGGGTCGGAGTATTTCTGCCGCGCCATGGCGCGCCTCAACGGCGCGGATGCCGGCAAGATCCGCATCGTCACCGTCCAGGCCAACGCCGAACCGCTGCTGGTCGGCCGCGTGGACTTCTTCTCCGGCTGGATCACGAATCAGGCGTACCAGATCGAACAGGAGACGGCGAAGGCGGACGCGCCGGCGAACATCCGCGGCAAGACCTGGAAGGCGATCCGCTTCAGCGATTGGGGGCTCAACGCCTATTCCGACGTGATCTTCGCGACGAAGCGCACGACGCAGGACAACCCCGAGCTGGTGCGCGGCTACCTCAAGGCCGTCGCGCAGGCGATCCGCTTCATCATCGACAATCCCGAGGAGAGCGTGCGGCTCGTCGCCGCCTTCCAGGGGCAGATCGAGAATGCCGAGAAGCTCGCCTGGCGCTGGCGCGTGCAGAACCCGCTCTTCGTCAGCGACGACACCCAGGCGCGCGGGCCGCTCGCGATGAATGCCGCGACCTGGACCGCCGGATCGGAGCTGCTGCGCGAGGCCAACGAGATCCCGCGGGCCGTGCCGGCGGAGGAAGTCATGACGACCGAGTTCCTGCCGACGGCGGCGCCCGCGTAATGGCCGCGCCGATCTCCATCCGCGGCGTCGGTCGGCGCTTCGGCGGGAGCACGGCGCTGCGCCCCGTCGATCTGGACATCGCGGCGGGGGAATTCGTCGCGCTGATCGGCCCCTCGGGCTGCGGCAAGACGACGCTGCTGCGCATCGTCGCGGATCTGGAGACACCGTCTTCCGGCGAGGTCCGCATCGGCGACGACAGCGCCTCCGCCGCGCGGCGAAAGCGGCAGATCGGGCTGGTCTCGCAGCGCCCCGCGGTGCTGCCCTGGAAACGCGCCATCGACGATGTCCGCTTCACCCAGCGCATGGCCGGCCGCATCGGGTTTCCCGCGGAGCAGCTATTGCGCGATTTCGGCCTCGCCGGGCACGAGGACAAGCGCCCGGCGGAACTGTCGGGCGGCATGCTCCAGCGCGTGAACATCGCCTCGGCCATCGCGCATGACCCCTCCGTCCTGCTGATGGACGAGCCCTTCTCCGCCCTCGATGAGATGAAGCGCGAGGAGCTCGGCGCCTGGTTCGCGCGGGAACTCGCGGCGAAGCCCAAGACGGTCCTGTTCGTGACGCATCATATCGATGAGGCGGTGCTGCTCGCC
>JAYSDS010000154.1:0-13356 GCA_041914265.1 Roseomonas sp.
CGGACCACCCCGCCAGGCCACAGTGTGGCCTGGACCGCCGGGACTTGGCCCGGGGTCCGAGACCGGCGCCGAACCCTCGCAGCGCGCTTCGTGCGGAAGGCCGGGTCCCGGCACCATCCTGTCAGTGGCGCACGGCGCCAAGTCGAGGTTTCCAAAGGCCTTTCGGCCTTTGGTGGGGTGGCTTGGAGGGGCAACGCCCCTCCAACTCCCTCGTCGCATCGCGCCCCGTTCCGCCCGTCACTCCACGGCGGCCGGCGGCGCTTCCTCCCGCGCCCGCGGCACGGGTGGTGGCGGCACCCAGGGCCGTGCCCCGCGCCAGGCGCGGTCGGACACCATGCTGACGCCATCCGCCCCGAACCACGCCGCATGCGGGCCGTTCCGCCAGACCGAGAAGCGGTCCACCACCTGGGTGCCGGCGCAGCGCCCCCGGATCGGCTCGGCCGAGACCAGCAGCGCGGCTCGGCCGCACAGCCCATCCGGCGGATCGCCACGCAGCAGCACGACATCCGGCTGCGCATGAAGACGGCAAGCACCGGGCGTGCAAACGATGTCGGCGACCTGTCCGCGACCGGGCAACGGCTGCGCCTCGGTCAGCCCATGCGCGCGCAACCACGAATCGCGTGTCAGGGCGGACGCGCCGGATTGCCGCTGCAACCAGAAGCCGCCTTCCGTCGCGACGCCGATCAGCCGCGCATCGCCGGACACGAAAAGGTCCGGCGGGCGATGCAGTGCCGGGCTGGCCAGGCCCAGCGCCAGCATCGGCACGCCGAACCAGCGCCAGCGCATCCGCCACAGGCACAGCCACACCATGCCGAAGGCGGTGGCGGCCAGCCCCCAGGCCGGGATTGGCCGCGCCACCTGCGCCGCGCCGGGCCACGAGGCGACCTCCCGCGCCACCGCGAGCACGGCCTCGCAGCCCCAACCCATCACCGCGAGCGCAGGCGCTTCGAGCCCGAGCGGCATCAGGGCCATCGCGACCATGCCGGCCGGCATCACCAGCACCGATGTCAGCGGCACCGCCACCGCGTTGGCCGCCACGCCATACCATTGCAGCCGCCCGAAATGGGCGAGGCCAAAGGGCGCCGTCGCCAGCCCGGCCAGCACCGAGGTCATCACCAGCCCCGCCGCGACGACCAGCCCCTTGCGCCACCAGGCGCCATCCCCGCGCAGCCGCGCCATGGGGTCCTTCAACGCCTCCCACCCCGCGATCAGCGCCAGCACCGCGGCGAAGGACATCTGGAAGGAAGGGCCAAGCACCGCATCCGGCGCGACCAGCATCACCGCCGCCGCCGCGATCGCGAGACTGCGCAGCGAAATCGCCCGTCGCCCCGTCAGCAGCGCGACCGTCACCAGCACGGCGGTGGCGAAGGACCGCTGCATCGGCACCTGCGATCCCGTCAGCACCATGTAGAAGCCGCCGGCGGCCAGCGCCGCGACGCCCGCCACGGCCTTGCCGTCCACCCGCAACGCCAGCCAGCGCCAGCAGGCGATCAGCAGCCGCACCGCCCAGAAGCTCGCCCCCATCACGATGGCGATGTGCAGGCCCGACACGGACAGCAGATGCGCGAGGCCCGAATCCCGCATCGCGGCGATGTCGGCGCGCGGGATGGCGCTCTGCCCCCCGGTCAGCAGCGCGGCGGCGACCGCCCCGGCGGCGCCCAGCACCACCGCAGCGACGCGGGCCTCCAGCGCGCTGCGCAGCCCCGATAGCGGCCGGGCATGGCCCGCGGCCGCGACGATCTCGGCTGGCCCGATCGCGAAGCCTGCCCCACCCTGACCGGCGAAGAAGGCCGCGCGCTGGAAGTCCCACGCCCCCGGATAGGCGGGTGCGGATGGCGGACGCACCAGCGCCCGCACCGTCACGCGATCGCCCGGCGCGGGCTGCGCGCGGTCATTGGCCCGCAGGCGGACGCGGAAGCTGCGCGGCTGGGGCGGCTCGTCCGGTCCGAAGCGGACGTCGGAAAGAACCAGGCGACGGCCCTCTGGCAGCAGATCCACATCCTGAACGACGCCGCTCAGCATCACCGCGCCGCGCGGTGGGTTCGCGATCGGCGGGGCCTCGGCCGCGTGCCAGGCCGCGGCGGCGAACCCCAGCGCGGCCGCGCCGCCCAGGCCGATCGCCCATCCCGCATGCGGCGCGCGTGGCGCGACCAGCAGCGCCACCAGGATCAGCACGGGCGCGACGGCCAGCGTCCAGCCGCCCGGCTCCTCCCGCAGCCCGAAATAGGCCAGCACCCCGGCCCCCATCGCCACCGCGAGCCATGGCGCGAGCCGCCCGCGTTCCGCCGCCAGCAGCAGCCCCGCCCGGCCGGCCAGGCCATGGAACCAGGCCAGGGCATGGCCCGGGGCATATCGCGCAACGGTGCTAAACAGAGTTTGGTTCCGCAACTCCTGCGTTCATCCTAACCCGACAAGCGGGTCGTGCGGGAGTGCTTCGCGGTCCCGCAAAGTCAGCCGGCGGGCCATGGTTTCGCGCATGCCGCCCACCGATGGGGCTTGCCGATGGTGTCATGAGCAGGCCCCGCTGGTATGAGGGGCGCCTCCGCGACCGAGTTCAGGTGATATGACCGTCCGTACCCGCTTCGCTCCCTCCCCCACCGGCTACCTGCACATCGGGGGTGCGCGCACTGCGCTGTTCAACTTCCTCTTTGCCCGGCATGTCGGCGGGACCTACCTGCTGCGTATCGAGGATACGGACAAGGAACGCTCGACCCAGGCGGCGGTGGACCAGATCCTCGAAAGCCTGGAATGGCTCGGCCTGTCGCCGGACGAGCCGCCGGTGTTCCAGGCCGCGCGCGAGGCGCGCCATGCCGAGGTGGCGCATGAGCTGCTCGCCGCCGGCAAGGCCTATCGCTGCTGGGCCACGCCGCAGGAACTGCAGGAAATGCGCGAGAAGGCGATGGCCGAGGGCCGCCCGCCCCGCTACGACCGCCGCTGGCGCGACCGCGAACCCGGCCCCGAGCAGGAGGGAAAGCCCTTCGCCATCCGCATCAAGGCGCCGCTCGAGGGCGAGACGGTGGTACAGGATCTGGTGCAGGGCGAGGTCCGCGTCGGCAATGTCGAGCTCGACGACATGATCATCCTGCGGTCGGACGGCACGCCGACCTACCTGCACGCGGTGGTGGTGGACGACCACGACATGGAGATCACCCATGTCATCCGCGGCGACGACCACCTGACCAACACCTTCCGCCAGTGCCTGGTCTATGACGCGATGGGCTGGCGCCGCCCGCATTTCGCGCATATCCCGCTGATCCACGGCGCGGACGGCACCAAGCTGTCCAAGCGGCACGGCGCGGTGTCGGTGCTCGATTTCCGCGACCAGGGCTACCTGCCCGAGGCCGTGT
Source organism: Roseomonas sp. (assembly GCA_041914265.1). Lineage (GTDB taxonomy): Bacteria > Pseudomonadota > Alphaproteobacteria > Acetobacterales > Acetobacteraceae > Neoroseomonas. The sequence goes on from JAYSDS010000154.1 coordinate 3,348, forward strand.
GCAATTACCTGATGCGCCTCGGCTGGGGGCATGGCGACGAGGAGATCGTGCCGCGCGACCGCGCCATCGAGCTCTTCGACATCAAGGATGTGGGCCGCGCGGCGTCGCGCATGGACTACGCCAAGCTGACCCACGTGAACGCCGTCTATCTGCGCCAGGCCGACGATGCGCGGCTGACCAGGGCGGTGCTGGAGATCCTCGCGACGCGCGGCACCCTGTTCGGGACCGAGGGCGCGGAACGGCTCGGCCTGCTGATGCCCGATCTCAAGGAACGCGCGCGCACGCTGGAGGAACTCGCCGGTGCCGCCGCCTTCGTGGTGCATGAGGGCCTGCCCGCGATCGACGAGAAGGCGCTCGCCGCGCTGACGCCGGAAGCCCGCGCGCGGCTGGCGGATCTCGCGGAATTCCTCTCCGCCGCGCCGTGGGAGAAGGCGGACCTGGAGCAGTGGCTGCGCGACTACGCCGATGTGAAGGAGGTCAAGCTGAAGGACATCGCCCAGCCGCTGCGCGCGGCGCTGTGCGGCAGCCTGACGAGCCCGCCGATCAATTCGGTGCTCTGGGCGCTGGGGCGCGACGAGAGCCTGGCGCGCATCCTCACCGCCGCCAACGGCTGACGCTTGCTTGCCCGGCGAGGCGGTGCTGCGCATCGCCGGGCCAGAGCGACCTGCCCACCACGCTGTGGGCCATGCGGCGCGACGTCCCCGGCCTCATCCTGCGCCGATCCGCCAGGCGGTGGGGCTGATGCGCTCCATCCGCGCGAACCGATCCCAAGCGACGAGCGCGCCCTGCATCAACTGCTCCCACGCCTCGAGCCGCGCGGGCGTGGCCTCCATGCCACGGAACAGCGGCAGGCTGCCGCGCGTCAGTACCGCGCTGCCATCCGGCTGCCGTGAGAGGGCCGCGGATGCATCGCCTTCGGCGCGCGCGAGCGCGAGGAGGAGATCGGGGCAATCCGCCACCTCCAGCGCCGCAGCCGCCGCATGGACATACTGCATGCCGACGAGCCTCGCGGCATGGCCGAGCAAGGCCCCGCCATCCGCTTCGCCGAACAGGTCCATCGCCGCCTGCACGATGCTGCGCGCATATTCCATCGCGTAGCCACGCTTCGCCTTGGCGATGCGCTCCGCCGGCCAATTCCCGGCCGGCAGGCCCGGCGCCGCGGCCGGATCGAAGCGCGGCATGCGCTCACCCTTCGCGAAGCGCAGCCGTTCCGCCTCCGGCAGGTCGAGGTCATGCTCGATGTAGTAGCCCTCGAGTCCCGGATCGCCATCCACCGTCTGCCCGGTGCAGACGAATCCGAGGCCCAGCCGGCCCAGCATGACGCCGTTGTTCGCGTGCCAGCCGCGCAGCATCGCCGCGTTCACCGAAGACGGGATTCCGCAGATCGTCGCCCCCGGCCAGATCCAGCGCGGCGGCGGGTAGCGGATCCAGGCCTTGCGCGGGGATTCCTCGACATATTCGACGCTGACGCCGCCGATGAAGTTGGACAGGTAGTGATACCGCGCGGCCGCCACTGCCGGCGGCAGCGCACCCAGCGCCAGCTTGCGAAGTCCCGGCAGGAAGGTCGCCTGCTGCTGCGCGCGGAAGACGCGGAAGACGAGTTCCGCCGCATCCGCCTCTCCGCGCCGCGCGACCGCGTGCAGCACTGTGCCGGTGAACCAGGCGTGGTAGACATCGCCAGCCACCTCGAGCGCCACGGTCTCCGTCACCGCCGGCGCTGCGGCAGCCAGAGAGCCTGCACGGAAAGAGGACCCCATCGTGTTCATCGCCACCAACCGTTTCCGCGTCATCCCCGCCGAGGCCGAAGCCTTCGAGCAGAAGTGGAAGAACCGCGACAGCTACCTCAAGGAGGTGCCGGGTTTCATGACCTTCCACCTGCTGAAGGGCCCGGAGAAGGAGGACCATATCCTCTATTCCTCCTTCACCCTCTGGGCGTCGAAGGAAGCCTTCGAAGGCTGGACTCGCTCCGACCAGTTCCGCAAGGCCCATGCCGCCGCCGGCCAGGCCAAGCCCGTCACCATCGGCCCGCCGCAGTTCGAGGGCTTCGAGGTGCTGCAGACCCTCACCGCCTGACCGTCTTGCCCGGGAGGGCGGATCGTGCCCTCACTCGCCGGAGCCGCCCAGACGGCGCCGGCGAGGAAGCACCATGAAGATTACCCGCGTCACCACCCATCATCACCGCACCGACTTCACCTATGGCGCCAGCAGCGGCGGCGTCGGCGGCAACCTGCATCTCAAGGCCATGGACACGCTGCTGGTGCGGGTCGAGACCGATGCCGGCATCCATGGCTGGGGCGAGGGCTTCGGCTTCACGCTCGTCGAGACCACGAAGGACGCCATCGATCGCCTGATCGGCCCGGCCTGCATCGGACAGGATGCGCGCGACATCGCCGGGCTGACGCGCATGCTCGCGCGGCGCTTCCACAATTTCGGGCGCAACGGGCCGGTCACCTTCGGCATCTCGGCGATCGACATCGCGCTGTGGGACATCCGGGCGAAGGCCGCCGGCAAGCCGCTGCACGCGCTGCTGGGCGAGGCCGCACGGCGCGAGGTCCCGGCCTATGCCTCGCTGCTCCGCTACGGCGTGCCGGACGATGTCGCGCGCAACGTCGGGGAGGCACTGTCCCGCGGCTATCGCCACATCAAGCTGCACGAGGTGGATCTGCGCTGCATCCGCGCGGCGCGGGAAGCGGCACCGCGCGACATCCCGCTGATGCTCGACATCAATTGCGCCTGGGACACCGAAGCCGACGCGGTGCAGTTCTGCGAGGACGTGGCCACGCTCAACATCGGCTGGGTCGAGGAACCGATCTGGCCACCCGAGGACATCCCCGCCATCGCGCGCATCCGCGCCGCCTCGCCGGTGCCGGTCTCGGCCGGCGAATGCAACGGCACGGTTGAGGATTTCTGCCGCATGTTCGAAACGCGCGCGGTCGATGTGGTGCAGCCCTCCATCACCAAGATCGGCGGCCTGTCCGCGATGCTGGAGATCGCGGAGCTGGCGCGCGAGATGGGTGTGCGCCTGGTGCCGCATTGCCCGTATTTCGGACCCGGGCTGCTGGCGACGCTGCATTTCCTTGCCGCGAGCGAAGACGCCGAGCCGATCGAGATCTACTTCGCGGATCTTCTCCGCGCGCCCTACGGCGAGGCGCTGGTGCCGAAGGGCGGAGTCATCGCCGTGCCGGAGGCGCCGGGGCTGGGGTACGAGCCGGTCCTCGACTGACGGATCAGGGAGGGCTCTGCCCTCCCCGAACCCCACCCGCCAAAGGCCGAAAGGCCTTTGGAAACCTCGACCTGGTGCGATGCGCGGCGGGCAGAACAGCGCCGAGACCCGCTCCTGCGCCCGGAACGTGCTCAGCGGGGGCGTTCCATCCGTGCCGCGCGGCGCCAAAGGATTGCGGTCCAGGATGCCCAGCATCCTGGTGGGGTGAGGTGTGGTGTGGGGGGCCGCCCCACTCCCAGCCCCCGAACGCCCCCGCGCCGTCGGATAGAACCGCCCGTCCGGCCCTCGCATCGCCTCCAGCACGAAGCCCCCGGGCAGTTCCAGCGTCTCCCGCGCCGGCGCCGCATCCGCCTTCGCGTCCAGCGCGCCGAGGAGCGGCCGGCCTTCCATCCCCTCCCCCGCCACGCCGAGCACATGCAGCACGGTCGGCACGATATCCGCGAGGTCCGCCGCTTCCTGCGCCACCGCCGCGCGGCGGAACGGCCCGCCCTGCATCACCAGCACGGTCGCGAGTTCCGACCGATGCAGCCCGCCATGCATGCCGCCGCCCTCCGGCACATCCGGCGCATCGAAGGGCGCGTGGCCATGCAGGCCCCATTCGTCGGCTTCCTCCGACCCCGCGAAGGTTGCGACCAGATCGGCGCTGCGCGCGTGGCCGCTGCCGAGCAGCGACAGCGGCAGCGCCCGTCCTTCCGGCAGGATCGACGCATCGCGCGCGAGCAATGGTCCGGCCCAATCCTGGCTGGCCAGGAAATCCGCGATCTGCGGCGCAAGCGACCGATCGCGCAGCCACAGCCCCGGCGCCGCAGCGGGCGCGACGACCACATCCACATCGGACGCCATGCCCGTGCCGGCGCGGAAGCCGGCGCGGATCAATTCGCTGCGCAGGCACCGCTTGCCGCGACCCGTCACATGGCCGTGGTCGGACAGCACGACGATGCCGATCTCCGCCGCATCGGGCTGCGCCGCGCGCCAGGCACCGAGGCGCCCGAGCACCGCATCGGCGGCGCGCAGCGCGTCCAGCGTGTGCTCCGCACGCAGCCCGCCCCAATGGAAGGAGATGTCGGGCTCCGACAGCCACAGCAGCGCGACATCCGGTCGGTGCTTCGGCAGCACGTGGTCGAGCAGCACGCGACCGGCGAACTCCACGCGCGCAATGTTGGGCGTGTCGTGCGGCGGGGTGGCGCCGAGCGCCTCGCGCACCTCCGCGGCCGTGGTGCCTTCGGTGTCCTCGACATTCCAGCGGAAGGAATCGAGCCGCTCGGCGGCTGGGTTCAGCAGGCGCGCCGCACCCGCCGTGCCTGCGCTGACCAGCGCGAAGCGCTTCCCGGCTGGCGCCAGGCGCTCGGCGAGGCTCAGCCGCTGCAGCGGAGATTCAGCGCCCGCCGCGAGCGTCATCACGTCACTGACCAGCTTGGTGCGCAGCAGCCGGTCCGGCGCGACCGACGCATCGAACAGCGTATTCGCCACCATCCCATGCCCGCCCGGCCGGCAGCCGGTGATGAGCGAGGGCGTGGCGACGCGCGTCTCGGAAGGAAACACGCTGCGCGCATTGGCGAAGCCCGTGCCCTCGGCGGCGAGCGCGTGCAGATGCGGCGTCGTCGCCGCGTCGATCATGTCGGGACGCATGCCGTCCAGCGCGACCATGATGATGCGGGTCACGGCAAGCGACCCGCGATGACGATGTACAGCATGGTCCAACTCCCCTGGCGATGCGCCGCCGGCTTCGCATGCCGGCGGCGATGGGCGGATGACAGAGCGATGACCGAGCGGTGACAGTACGGTGCCAGAGCGCGATGGCCGCCGGTGCGCATGCACCGGCGCCCTGAATCACGCGATCAAGCAATCACGCTCTATGGCAGGCGGTAGAACCGCGTCGCGCTGCGCCAGAACAGGTCGGCCTTCTCCTCGGCGCTCGCCCCGGCGGCGAGGCGCTTGAAGGCGTTCCAGCCCGCGGCATAGCCGTAGCTGCCCTTGTCGACCGGGAAGTTGCTCTCGAACATGCAGCGCGCGGCGCCGAAGGCCTCGATGCAGCTTTCCATCCAGGGCTTCCAGGCCGCAGCGAGGGTCGCGGAGGAGGGTGCGATCGCCTCATCCTCGAAGCCGAAGCCCGGCAGCCGCATGCCGAGGCCGCCGACCTTCACCATCACGTTCGGACAGGTGGCGAGGTCGCGCAGATGGGCCGACCACGTCGCGAAGACTTCCTCCCGCTGACCGGCGTAGTGACCGATGCCGAGCACCCCGCCACAATGGTTCAGCACCATCGGCACCTGCGGGAAGGCCCGCGCCAGCGCGGCCAGCTTCGGGATCTGGTGGAAATACATCCAGGAATCGAAGGACAGGCCGCGCTTCGCAAGTTCCGCGATGCCGGCGCGGAAGCCCGCGCTGTCGAGCATGTCCTCGGCCGGCGTATAGGCCGGGTTCAGCATCTCGGGATCGGGGTCCCAGGTCGCGATGTGGCGGATGCCGCGGAAGCGGCCATTGCCGGCAGCGATATGCGCATCGAGCACCGCCCCCGCATCGGCGCCGCGCCGCAGATCGGCGAAGCCGACAATGCCCGCGCAGACCCGCACATCGCCATAGACGCCACTCTCGCACATGGCGGCGACGCCGGCGGCGTATTGCGTCTCGCCGACCGGGCGCAGCTCCTCGGGGCCGTCGGCACCGTGGAAGGCGCGCGCCTGCACCAGCACCGTCGCGCGCACGTCATGGCCCGTGCGGATATCGGCGAGGATGTCATCCAGGCGATACCGCCAGCCCGGCCGTTCCCACAAATGGTGGTGCGGATCGACGATGCGCTGGCCGGGGTCGAGGATCTCCTCCTGCCGCGCCGCAAGCCATTCGTCGCGGACGGGAAGATAGTGCTGGCTCATGCGGCTCTCCGGGGTGGGTTGAGACTGGGACGGGCATTCAGCGTGGCGGGTTCGAAGCCGGCCAGGCGCTTGTAGTGCCCGGCGATGGCGGCGCGTTCGGCAAAGGGCATCACGGCCTCGATGTCGTCGAAGCCGGCGGGCGCGCGGGCCTCGGCGATGTCGAGCACGGAATCCGGGCCATCGCCGCGCGTGGCCTCGACCAGCGCGGCCGTGGCGGGCCGGCGGATCGCGTCATAGGCATTGAGCCCCCCGATGGGGTCGGCGGCGGTGGCGAGATGCAGCGCCAGCGTCCGCGCATCGAGAATGGCCTGCGACGCCCCGTTCGATCCGATCGGGTAGAGCGGATGCGCTGCATCGCCGAGCAGCGTGACGCGCCCCTGCGTCCAGCGCGGCAGCGGGTCGCGATCGACCATCGGGAATTCGTAGACGGCCTCCGCCGAACGGATCAGCGCGGGAACATCGAGCCAGGGGAAGCGCCAGCTCTCGAAGCGCGGCAGGAAATCCCCGATGCGGCCGGGGCGATTCCAGTCCTCGCGGTTCCAGGGCTGCGACGGATCGGTGCGGATCTCGGCGATCCAGTTGGTGAGCTTGCGCCCGTCCGGTTCGTCGGCGATCGGGTAGACGACGAACTTCACGCGCCGGCTGCCGGTCTGCGCCATGGTGGCGCCGGTCAGGAAGGGCGGTGCGATGCTGGTGGCGCGCCACAGGATCGCGCCGTTCCAGATCGGCGGGCCTTCATTCGGGTGGAAGATGGCGCGCGCGGCGGAATGGATGCCGTCCGCCGCGACCAGCACGTCGCCGCGCGCGCTGCGCCCATCCGCGAAGCGCGCGGTCACGCCATCAGCATCCTGCTCGAAGCCGATGAGCCGCGCGCCGAGATGGATGCGCGCCGCCCCCAGCCGCTCCCGCACGGTGTCGAGCAGCAGCAGGTGCAGTCGCCCGCGATGGATCGACACTTGCGGCCAGTCATAGCCCGCGGCACGTCCGCGCGGTTCCGACCAGATCACCTGCCCGAAGCGGTTCGCATAAACGAGTTCCCGCGTCGCGATGCCCGCCGCGACGACCCGATCCAGCAGGCCGAGCTCGGTCAGTTCCCGCATCGCGTGCGGCAGCAGGTTGATGCCGACGCCGAGGGGGCGGACCTCCGGGCTCTGTTCGAAGACCTCGGCCTCGATGCCCGCCGCGTGCAGGGACAGTGCGGCTGCGAGCCCCCCGATTCCCCCGCCCGCGACGACGACGCGCATCGCCATCTCGCCGCCCCCGCTCAGCCGCCAATCTGCGCGGCCACCGCCTTCGCCGCCGCGGCCGTGCCGTCGCGCCCGCCGATGTCCGGCGTGCGCAGCCCCTTCGCGAAGGCGGCGTCCACTGCCGCGTCGAGCTCGGCGGCCGCATCCGCATAGGCCTGCCCGGCACCCTTGTCCGCCAGCCAATCGAGCATCATCGCCGCCGAGAGGATGGTCGCCGTCGGGTTGGCCAGCCCCTGCCCCGCGATGTCCGGCGCCGTGCCATGCGCCGGCTGGAACACCGCATGGGTGTCGCCGATATCCGCGCTGGGCGCGAAGCCCATCCCGCCCACCAGCCCCGCGCCGAGGTCGGAGAGGATGTCGCCGAACATGTTCTCGGTCGGCAGCACGTCGAAGGTCCAGGGCTTGCGCACCAGGTCGAGCGCCATCGCATCCACGTAATGCGCGCCATGGGCGATGTCGCGATACCCCACCGCGACCTCCGCGAAGATCGCGCGCATGAAGGCGAAGGCGCGGAAGACATTGGCCTTGTCGACCAGCGTCACCGTGCCCGGCCGCCCACGCCGGGCGGCGCGCTGCCGCGCCAGGCCGAAGGAGAAGCGCGCGAGCTTCTCCGTGACCACGCGCGTGATGCGCAGCGTCTCCTCCGCCTTGTCATGCGTGACCAGGCCGCGGTCGCGGGAGAAGAACAGGCCTTCGGTGCTCTCGCGCACGATGACCAGGTCGATGTCGCGCGCGCGGGGATCGGCCAGGGCGACGGGCACGCCCGGCAGGGCGCGGAAGGGCCGCACGCCGGCATAGAGGTTCAGCCGGAAGCGCAGGTCGAGCTGCGGGGCGATCTCCGTCCCGTCCGCCGTGCGGATCTCCGGCCAGCCCATCGCGCCGAGCAGGATCGCATCGGCCTTCGCCGCCTTGTCGAAGGTCTCCTCGCTCATCGCCGTGCCGGTGTCGCGGTAGCAGAAGGCGCCGGCGCGCAGTTCCTCGAAGGCGAGGCCGATGCCGTGGCGCTTCGTGAGCGGTTCGAGCACGGCGAGCGCCGCGGCCGTCACCTCGGTGCCGATGCCGTCCCCGGGCAGGACCGCGATGCGAAGCGTGTTGGATGGCAAGGGCATGACGTTTCCTCGAAGTCTTGCTTGATGGGATTTCTCCCACGCGCCTTCACCATGCGGCAAGGTCACTCGTGGCAGCGTTCGATGGCCATGCCCCGCGATCCGCTCGCCACCCTTGCCAAGCTCCGCCACATCGAGGTCGAGGCCGCCCAGCGCAGCCTGGCCGAGGCGCGCACCGCCCTGTTGCGCCAGCAGCAGGACACCGCCGCGGCCGAAGCCGCCCTGCGTGCCGAGCAGCCCGGACCGGCCTTCGCCACCTATGGCGCCTTCCTCACCCAGGGTCTCGCGCGCCGCCAGGCGCGGCGCGAGGCCCTCGCCCGCGCCGAGGCGGCGCAGGAAGCCGAGCGGGAGGCCCTCGCCATGGCCCGCGGCGCGGAGAAGGTGCTCGGCATCCTGCGGGAACGCCGCGCCGCCGCCCGCCGACGCGATGCCGCCCGCCGTGCCCAGGCCTTCTTGGAGGACGCCCTTCCTCGCGGATAGACTGCGGTCACGTTCGGAGGAAACCACATGTCCACCACCATCCGCCGTCGGGCGTTGCTCGGCGCTGCCTGCCTGCCGCTGCTGCCCGCCATCGGGCACGCGCAATCCGACTGGCCCAACCGCCCCGTCCGCATCATCGTGCCCTTCCCGCCCGGCCAGGCCTCGGACATCCTGACGCGGCTGGTCGCCGACGAATTGTCCAAGCGCTGGCCGCAGCGCGTCGTGGTGGAAAACCGCGGCGGCGGCGCCTCGGTGCCCGCGATGGAGGCCGGTGCGCGGTCGCCGGCCGATGGCTACACGCTGATCGCGGGGACCTCCGGCCCGCTCGGCATCAATCCCTCGGTGCTGCCGCGCCTGCCCTATGATGCGGAAAAGGATTTCGTCGGCATCTCCAACGTCGCGATGGTGCCGCTGCTGGTGGTCGCGCATCCCTCCCTGCCTTACAATACGATGCAGGAACTCGCCGCGGCGGCGCGGGCGCAGCCGGGCGCGCTGAACATGGCTTCCGCCGGGCCGGCGACCAGCCAGCACATGGCCGCCGAGTTGCTGATGCTGCGCGCGAACATCCGCTTCAACATCGTGCACTATCGCGGCAGCGGGCCGGGCATCGCCGATGTCATCGCCGGCAACGTCAAGCTGATGACGGATTCCGTCGCCTCCTCCCTGCCGCATATCCGCGAGGGGCGGGTGAAGCCGATCGCCCTGTGCTCCGCCCAGCGCGTGCCGCAGCTTCCCGAGGTGCCGACCATCGCCGAGACGCTGGTGCCTGGCTATTCCGCCGCGGGCTGGAGCGCGCTGGTCGCGCCCGCCGGCACGCCAGCCGACATCATCCGGAAGATCAACGCGGACGTCGTCGCGGTGCTGCGCGAACCGGCCATCGTCGCGCGCTTCAACCAGATGGGCGCCATCGCCGATCCGCAGACGCCGGAGGAGTGCGCGGCCTTCATCCGCGACGAAATCGCGAAGTGGCGGGAAGTGGCCCGGGCGGCGGATGTGAAGCTGGAAGGCTGAGCAAGGCCGGAGAAGGGCTTTGCCCCTCTCCGGACCTCACCCCACCAAAGGCCGAAAGGCCTTTGGAAA
>JAYSDS010000155.1:0-13263 GCA_041914265.1 Roseomonas sp.
GCCTTTGCTGGGGAGGTGTCGGAGGGGCAAAGCCCCTCTGACATCCACAGCGGACGAAGCCGCATCATCAGGAAGGCCATTCGGCCCTTGCCGGAGAGAGGCGAAGCCCCTCCCCGCGCGCCCGCGTCACACCGACGGCACGGATCTCCAGCGCGAGACGAGGTCGCCAACACGGCCCGCCGAAAGCCAGGCAAACCGGAAGTTCACGCCTGGCGTCCGAGGACATGAAAAAATCCGGATACCAACGGTCGAAGCAAGCGACCGCCGGTATCAGACGAGCTTCGTCTGGCCTTCCATCCAGCGCCAGTACATCTCCCGCGCCTGCGTCGCGAAACGGCCGATCTGCATGTCGCGCCCATTGTAGCGCGTGCAGGGCTGTACCTTCGCATAGTTGCCGGTCGAGAAGATCTCATCCGCAGCGTCGAGCTCCGGCGGCTTCACCGTCCGTTCCTCGACCGTCACGCCGGCATCCTTGAACAGGCCGATGACGCGCTGGCGCGTGATGCCGTTGAGGAAGGTGTGGTTCACCGCCGGGGTGATCACCTTGCCATCCTTGGCGAACCAGATGTTGGCCGAGGCGAATTCCGCCACATGCCCCATCGCGTCGCACATCACCGCATTGTCAGCCCCCTGCGTCGCCGCGAAGGCCGAGGCGCGCGCGCCGTTGGGGTACAGGCAGGCGGCCTTCGCGTCGGTCGGTGCCATCTCGGGCGTCGGCCGGCGGAACGGCGCCATCACGGCCGAAAAGCCACCCCACTGCGGAAGCGGGCTGTCGTAGATCGACAGGATGAAGTCCGTGCTGTCCGGATCGGGACGCGCCGCGCCCAGCCCCTTGCGGATGAAGAACATCGGCCGGACGTAGAGCTCGGCATCCGGGCCCATGCGGCGGATGCCCTCGCGGCACAGCGCCTCGATCTCGGCGGCCGTCTTGGTCGGCTTCATCAGCATCGCACGGGCCGACGCGATGGCCCGCGCGCAATGGCGGTCGAGATCCGGCGCCCAGCCCTTGATGGCGCGCGCCCCGTCAAAGATGACCGAACCCAGCCAGAAGGCGTGATCCATCGGGCCGAGGATCTTCGGTTCCTCGGTCATCCATGTGCCATCATACCAGAAGACGCCGGCCATCCCTTCCTCCAGGCAAAACGCGGGCAGAGGATGTGCCACGAAAACAGGCACCCGGAGAAGGGCCTGCCAGGAGGAAACATGTCTGGAGAACACCTTGACCCGCGCGAGACGCGCAACGCCGATGCGCGGGCGGCGGAGCTGGCGGCGCGGCTGCCGGCGGTGCTCGCCGCGGCTTCCCGCGCGCCGGCAGGCGCCGCGCGCCTGGCGGGCATCGACGCCGCGCTGGTCACGGACCGGGCGGCGCTGGCGCGCATCCCCGTGCTGCGCAAATCCGACCTGCCCGCGGCGCAGAAGGCCGACCCACCCTTCGGCGGGCATGTCGCGGCAGCGCCGGGGTCCTTCGCGCGGCTCTTCACCTCGCCGGGACCGATCCTTGAGGGCGAGGCCCGCCGGCCGGACCCCTGGCACATGGCGCGCGCCTTCTTCGCCGCCGGCTTCCGGGCGGGGGATATCGCGCTCAACACCTTCTCCTACCACCTCACCCCGGGCGGCTGGATGATGGATCACGGGCTCCAGGCCCTGGGTTGCGCGGTCATCCCGGCAGGGCCGGGCAATACCGAGACGCAGATCGAGCTGATCGGCGCCTTCCGCCCCGTCGGATATGTCGGCACGCCGGACTTCCTGAAGATCCTGCTCGATACCGCGGCGGCGCAGGGGCGCGATGCCGCCTCGCTGCGCCGGGCGCTGGTCTCGGGCGCCGCCTTTCCCCCGTCGCTTCAGGCGGAATTCGCCGCGCGCGGCATCGCGGCCTTCCAGATGTACGGCACCGCCGATCTCGGCTGCGTCGCCTACGAGACCCCCGCGCGCCAGGGCCTGGTCGTGGCGGAGGAGGTGATCGTCGAGATCGTCCGCCCCGGCACCGGCGACCCGGTGCCCGATGGCGAGATCGGCGAGGTCGTCGTCACCGTGCTCGATGAGGAACACCCGCTGCTGCGCCTGGCGCTGGGGGATCTCTCGGCGGTGCTGCCGGGCGTGTCGCCGTGCGGGCGGACCAATACGCGCATCGTCGGCTGGCGCGGCCGGGCGGACCAGACCGCGAAGGTGAAGGGCATGTTCGTCCGCCCCGAACAGGTGGCGGAGATCGCGCGCCGCCATCCGGAGGTCGGCCGCCTGCGCCTCGTCGTCACGCGCATCGGCGAGCAGGACGCGATGACGCTGCGCGCGGAGGCGGCCTCGGCGGGCGTCGCGGATGGGCTGGGGGCGTCCTTGCAGGCGGTGATGCGGCTGCGCGGCGCGGTGGAGATCGTTCCGCCGGGCAGCCTGCCCAATGACGGCAAGGTCATCGCGGATGAACGCCCCGTGGGCTGACGCGCCGCCGCGTTGACCGCACGCCCTCCCCCGCCCTAGCGTCACCGCAACGACAAGCGGGAGGAAGCACGATGACCGTGCATTTCTGCGTCCATGACGAAGGCGATTCCGTCGGCGTCGTGGTCGTCGAGGGGATCAAGGCCGGCCAGACGCTGAATGGCTGGATCATGGACCAGGACCGGATGATCGAATTCCCGGCCCGGTCCGACATCCCCATCGGCCACAAGGTCGCGATCCGCGACATCGCGACGGGCGACACCATCGTCAAATACGGCGTCGATATCGGCCGCGCCGTCGCCGCGATCGGCGCCGGCGAGCACCTGCACGTCCACAACGTCAAGACGAAGCGGTGGTGATCCCATGGGCATGAACCTCAAGACCGCCACCTTCGACGGCTGGCGCCGCGAGAATGGCCGGATGGGCGTGCGCAACCATGTCCTGATCCTGCCGGTGGACGACATCTCCAACGCCGCGGCCGAGGGCGTCGCGCGCAACATCCAGGGCTGCATCGCCATCCCGCACGCCTATGGGCGGCTGCAGTTCGGCGCGGATCTCGACCTGCATTTCCGCACCATCATCGGCACAGGCTGCAACCCGAACGTCGCGGCGGTGGTCGTCATTGGCATCGAGCTCGGCTGGGCCGGCAAGGTCGCTGAAGGCATCGCGAAGACCGGCAAGCCGGTCGAGTTCTTCGCCATCGAGCAGAATGGCGACATCGCGACCATCGCGAATGCGTCGCGCGCCGCCTATCGCATGGTGAAGCACGCGACATCGCTGAAGAAGACCAGGGCACCGCTGGTCGATCTCTGGGTCTCGACGAAATGCGGGGAGAGCGACACCACCTCCGGCCTCGGCTCCTGCCCCACTGTCGGCGACAGCTTCGATAAGCTGTGGGAGAACGGCAACACGCTCGTCTTCGGCGAGACGACGGAGCTGACCGGCGGCGAGCATCTGGTGAAGGCCCGTTGCCGAACGCCCGACATCGCCGCGCAGTTCCAGGCGATGTTCGACCGCTACCAGCGCGTGGTCGATGCCAACAAGACGAACGACCTGACGGAATCCCAGCCCACCAAGGGCAACATCGAAGGCGGGCTGACGACGATCGAGGAGAAGGCGCTCGGCAACATCACGAAGATCGGCAAGAAATGCACGGTGGACGGCGTGCTCGACAAGGCCGAGGAGCCGACGCATCCGGGGCTGTGGTTCATGGACTCGTCCTCCGCCGCGGCGGAGATGGTCACGCTCTGCGCGGCGTCGGGCTTCGCGGTGCACACCTTCCCGACCGGCCAGGGCAATGTCGTCGGCAATCCGATCCTGCCGGTCATCAAGCTGACCGCGAACCCGCGCACGCAACGCACCATGTCGGAGCACATCGACGTGGACGTGACGGGCCTGCTGCAACGGCGGATGACGATGGACGAGGCGGGCGAGGCGCTGCTCGACTGCATCATCCGCACGGCGGATGGCCAGCACACCGCGGCGGAGATCCTCGGCCATCGCGAGTTCAGCCTGACGCGCCTCTACGAAAGCGCCTGAACCACACGATCGTTGTCGTTTTCATGCTTTGTGCGGGTCGATCGCCACGCCCTCTTGCCATCGCAGGCAAGGCGCGGCATCCGCAGACGCCGAAGATCGATACAGGGCGGCGCAACGCGTGACTCGTCTGTCGTTGGAGCAAGCGGGCGAACTCGCCCGCACGGCACTGCGCCGTGCGGGCGCGGACGATGCGATGGCCGAGGCCACCGCACGGGCGCTGCTTGCCGCCGAGGCCGCCGGCCAGGCCGGTCATGGCCTGTCTCGCGTGCCGCAATACGCCACCTTCCTACGCAACGGGCGCGCCGATGGCACCGCCACGCCGCGCATCGTCAACGAACGTGGCGGCGCGGTGCTGATCGATGCGCGGCACGGCCTCGCCTTTCCGGCCCTCGCGCGCGCCGAGGCGGAAGCCGCCTGGCGCGCCCGCGCCCATGGCGTCGCCATCGCCGGCATCACCAATTCCCATCATTCGGGAGCGATGGGGCTGCCGGTGGCGCGGCTCGCCGCGCAGGGGCTGGTCGCGCTCGCCTTCACCAATTCACCGGCGGCGATGCCGGTGCCGGGCGGCCGCCAGCCGCTGATGGGCACCAACCCCATCGCCGCCGCCTTCCCGCGCCGCGATGCGCCGCCGCTCGTCATCGACCTCGCCCTGTCCGAGGTCGCGCGCGGCAAGATCATGGTCGCGGCGAAGGAAGGCCGCAGCATTCCCGAAGGCTGGGCGCTCGATGCCGAGGGCCGTCCGACCACCGACCCGAACGCCGCGCTGTCGGGCGCCATGCTCGCGATGGGCGGCACCAAGGGCGCGCTGCTGGCGATGGTGGTCGAGCTACTCTGCGTCGCCCTCACCGGCGCCGCCTTCGGCTTCGAAGCGGATTCCTTCTTCGTTGACGATGGCAACCGTCCGCGGCTGGGGCACGCGCTGCTCGCGGTCGACCCTGGCGCGCTGGCTGGCGCCGACGCCTTCGCATCGCGCATCGAGGTCTTCGTCGCCGCCATGCAGGCCGAAGACGGCGTGCGCCTGCCCGGCAGCCGGCGCGACGCCCTCACCGCCCAGGCCGCCGCCGAGGGCATCGACATCCCCGAAGCCCTGCACCAGCGCCTGCGCGCCCTCGCCGTCGCGTGACGACGCGGCCCGAGCTCGACCGGCATTGCGGGACCGCCGCCGTGGCGGCGCTCTTCGCGCGCCGCCCGCAGGATGTGTTGCGCCTGTTCCACACGGCCGAGCGCCGGCGCGAGGCCGGTCCGCACTGCGCCGTGCTCGCCCGCCTGCGCCGCCCCTATCGCGAGGTCCCGGCCGCCGAGCTCGCCCGCATCGCCGGCACGCAGCACCATCACGGCCTGGTCGCGCTGGCCCTGCCGCGCCCCCTGCCCGCCCTCGATGCCCAGCATTTGCCCGAGGCGATCCTGGGCGGGCGCGTGACCCCGCTGCTGGACGGGATCGGCAATCCGCACAATCTCGGGGCCATCGCCCGCTCCGCCGCCTTCTTCGGCTGCCGCGCCATGGTGCTCTCGGGCGACCCGCGCCAGGCCGGCCTGTCGGACGCCGCCTTCCGCACCTCGGAAGGCGGGCTCGAGGCGCTGGAGGTTTATCGGGCCGAACCCCTGCCGGCGGTGCTGCGCGCCCTGGCGCCGCGCGTGCTGACCGTCGCGGCGGTGCCGCGCGGCGGCCTGCCGCCCGAGGCGATCCCGCGCAACGCCCCCATCGCCCTGGTGCTGGGCAATGAGGAAGCCGGGCTGGCCCAGCCCACTCTCGCCGCCTGCGCCGCGAAGGTGACGCTGCCGCCCGGCGGCCCCGTCGAGAGCCTCAATGTCTCGGTCGCGGCCGCGGTGCTGATCCACCTTCTCCGCATCGGCTGAGCCGGCCGGGCGGGCAACTTTCCGCCGCTCCGGGCGTTCCGCGCCGCGCGTCATTCATGTGACAAAGCGTAGGAGGCTCTTGCAGTGCGTCATGGTATCGGTCCAATCGACATGATGGACCGTAGCCCGGACGACGCGACCGCGCGGATCGAAGCGCAGGAGGAAGGCGGGCGCCGCGTGTTGCGCGCCTCCGGTCGGATTGATATCGAAACAGCAGCGCGCCTCTGGCCCGAAGCGACGAAGCTCGCCGCCGGCGAGCCCTTCGCCGCCTTCGACCTCAGTGGCGTGACGACGATCGATTCGGCCGGTGCCGTCCTGCTGCTGACCGCCGCCCCGCAAGCGGAACTTCGCGGCGCACCGGAACAGGCTGCTGCCGTGCTGGAACGCACGCGCCGGGCGCTCGGCACCGCCCCGGCCGAGGCCCCGCCCCAGCCCTGGCACCCGATCACGGCGATCGGCCGCCGTACCGTGGGCGCGGCGCGCGACGCGCTGGCCGGCATCGCCTTCATGGGCGAGGCCGTGGTCACGACCCTGCGCGTTCTCACGAAACCGCGACTGCTGCGCGTGTCGGATGTGCTGCGCCACCTCGACGAGGTGGGAACGCGTGCCTTCCCACTCACCTTGCTGCTCGGATTCCTGATCGGCGTGATCCTCGCCTACCAGTCCTCCATCCCGCTGCGGCGCTTCGGCGCCGAGGTCTTCGTGCCGAACCTCGTCGGCATCTCCCTGCTGCGTGAGCTCGGCCCGCTGCTGGCCGGCGTGGTGCTGGCCGGGCGCACCGGATCGGCCTTCGCCGCCGAGCTCGGCACCATGACGGTGAATGAGGAAGTCGACGCACTGAAGATCATGGGCATCGACGCCACGGCGATGCTGGTCCTGCCGCGCCTCGTGGCCGCGACACTCGCCATGCCCGTGCTCGCCCTGCTGATGAACGTCGCGGGGCTCGCGGGCATGACGCTGATCATGGGCACGCTCGGCTATCCCTGGGCCTCGGTGCAGAACCAGCTCCAGCAATGGCTGTCCCTGCAGGACCTGCTCGGCGGGCTGTTCAAGGCCGCCTGTTTCGGCCTGGTCATCGCGGGCATCGGTTGCCGCGCGGGGCTTTCGGCCGGGCGCGGGCCGCGCGCGGTCGGCGATGCCGCGACGGCCGCGGTGGTGGGCGGCATCGTTGCCATCGTCGCAATGGACGGCGTCTTCGCCGTGCTGTTCTTCCGCATGGGCATCTGACCGTGGCCGGTGACCCTGTCATCAAGGCCGACAACCTCGCCGTCCGTTTCGGCAACCGGACCATCTTCAAGGACGTTTCCTTCGAGGTCCGGCGCGGCGAGATTTTCGTGATCCTCGGCGGGTCGGGCTGCGGCAAGTCCACCCTGCTCAAGGCCCTGATCGGGCTCGTGCCGCTCGCGGCCGGCCATGCCTGGCTGCTGGGGGAGGAGATCGCCACGGAGGACGACACCGCCCGCCGGGCCCTGTTGCGCCGCATCGGCGTGATGTGGCAGTCCGGCGCGCTGTTCGGGAGCATGACCCTGGCGGAGAACGTCGAACTGCCGCTCGAGGAACATACCGGCCTGCCGCGTGCGGCACGCGAGGCGGTCGCGCGGGCGAAGCTCGGCCTGGTCGGTCTCGCCGACGCCGCGCAGCGCCTGCCGGCGGAGATCTCCGGCGGTATGGCCAAGCGCGCGGGCATCGCGCGGGCGATGGCGCTCGACCCGCCGCTGCTGTTTCTCGACGAGCCCTCGGCGGGGCTCGATCCCATCACCTCGGCAGGGCTCGACAAGCTGATCAGGGACATCGCGCGCGACACCGGAACGACCTTCGTCGTGGTGACGCATGAACTGCAGTCCATCCTCGCCATCGGCGATCGCTGCATCATGCTGGACAAGGAAGCGCAGGGCATGATCGCCGAGGGCGATCCGCGCAAGCTCAAGGAGGAAAGCACGCATCCCACCGTGCGCGCCTTCTTCCGGCGGGAGGCAGCCTGACCATGGCGAATTCCGGACGCAGCCTCTACCTGCGGGTGGGCATCCTCGTCGTGGTGGGCATCGCGCTCGCCATCGGCTTCATCCTGTTCCTCACCTCCGGCAGCTTCGGGCGGCGGCAGGTGATCTACGAGACCTATGTCCGCGAATCGGTCGCCGGCCTGGATGTCGGCGCGCCGGTGCGCTTCCGCGGCGTGCAGGTCGGCCGCGTGACGGAGCTCGGCCTCGCCTCGGTCATCTATGGCGATACCGAGACAGGGGCGGAAGGCAGCGCCGGCCGGCTGGTGGTGGTCCGCTTCGCGCTCGATCCCGCGCGTTATGGCGACACGCCGGTCGAACAGGCGGTGCAGGCGGGGCTGCGCGTACGCATCGCGAGCACGGGCGTGACCGGCGTCTCCTACCTCGAGGCCGATTTCGTCGATCCCGAGCGCTTCCCGCCGATCCGCGTGCCCTGGCAGCCGGCCTTCCCCTATGTTCCCTCGGTGCCGTCGACCATCACCCAGGTGACGACGGCGGCGGAACGGTTGATGACGCGACTGTCGAATGTGGACATCGACGCGCTGTTCACCGCCGCCACCGAGCTTTTCCAGGAGCTGCGCAACCAGGTGGGCGGCCAGGGCGACCTCGGCATCACCTTGCGCGAGGCAGCGGCGACCATGACCACGCTGCGCCAGACGATCGAGGGTGCCGAACTCGCCGAGACCGTGCGCCAGGTCCGCGAGGCCGCCACCCGCATCGGCGGCGCCGGCGAGGCCGCGCAGAACCTGTTGCAGGGCCCCGAGGTTTCCGAGGCGGCGCGCAACATCGGGCAGGCGGCGAACGACCTGCGCATCGCCCTCGCACGCCTGCCGGCGGTGCTCCAGACGCTCGAGGCCACGCTGCGCACCATCCGCGGCACCACCGGCGATGCGCAGGCCGATCTCGGCCCGCTGCTGCGCGACCTGCGCGCCACTGTCTCCTCCCTGCGCGACACGGCCGAGCAGCTCCGCCGCAGCCCATCGCAATCGCTGTTCGGCCAGCCGCCGCCACCGCCAGCCCGGGACCGCCGCTGAATGACCGCACGCCGCCTGCTCCTCCTCACCCCCGCCGTGCTCGCCGCCTGCTCGGTGCTGCCGGACCGGCCATATGTCGAGACGCAGCGCTTCCCGCTGGAACCGCGCCGCACCGGCGCGCCGGTCGCGGGCCGCGGGCGGCGGACGCTGCTGCTGCGCACGCTGTCGGCCGGGGCGGGGCTCGATACGCGGAACCTGCGCGTGCTGCGCCCGGACGGGACGGTGCAGGTCGATTTCTATGCCGAATGGGCCGCCCTGCCGGCCGAAGGCGCGGAACAGGCGCTGCGCCGCTGGCTGATCGAGTCGCGGCTCTTCTCCGCCATCCTCGCGCCCGGCAGCCGGCTGACGCCCGACTTCATCCTGGAAGGCGAGCTGAGCGCGCTGATCGCGATCCAGGCGCAGGGAATCGCGCGGGCGGAACTGACGCTGCTGCTGATCGACGAGCGCAACGGCAGCCGGCTGGTCGGGCAGCTCGTCAGCGAGGGCACGGCGCCGTTGCCCGGCGGCACCGCGCCGCCCACCGCCGAACAGGCGGCGACCGCGATGGTCGCCGCGCTCGGCAACGCTTTCGCCTCGCTGGAACGGGCGCTGCAGCGCTACGCCTGAACGACTTCGCAGCCTGTGATCCAGCGCGGTTGGCGCTGCCCCCGGGCTCGGCTAGCCTCCGGCGCGGAATGAACGGGCGCCACACACGCCCCTTGGGAAGGAGAGCCCGCATGCTGTTCCGACGCCTGGCCATCGCCGCCGTGGCCCTTGCTGCCGCCACCGGCTTCGCGCCCGCCGCCATGGCCCAGACCGGCGATCCGTCCTTCAACCTGGCGAACCGCAGCAACCGGGTGATCTACGAAGCCTATGCCTCGCCTTCCTCGGACAGCAACTGGGGGCCGGACCGGCTGGGCCAGAACGTGATCCCGGCGGGACGCAGCTTCGTCATCCGCCTGCCGCAGGGCGAGTGCATCTATGACGTGCGCGTCGTCTACGACCGGCAGGGCGGTCCCGCCGAGGAACGCCGCAACGTCAACCTGTGCAACATGACCGAACTGGCCTTCGACGGACGCGGCCAGCAGCAGCAGCAGGGCGGCCAGCCGCCACAACAGCAGCAGCAACAGCAGCAGCAACAGGGCCAGGCCCCGACGCAGGGGCCGCGCGGCAATCCCTCCTTCAACCTGGTGAACCAAGGCCAGCAGCCGGTGCGGGAGGCCTATGCCTCGCTGACCACCGACCAGAACTGGGGTCCGGACCGGCTGGGCAATGACATGGTCGCGCCTGGCGCGGTCTACCCGATCCGCCTGCCGGAGGGCGACTGCATGTACGACGTGCGCTTCGTCTACCAGAACGGCCAGTCGCAGGAACGCCGCGGGGTGAACCTCTGCGAGGTCACCAACGTCATCCTGCCGCTGCAGCAGTAAGCCGGCACGAAGCCGGGAACGGGGCGGTTCCGCAAGGAGCCGCCCTTTTTTGTTGAGCGGGGACGATGGTGCGGGTCGCGCGGTGATGCGTTTCGAAGGGCTCGGGCGCGTCCGCGTCAGAAAGCGACGCTACCCTCGATGCCCGTCACGGTCTGTCCACCGACCCAGACTTCGCCATCCGCCCGCCGCAGCGCGACGCGCCCTGCCCGGCCCAGCACGGTGCCCTGGGACGCGACGTATTGCTCCGGCGCCTGGCCCGACCCGATCAGCCACTGCGCCAGAGAGGCATTGAGGCTGCCCGTCACCGGATCCTCGTAGCCCTCGGGGCAGACGAAGCCGCGGACCTCGAACTGTGCCGCGGTCCCCTCCACGGCCGGATCCCAGGGGCCGACCAGGCCGAGCTTCAACGGGCCCAACGCCGCGTAGTCCGGCTTCGCCGCCAGCACATCCGCGCGGGATCGCAGCTTCAGCGCCACCCAGCCCGGCCCATTATCGACCCATTGCGCGCCCGTCACCGCCTCGGCGGACAGGCCGAGGCCCTGGCGGATGCGCTCGACCAGCGTGGCTTCCACCGGGCCGGAACGGACCAGCGGCGGCGCGGCGAAGGCGAGGCCATCCGCCCCGCGCCGGATCGTCACCAGCCCCACCCCGCATTGCTGCACCACCGCCGCGCCCCTCGGTATGCCACCGGCCTGCAGCCAGGCATGGCAGGAACCGAGCGTCGGATGGCCCGCGAAGGGCAGTTCCCGCGCCGGGGTGAAGATCCGCACGCGGTAATCGGCCGCCGGATCGGTCGGGCGCAGGAGGAAGGTGGTCTCGCTGAGGTTGGTCCAGTTGGCGAAGGTCGCCATCTGGTCGTCGGTCAGCCCATCGGCACCCAGCACCACCGCGAGCGGGTTGCCCTTGAAGGGCGCCGAGCCGAAGACATCGACCTGCTGGAAGGCGAGCCGCGGCATCAGCTCTCGATCCCGGCGGCTTCCAGCGCCGCGAGATGGATGCAGAGCGCGATGCCTTCCGCCGCCGCGCGCACCTCATCGACCGACGGATAGGTCGGCGCGAGGCGCAGCACGGAATCGTCCGGATCCTTGCCGTAAGGGGAGGTCGCACCGGCCGGCGTCAGCGCGATACCCAGCCCCTTGGCCAGCTCCACCACGCGCTTCGCCGAGCCCTGCACCATCTCCACCGTGATGAAGTAGCCGCCTTCGGGCTTCGTCCAGCGCGCGGCGCCGGTGCCGCCAAGCCGTCCCTCCAGCGCCTCCAGCACCGCCTCGAACTTCGGCGCGATCAGGCGGCGATGCGCGGCCATGTGGCGATGAATGCCATCGAGGTCGCGCAGGAAGCGCGTGTGACGAAGCTGGTTCAGCTTGTCCGGCCCGATCGTCCGCCGCCCGGCCTGTTCCAGATACCAGGCCACATTCGCCTTCGATCCCGCGAAGAAAGCGAGCCCCGCCCCGGCCAGCGTGATCTTCGACGTCGAGGCGAAGATGAAGGCGCGGTCCGGATGCCCCGCCCCGGCGGTCAGGCCGAGGATGTCGTGCGGTGCCGGCCGGTTCTCCGTGAGGTGATGCACGCCATAGGCGTTGTCCCAGAACAGCCGGAAATCCGGCGCCGCGGCCTTCATCGCCGCGAGCCGCCCCACGGTCGCATCCGAATAGGTGACGCCATTCGGGTTGGAGTAGGTCGGCACGCACCACATGCCCTTCACGGCCGGGTCGGCGACCAGCCGCTCGACCTCCTCCATCACCGGGCCCTCATCGTTCATCGGCACCGGGATCAGGCGGATGCCGAAGCCCTCGCACAGGCCGAAATGCCGGTCGTAGCCGGGCACCGGGCAGAGGAAGGCGACATCCTGCCCCACCCAGGGCTTCGTCTCGCCCGGCACGCCCTTGAGCAGCGCCCAGACGATGCAGTCATGCATGACGGCGAGCGACGAATTCTCGTTCACCACCACTGCCTCGGGTGGCACGCCGAGCATGGCACCGAACAGGCGCCGGGCCTCGATCAGGCCCTGCAGGCCACCATAGTTGCGGGCATCCTCGCCGGTCTCGGTGATGATGTCGCGGTTGCCTGGCAGGGCCAGCATGCCCTCCGCCAGGTCGAGCTGCTCCGGGGCCGGCTTGCCGCGCGTCATGTCCAGCTTGAGGCCCTTCGCCGCCAGGCGGTCATAGGCGCCACGGGCTTCAGCGAGGGCTTCCGGCGAAAGGGCAGTCACGGGCGGTCTCCGCAAGGGGCGATGATGCGGCGCAGCGTGCGGGAGCACCGCCAGCCGAACAATCGGGATATTCGGCAAGGCCGCTATGCGGGGCGGCGCCCCGGACCCAGGGGGCTCTGGCTCAGGCTGGAAGGGGGCGCGCCAGGAAGCGGGTGCCTGCGACGGGCGTGTCGTAATAGGGCGCGATGTCGACGAAGCCGAGGCGGGCATAGAGCGCCTGCGCCTCGGCCATGCTGGGCAGGGTGTCGAGGCAGATCTCGCGATAGCCCAGGCGCGATGCCTCGGTGCAGATGGCCTCGGCCATGGCGCACCCCAGACCCAGGCCACGTCCGCGCGGGGCGACGTAGAGGCGCTTCATCTCGCAGCGGCCGGGCTCGTCCATCGCGCGCAGGGCGACGCAGGCCAGGGCCTCGCCCGCATCGCTTTCCGCAATCAGCAGGGCGCCCTGCGGCGGAACATACTTGCCGGGCAGGCCGGCAAGCTCCGCCGCGAAATCCTGGTAGCCGAGATCGACCGGCAAGGAGGCGGCGTAGTCCCGGAACAGCGCGCCGACGGCGGCGAGGCGCGCCGGCGTGTCAACCGGACCGATGCGGTATGCCATGGCCGCGACTATCGCCCGCGGCCAATCGCATCGCAACGACGCCGCGGGCAGCCGAACGCGCATGGCGGCTCGCGGGGCGAGGTCCGGAGAGGGGCGGCGCCCCGTATGCGCGGAGGGAGGACGGGGGGGGGGGGGGCGGGCCCCCCCCGCCCCCCCCCCCCCCCCCCCCCCGCGGGGAGGAGGG
>JAYSDS010000156.1:0-13147 GCA_041914265.1 Roseomonas sp.
TGGAGGGGCAGCGCCCCTCCAACGACGACAGCGAAAGAATAAGGATAATCAGGACGGCCTTTACAAACCTCCACTCGGTGCCGTGCGCCACGAGCAGAATGGTGCCGAAGCCTGCTCTTGTGCCTGAAGCAGGTTGCAGAGGCTGGCCTGGGCATGGCACCGGGCGCGAAGCGCCGGCGCCGCTCCGGTTCCTTCTCACCGGGGCAAAGCCGCTCTGCCGGGCACGACGCAGCCTTCGCCCTCGCCTGAACCGTTTCAGCGCCGAATCGCTCCTGCGCCGTCATTCTCCGTCCGTCACCCGCTCCAAGGCAGACCGAGATGCGCAAGTCCTTCTCCATCGCCGCCGCCCTCGCCACCCTGATGCTGGCCCCGCTGCCGCTCGCGGCGCAGGGCGTGAAGGGGCAGGAGCGGCAGAACCTCGTTCAGGCCGGCACCTGCACCGATGAGCAGCGCGCCACCATCCGCCGCGCCTTCGTCGATGCCCGTCAGATGGTGAATGCTTCCATCGCGTCGCTGACGCTGGAACCCGAGGCGATCCGCCCGCACCTCGCGCGCTTCTTCGGCAGCAACCCCGCCGGCGCCATCGCCAAGAACTTCCGGGCGATCTCGCAGGGTCTCGACAATCGCGAAGCCCGCCTCGCCTATGAATGCAACCGGGCCGACTCCTGCCGGGGCCAGACCTTCGCCTATGTCCGCTGGGGCGGGAATGCGCGGGAAGTGATGGGCGTCTGCCCCACCTTCTTCCGCGCCGCGCGCACCGGCCAGGACAGCCAGGGCGGCATCATCGTGCATGAGATGAGCCACCTCGCCCTCGGCACCCGCGACCATGCCTACCAGCCCGCCCGGGTCGAGGCGCTGGCGAAGGACGATCCCCGCGCCGCCCAGATGAACGCGGACAGCTACGAATACTTCGCCGAATTCCTGCCGCGCTGAATTGCCCCCCAGCCAGGCAGGTAACCCCGCCGGGTGCCGTGCAATCCCGCACGGGCCCGGCGGGTCCTCTTGCAGCGACACCGGTCAGAAGGCCATCCAGCCACCATCCACCATCAGGTTGTGCCCGGTGACGAAGGACGCCTCGGCACTGGCCAGGAACAGCGCCGCCTGCGCGACATCCATGGGCCGGCCGAGCCGCGGCATCGGCGTGCGCATCATCGAGTATTCCATCGCATCCGTGCCCGGCCCCGCCGGGCGCCCGGTCAGGATGCGCCCCGGCGCGACGGCGTTGCAGATGATGTGGTCCTTCGCATAGTCCACCGCGATCTGCCGCGTCATGTAGGCCACCGCCGCCTTGCCGGTGCCATAGGCGAGCTTGCCTGGCGCGGCCACCATGCCGTGCTGGGAGGATATGTTGACGATCCGCCCGCGCGCGTCGTCCACCACCTCCTGCGTCAGGAACTGCTGCACCGCGCGCTTGCAGCCGAAGAAGGCGCCCTTGGCGTTCACCGCCATCACGCGGTCCCAATCCTCTTCGGTCGTCTCGTGGAGCTTCTTCCCCGCACCACGGATGGCGGCGTTGTTCACCATCACGTCGAGGCGACCGAACTCCGCCACGGTGCGCGCGACCAGCGCATCCACCTCCGCCCAGGCCGAGACGTCGCAGCGATGGAAGCGCGCGACGCCGCCTGCGGCCTCGATCAATTCGCGCGTTGGCGTGCCGCCTTCCAGCACCGCCTCGCTGACATCGCCGATCGCGACGCGCGCGCCCTCCCGCGCGAAGAGCGTCGCGATGGCGCGGCCGATGCCGGAGGATGCCCCGGTGACGATGACGACCTTGTCCTGCAATCGCATGCGCGAGTTCCTGTTGCTTCGCTGTTGTTCGGCTCGGGCGGGCCACAGACCCAGGCGCGACCAGCCGGGAAGGGCGATTGGAGAGGGGTGCTGCCCTCTCCAATCCCGACCCCGCCAAATGACAGTGTCATTTGGAAAGCCGCCTCTTGGCGATGGGCGGAGTGGCCGCATCGCGGCGTGCTCCTGACCACGAAGGTTCTCCTCGCCCCTGGACGAGGCGCGAGGCCCGGACCGATCATCACCGGAACATCGCCGGAGCCACCGCATGCGTCTGACGCTCGAACCCCTGACCCCCGAGGCCTTCGCGCCATTCGGCGAGGTCCTTGCCGCCCCGTCCGAACCCGGTCGCGTCTATATCGAATCCGTCCTCGCCAATCGTCGTGCCCACGCGAAGCCGAGCCTGTCCTTCAGCACGAAGCAGGCGGCGGCACTGCCGTTGGCCTCGACGACGATGGAGCGGCACCGGCATTCCTCGCAATCCTTCGTGCCCATGGAGGCCGGGCGCTGGCTGGTGCTGGTGGCGCCCCACGGCGCGGATGGCGGCCCGGATATGGCCCGGGCGCGGGCCTTCCTGGCGCGTCCGGACCAGGGTGTGACCTATGGCGCCGATGTCTGGCACCATCCTTCCACCGTCTTCGACCGGACCGCGCGCTTCGCGATCTTCATGTGGAAGGATGGCGGCCAGGAGGACGATCAGTTCGTCCAGGTCGCGCCCTTCACCGTGGCCGAGGAAGCCTGAGCATGACTTACCAGGTGCAGCGCGACTTCGTCGGCTACGGCGCCAATCCGCCGGATCCGCAATGGCCCGGCGGTGCGAAGCTCGCGGTGAATTTCGTGATGAACTACGAGGAAGGGTCGGAACCCTCCTTCGAACTCGGCGACGGCCGCAGCGAAGCCGGGCTGACCGAAGCGCATCCCGTCAGCCAGGTGAAATCCGGCCGCGACCTGGCCGCGGAATCCATGTTCGAATACGGCTCGCGCGTCGGCGTCTGGCGGCTGATGCGGTTGTTCCAGGAACGCGGCCTGCCGATGACGGTCTTCGGCTGCGCGCTGGCTCTGGAACGCAACCCGGAAGCCGCGGCGGCCATCCGCGCCGCAGGCTACGACATCTGCTCGCATGGCTGGCGCTGGGTAAAGCATTTCGAGCTGAGCGAGGCCGAGGAGCGCGAGCACATCGCCAAGGCCCATGCGAGCCTGGCCAAGACCTTCGGCGAGGCGCCGGCGGGCTGGTACTGCCGCTATGGCCCGTCGGAGAACACGCGCCGCCTGGTCGTGGAGCATGGCGGCTTCCTCTACGATAGCGACTACTACGGCGAGGAGCTGCCCTTCTGGGTGCAGGTCGAAGGCGGCCCGCACCTCGTCGTGCCCTATTCACTCGTGAACAACGACGGGAAGTATGCGGGCTGGATGGGCACCGCGGACCAGTGGTTCTCCTTCATCCGCGACGCCTTCGACATGCTCTACGACGAAGGCAGCAAGGGCCAGCCGAAGATGATGTCGGTCGGGCTGCATATGCGGCTGATCGGCCATCCGGCCCGCGCGATGGGCCTGCAGCGCCTGCTCGACCACGTCATGAGCAAGCCCGATGTCTGGGTGACGCGGCGGGTGGACATCGCGCGCCACTGGATGGCGGTTCATCCGGCGCGATGAGGCGCGGCATGCCGGGTGCTAGGCTCGCCGCATGATGCCCATCCCCGATCGCGCCCTGGCCGAGGCGCTCGCCCTCGCCACCGACCTCTTCACGCAACTGGCGTCGGCGACGGCCGACCCGCCGGGCGTGACCCGCGCCTCCTTCGGCGAGGGCGAGGTCATCGCGCAGCGCATCCTGGCCGAGGCCGCGCGTGGCCTCGGCATGGAAGTCGCGACCGACGCCATCGGCACGCTGCGCATGGTGCTGCCGGGGCGCGACCGCTCCCTGCCGGCCGTGGTGATGGGCTCGCATCTCGACAGCGTGCCGCATGGGGGGAATTTCGACGGGGCGGCGGGCGTGGTCATCGGTGTCGCCATCGCCGCGGCCCTGCGCATCGCCGGCATCGTGCCGCAGCGTGACCTGCTGGTCCTCGGCATCCGAGCGGAGGAGATGTGCTGGTTCCCCGCCCATTACCTCGGCAGTCGCGCCCTGTTCGGCCTGCTGCCGCGGCAGGCGCCCGACGCGCTGCGCCGGGTCGATACGGGCCGGACGCTGGCCGAGCACATGGCCGATCAGGGCCTGGATCCCACGCCGATCCGCGAGGGGCGCGCGCTGCTCGACCCCGCCCGCATCGCCTGCTTCATCGAACCGCACATCGAACAGGGGCCGGTGCTGGTGGAGGAAGGCCTTCCGGTCGCAGTGGTCTCCGGCATTCGCGGCAGCCTGCGCTATCCGCTGGCCAAGGCACTCGGCGCGCATGCCCATGCCGGCGCGGTGCCGCGCCGGCATCGCCGCGACGCCGCCATGGCCGCCGTGCGGCTGATCGCGGCGCTGGACGATCGCTGGGCGCAGCTCGAGAGCGCCGGCACCGACCTGGTTTGCACGACAGGGATCCTCGCCACCGATCCCGCGCACCACACCTCTACCAAGATTCCGGGCGAGGTGCGGTTCAGCCTCGATATCCGCAGCCTGGATGCCCCACTGCTGGCCGGGCTCGATGCCTGGCTGGCGGAAGAAGCCGCGCGGATCGGCGCGGCGCGCGGCGTGACCTTCGACTTCGGCCCGCCGACGCATGCAGCGCCGGCCCTGATGGATGCGGGGCTGCGCGCATTGCTGCTGCGCTGCGCGGTCGAGGCCGGCGTGCCGGCACGCGAGATGGCTTCCGGCGCGGGGCATGACTGCGCGACCTTTGCGGGGCTCGGGGTGCCTTCCGTGATGCTGTTCCTGCGGAACGAA
Source organism: Roseomonas sp. (assembly GCA_041914265.1). Lineage (GTDB taxonomy): Bacteria > Pseudomonadota > Alphaproteobacteria > Acetobacterales > Acetobacteraceae > Neoroseomonas. Next base: position 4,655 of record JAYSDS010000156.1, read on the forward strand.
AACGGCAGCCACAACCCGGACGAGGCGCTGGACATGGCCGATGTCGGGGCCGGGCTGGCGGTGCTGGTGCCGGCGGTGCGGGAGAAGCTGGGATAGCGGCGTATTGGAGGGGCTCTGCCCCTCCAAACCACCCCGCCAGGCCACGGTGCGGCCTGGACCGCCCGAACGTGGCGCCGGGCGCGGCGTTCATCCCGAGCACTCGCAGCGCGTATTGGGCGCGAGGGCGGGCTCCGGCCCCATTCCGCCCGCGGTGCACGGCGCCAAGTCGAGGTTTCCAAAGGCCCTTCGGCCTTTGGTGGGGAGAGGTCCGGAGAGGGGCAAAGCCCCTCTCCGGGTCATCGCTGCCCGGGGATCAGCCCGCCGGCTGTGCCGGAGCCGCTGCGGGCGCGGGCGCCGGCTCCGGGTTCGGCGCGCCCTGCGGCCGCGGCCGGTTCATCATCGCGCCGGTCATCGGGATGAAGTAGACGCCGACATCCTTGCGGCTGCGCACCCGCCCGTCCTCGTCCTTCGTGTAGATGTAGAGGAACTGGCCGCGCCGGAAGGGCTGCCCGATCGGGATCACCAGCCGCCCACCAGGCTTGAGCTGCTGGATCAGTGCCGGCGGGACGTATTGCGCCGCGCAGGTGACGATGATGGTGTCGAAGCCGCCCTGCACTTCCGGCCAGCCGAAGAAGCCGTCGCCGACGCGCGTTTCCACGTTGCTGTAGCCGAGCGGGGCGAAGATGTTCCGCACCGCGCTGCCGAGCGGGTTGATGATCTCGATCGAATACTGCTTCGCCACGATGCGCGACAGCAGCGCGGACTGGTAGCCCGACCCCGTCCCGATCTCGAGCACCACATGCTCGGGCTTCGGCGCGCAGATCTGGGTCATGTAGGCTTGGCCAAGGTAATCGGACAGCGCCGAACCATAGCCGAGGCCCCAGGGCTTCGGCTCGGCTTCATAGGCGTTGACGGCGCCATTGGCGCGGCCTTCGTAGTTCCAGTGGAAGTATTCGCGCGGCAGCGTCTCGAAGGCGCGGAGCACGGCGGGGTCGGCCTCGCCGCTGAAGCGGGACTTCAGGTAGCTCTCGATGCGCCGCATCGCGGTCGGCTTGCGGGCCTGGATGGCGCTGAAGGTCTGCTCGCTGATGCTGGTCTCGCGGCCCGAGGCGCGCATCGCGGCCAGGTAGGCGTCGCGCGTCCAGGCAGTGTTCCCTTGCGCGCGCACCAGCGGCGGTGCGGCCAGCGCGCCGAGCGCGCCAAGCAGCAGGGGGCGGCGTGTGATCGTCATGGGCGTTCCTTGGGCCAGGCCAGTGCTGCCCCAGCGTAACAAATTATGCCGGCGATCAACAGCCAAGACAGGCCCGCCCCATGCCCGAGGAGATTGGCGAGCGGCGTCGCGACCACCGAGAACGCCCCGTTCAGCGCCCAGGCCCAGGGCAGCAGCGCCGGACCTTCCTTCTGGAAGCGGTCGAGCCCGAGCGGGAAGGGGAAGCCCAGCGCAAGGGAGATCGGCGCCAGGGCCATCACCAGCAACGCGGCGCGGATGGTCCAGGGCCAGTCGAGCGCGGCCAGCGTGCCGGCCCGGATGCCCAGCAGGGCCAGCACCGCGCAGCCGACCGCGACCAGCACGGCGATGCGCAGCGCCCGTCCATGCGCCACGACGCGGCCCGCCCACATCGCGCCGATGCCCGAGAAGACCAGCATCGTCGTCAGCACCAGCGCGAAACCCGAGGTCCGGTCGCCAAGCAGCAGCGCCGCATGCTCGATGAAGGCGATCTCGATGAGCAGGAAGCCGAGGCCGAGGGCGGGGAAATACACGAGGGCGCGCCCGAGCACCGGGACCGGCACGCGCAGCGACCCGCGCGCGAGCAGCGGCAGGAGCGAGACCACCAGCGCCAGCACGATCGCCTGCGCCAGCACGGCGACATTCACCAGCAGTCCGATCTCCTGCTGCGGCAGGATCTCGATCCGCGCGAGCGCCGCGCCCAGCGAGGGCAGGCGCACCAGCGGCGACAGCCAGGGCCGGTCGGCCGTGACCGGCGACCGGTCGAAGGCATCGGAAGGCGGCGTGCCGGCCAGCACCAGCGCGGCTTCGCGCGCGACCGCGTCCTGCGCCTCGCCGCCCTGCTCAACGGTGCTGGATTCGAGAGAGACGGGCGGAAGGTCGTTCCAGACCTCGCGTCCCTCGGCGGGCAGGCCGGGCGCGTAGGAGAGATCGAAGGAGCGTTCATCGGCGAAGCCGACGAGACGCTGCACGCGCGCCTCGTCGAAGGGCTCCCGCGCGATCAGCACGCGCAGGTTCCACGCCGATCGGATCACCGCGACATGCGCCGCCGGATCGGCGACGCCAGCGAGGCGGAGCGCCTCCCGCGCCGTGGCCAGCACGCGCACGGCATAGACGGGCAGTTCGCGAATGCCGATGGGGATGGAAATGATGCCGCCCGGCGACAGGCGCCGCAGGAAGCCGGCGAGTGCCTCGGCCGTATAGACGTTGCGGTTCTGCTCGTCGGCACCAAGGAAGTCGCCGGCGATGTCCACCAGATCGTACTGCCCTTCGGCCGTCAGCGGATGGGCGGAGGAGATCGTCACGCGCTCATCGGCTGCCATCGCGGGCGAGGGCCCCAATCCATGGCGCAACGCATCGCGCAGCACGGGTTCGGGTTCGATGACCGTGACATGCGACGCGCCAAGCGCGAGCGCCTCCGCTGCACGGAATCCGCCCGCCCCCCCCAGCACCAGCACGCGCGGCGCATCGAGCAGCGCATAGGCCGCCGCGCCGAGTTCCGCCGGCGCATGGCCCGCATCGGGGGCTTCCATCGGCAGGGCGGCGATGCGCGACCCGTCGCGATAGAGGCCGAAGCTGCGCGGCGGCGCCGGCACGCCCATCGTGCCCGCATTGTTGGACACATCGACATCCAGCCGCTCGGTGAAGTTGTCGAGAAGCTGGTACACGCCGCGCGGCGAGAGCACCTCTGCCACCACGCGGCTCTCGGGCACGTTCAGCGGCGCGTAGATCGGCTTGAATTCGTTCACCCGCGGTGCCGCGAAGCCGAACACCGCCGCCTCGGTCGCCGCCAGGACGACCAGGGCGCCGATGCGCCACCGCGTCCCACCCGAGATGATCGCCGCGACCGCCAGCAGCGGCAGCAGCGCCGGCACCAGCGCGAAGGGATGCAGCACGAACATCAGCAGCAGCGCCAGCACCGCCCCCGTGCCGGCGCCGAGCAGGTCGTAGCCATAGACCCGCCCGACCTCATTCGCATGCACGACGAAGTTCAGCGACACCGCCAGCCCGGCGAGGAAGAAGAATGGGAACAGCGCCGCGTAGTACAGCGCGATGTTGACGAGCTGCGCCTCCGCCGTGATCGGGTTCTGCAGCTCGAGCGGATTGAACCCGTTCAGCGTCGCGCCGATCCACCCCGCCCCGCCCACGGCGAGCATCGCGATGGGCAGCGCCGGCAGCAGCCAGCGGGCATGGCGCAGGAAGGCCTGCCGCCCCAGCACCATCACCACGCCGGAGACGGCGAAGCCCGTCATGGCGATGGAGATCACCCAGTAGCCATATTCCGACCAGCTCGCGACGGCGAAGAAGCGGGTGAGCGCGATCTCCACGCCGACGGCCGCGCCGGCGATGAGAAACAGCGGGATCAGCGATGTCATCAGCCCCAGGCCGCCCTGCGCGAGAGGAATTCTTCCATGGACGCATTGAAGCGCGCCGCCTCGTCCACGAACAGGGCGTGGCCGGCATTGTCGTAGATCTCGACCATCGGCTGCGGATGGTTCTGCGCGACCTGGTCCGCCTGGCTGCGCAGCCGCGGCGTCACCGCGTAATAGACCGGCCGCCGCACCGCATAGAGCGACTGCTTCCAGAATTCCCGCGGCCGTGGATAGGACAGCAGCCGGATCGAGGCTTCCACGGGCATGCGCTGCGCCTGGCGCGCGATGGCGTCGAGATACGCCTCGTCCTGCCGTGTCTTGTACATGCCGCGCACGAAGCCGCGCACCGTCGGGTCACGCCGCTGCCGCAGGTTGATGAAGAAGCGCGACGGCGTGGTTCGCGGCGGCGGGGCCTGGCCCTCGCCCACGGAATTGTCGATCAGCACCAGCCCGGCAAGCCGCCCGTCGCCCGCCATGTCGGCATAGGACAGCGCATCGAGCACGCCGAGCGACCAGCCCGCCAGCACCACGCGCCCGCCGCCGAGATGCTGGAGCAGGTCGCGAATATCCTGCCCCCGTCGTGTCGGGTCATAGCCGCCGCGGGGGACCTCGCTCTCGCCCTGTCCACGCGGGTCGAGGGAGACCACGCGCCAGCGTCGCGACAACGCCGCGATCTGCGGTTCGAAGATCCAGGACGGCATGCACCAGCCGGGGACGAAGACCACGGTGCGGCCGGTGCCGGCATCGAGGTAGCGCAGGCGGACGCCGTCGCTCGTCGTGAACCAGCGGGCGGTTTCGGCGGCGTGGACCGCGGGGGCGGCGAGGGTCGCGACGGCTGCGGCCAGAAATGCGCGACGGGAAGCGTGGGAGGGGCCCTGCTCCTCCAAGCCACCCCGCCAGAGGCCGAAAGGCCTTTGGAAACCTATACCTGGCGCCGTGCGCTGCGGTTCAGCCGACATGGGACCTGCTCCGCCCGCCCTCATCACAACGTGCGCCTCGCCTTGAACGCCGCCGTCAGCGTCCCGTCGTCGAGCACGTCCAGCGCGCCCCCGATCGGCACGCCCTGGGCGAGCCGCGTGATGGTGCATCCCGTCGGCTTCAGCCGGTCCGTCAGGTAATGGGTGGTGGTCGCGCCATCCACCGTGGCGGGCAACGCGACGATCACTTCCTCGATGCCGTCGGCCTCGATCCGGCGCAGCAGCGGGCTGATGGCCAGGTCTTCCGGCCCCGTCCCGCCAAGTGCGGAGAGCAGCCCGCCCAGCACATGGTACGTCCCGCGATGGGCGTGCGCGCGTTCCAGTGCCCAGAGATCGGCGACGCCTTCGACGACGCAGACGAGCTTCCGGTCGCGGTGCGGGTCCGTGCAGATATGGCAGGGCGATGCGGCATCGAGGTTGCCGCACACCTCGCAGGGCCGCACGGAATCGGCCGCGGCGCGCAATGCGTCGGCGAGCGGCAGCATCTTGTCGTGCGGATCCATCAGCATCTTCAGCACGGCACGCCGCGCGCTGCGCCGGCCGAGGCCGGGCAGTCGTGACAACAGCGAGATCAGGTGCTCGATGGGATCGTTGGGTATCATCACGCCCGTGGCGGCCGACGCCAGGTGACGGTTTCCAGAGGCCTCATGGAGGAGCCGCGCCCCTCCAAGGCTGCCCTCAGAACGGCAGCTTCATCCCCGGCGGCAGGTTGATGCCGGCGGTCGCCTTCTGCATTTCCTCGGCCATGGTCGCCTCGACCTTCTGCTTGGCGTCCGCATGGGCGGCGACCAGCAGGTCTTCCAGCACCTCGCGCTCATCGGCGGCCATCAGGGACGGGTCGATGGACACGCGGCGCAGGTCGCCCTTGCCGGTCAGGCGCACCTTGACCATGCCGCCGCCGGAGGAGCCTTCGACCTCGGTCGCTTCCAGCTTCGCCTGCATTTCCTGCATGCGGGACTGCATCTGCTGGGCCTGCTTCAGCATGTTGCCGAGGTTCTTCATGGCGTGGCGTGCCTCTTCTCAATCATCGTTGGGTGGCTCGTCGTCGGACCAGGCGGTCTCGGCCTCGGGCGGGGCGAAGTCGCGCCCGTCCATGGCGTCGTCGTCGGGTTCGGCGGTCAGCGCGGCCGGGGTCGGAACCAGGCCGTAATCGTCGGCCGCGGCGTCGCGCACGGCATCGATGGTCGCACCGGGGAAGGCCAGCATGATGGCCTGGACCAGCGGATGGTTGCGCGCAGCCTCGAGCCGGTCGGCCTCGGCGTTGCGGCCCTGCTCGGCCAGCGTCGGTTCGCCGTCCTCATTGGTGACGGTCACGGTCCAGCGCGTGCCGGTGCGCTCCGCCAGCAGCGCGGTCAGTTGCGCGGCGAGATCGCGCGGCGCGGCGGGCTGCGGGCGGATCTCGATACGGCCGGGCGCGATCCGCACCGGATGCACATAATGCAGCAGTTGCGCGTGCAGCATCGGCTTCACGCCGGAGGCCAGGGCGACCACTTCGCGCCATTCGCGCGGCTGGGGGGCGGCCACCGGCTCCGGCGCCATCGCCGCCACCGCCCCGCCGCCCGCCATGGCACGCAGCCCGCCCGACCCACCGCCGGAAGGCCCAGGGTGCGGCGTGGCACCGCCACCCTGTTCGGTCAGTCGCTTCACGAGTTCGCCCGGCGTCGGCAGGTCCGCGACATGAGAGAGGCGGATCAGCACCATCTCGGCCGCGGCGCGGCGATCCACGCCTTCCTGCTGCACCTCGGCCAGGCCCTTGAGCAGCATCTGCCAGGCACGCGCGAGGGTCGGCACCGACAGCCGCTGCGCCAGCGCCGCGCCCCGCGTGCGTTCCGCCTCCGGCAGGGTCTGGTCGTCCTTCAGCGCGGGGGCGGCGCGGAAGCGCGTCAGCAGATGCGTGAGATCCGCGAGGTCCTGCAGCACGGCGAGCGGATCGGCGCCGACCTCATGCGAACGATCCAGGATGGCGAGGGCACCGGCGACATCGCCGCCCATCACCGCTTCCATCAGGTCGAAGACCATGAAGCGGTCGGCGAGGCCGAGCATGTCGCGCACGCTCTCCGCCGTGACGGCACCGCCGCCAGCCAGGCCAATCGCCTGGTCGAGCAGCGAAAGCCCGTCGCGCACCGACCCGTCGGCAGCGCGCGCGACCATGCCGAGCGCCTCGGTCTCGGCCTCGACCGCCTCCTTCTCCGCGATGCGGGCGAAGTGCCCGCGCAGCATGTCCACCGGCACGCGGCGGAGCGAGAAGGTCTGGCACCGGCTGCGGATGGTGATCGGCACCTTGCGCAGCTCGGTCGTCGCCAGGATGAAGGTCACGGAGGGCGGGGGTTCCTCGAGCGTCTTCAGCAGCGCATTGAAGGCCGCACCCGAGAGCATGTGGCACTCGTCGAGGATGAAGACCTTCTGCCGCGCCTGGGCCGGGCGGAAGCGCAGCGCCTCGCGCAGCTCGCGCACATCGTCGACGCTGTTGTTCGACGCGGCGTCCATCTCGGTCACGTCGGGGTGACGGTCGGCGAGGATGGCGCGGCATTCAGGGCAGACGCCGCAGGGTTCGATGGTCGGCCCGCCCTTGCCGTCGACGCCCACGCAATTCAGCGCGCGGGCAATGATGCGCGCCGTGGTGGTCTTGCCCACGCCGCGCACGCCGGTCAGCAGGAAGGCATGGTGCACGCGCCCCTGGGCAAAGGCGTTGCGCAGGGTCCGGACCAGGGCTTCCTGCCCGATCAGGTCGTCAAAGGTCGTCGGACGGTATTTCCGCGCGAGCACGCGATAGGGTGCGCTCGGGGTAGCGACCGGCACCGGGGCGGGCGGAGGCGCCGGGGGCGCGGGCGGCGCGGGCTCTCCGAACAGGCCCGGGCCTTCCGGGGCGGGCGGCTCAGGCAGACCTTCCTCGATCGTCGAATCCGCATCCTGCGCGGAAGGGGAGCCGAGGAGGTCGGAGGCCATGCTTTCCCTGGGGCGGCGCGGCCGCGCGGGCCGGGGTGGCGGGGCGATTCGGGTGGAAGGCCGACAAGCGACCCGGGCAAGAACCCGTTACGGCTGCTTCCTTCCGGACCTGACCGGGTTGGCGAGGAGCCCGTCCGCCGCCGACCTTCCGAAAGCACCATATCATGTCGCGGGGGTCGGACGCCAATGGGGGGTCCGTAACCCGGCGCGAGGGGGCGGCGAAAAGGCGGATGAAGGAGACATCGCCATGTCGTTTTCCCGCCGCTCGATGCTGTGGATGGTGCCCGGCGCGACGATCGCCGTCCCGGTCGGGACCCTGCTTTTCCCTGCCCCTTCGCATGCCTTGGCGGTCAATGCCGAAGACGGCGTGGCGGTGCGCGGCACCGATGTCGTCGCCTATTTCACTGAGGGTCGCGCCGTCCCGGGACGGCCGGCATTCGCCTTCATGTGGCGCGGAGCGACCTGGCGCTTTGCCTCGGCGGAGAATCGGGACCGATTCGCCACGGACCCGGAACGCTACGCGCCCGCCTATGGCGGCTTCTGCGCCTATGCCGTCAGCGAAGGCTACACAGCCTCGATCGACCCCGAAGCCTGGCGAATCGTCGATGGCCGGCTGTTCCTGAACCACGACCGGTCGGCGAAGCGGCGCTGGGAGAAAGACATCCCGGAACGAATCGCGCACGCGGATGCGAACTGGCCGAGGCTTGTGGCGGCATAGCCTAAGGCGGCATGGGGGTGTGCCGGGCCGATCAGGCGATGGCTGGATCGGAAAGGGGTCTTGGCCCGCTCTCCGGAAGCTTCGTTTTTTGTCTGGCTGGTTGCGCTGGAAGGAACCGGAGGGGCGCCGCCCCGCCGGACCACCCCGCCAACAGCTTGGTGCACATGGAACGCAATCATTTTGTGGTGGGGGCAGCGCCTTTGCTGCGCCCTC
>JAYSDS010000157.1:0-13116 GCA_041914265.1 Roseomonas sp.
GCTGGTGGGAGCCGGAGGGGCGCTGCCCCTCCGGACCACCCCGCCAGGTGCTTGGCGTTGGGCAGGAAGCGCTTGCTGCTCCCCTCGAAGCGCCTGGCGGGCGCAAAGGCGGGTTTCGGCGCCCATTCCGCCGGTCATGCCCGGCGCCACGTTGAGGTTTGCAAAGGCCTTTCGGCCTTTGCTGGGGTGGCTTGGAGAGGCAAAGCTTCTCCAGCGCGACGGCGCAAGGTCCTGCGGCGCCCGTAACCCGACGCTCGACAGACCCTCCCATCCAGCCCCACCACCGCATTGCCTTGCCACCTTGTCACCCGAACCATCGCGCTCGACGCCAGATCGAGTTTTCCAAACGCCTTTCGGCCTTTGGTGGGGCGAGGTCCGGAGAGGGGCCAAGCCTTTCTCCAGCCGCAGCACCGCGCCGCGCCGGCCGTGACCGCCCTCACCGGCATCCTCGCCGCCATCCTGCACTTCGCCGGTGCGCTGAAGTCGACGCCCGTCCTCGCCGCCCTGCCCTTCGACCTGACCCTCCTCGCAGCGCTCGCGCTCGTGATGGTGCTGCCGCTGTCGGCGCTGCTCTCCGAGTGGCAGGCCGACCCGCTCATCGCCGTGCCGCTGGCCGCTTGCGGCGCCTTCTGGCTGTGGCTTGTCGTGGCCGGTGCGTGGAGTCCCTCGACCGGGGTGCTCGCCGCCAAGCTGCCGGAGGCCACGCTGCTCGGACCGGCCATGCTCGTCGGCGGGCTGATGATCGCGGCGCAGGACCGCGCGCTGGCCCGTTGCGCCGATGCCGCGCTGGTCATCGGTATGCTGGTGGCGGCGGGCATCGCCTGGGGGCTGGCCACCGACAGCATCGTGCTCGGCGGGGTGCCCGGCGCCAGCCCGGACCAGGTCCGCGTGCAGTATCAGATCGCCGGCCTTGCCATCGCCTCGGCGGCCGCCCTGGCGGCCGTTCGGGCGGCCGAGGCCCGCCGCTTCCTGCCGCGGGCGGCCTGGCTGGGCATTGCCGGCGCCCTCTCGGCCGCGGTGCTGATGCCCGGCGGGCGCGCGGCGCTTGCGGCGCTGGCCCTCGCCCTGGGGGTGGCACCGACGATCGCCCTGTGGCGGTCGGGACAGCGCGGCCTGGCGCTGCTCTGCCCCGGCGTGGCGTTGGTCGGCGTGGGGGCTGTGCTCGCCGTGGTGCTGACCGACCCGCCCCTCGCCGCCGGGCTGCGGACCCTGGAGCGGCTCTCGGAAGGCGAGGTCGCGCAATCCTCCGGCCGGCTCTCACTATGGCGCGCGGCCATGGAACGCGGGGGCGAAGCCCTGCCCTGGGGCCTGGGGACGGGCGGCTTCACCATCGCCGCGGGGCATGGCGAACGGCGCGGCCTCTACCCCCACAACCATCTGCTGGAAGCCATGGCCGAGGGTGGCCTGCCCGGCCTCACCCTGTGGCTGTTGGCCTTCGGGGGCGGCGGGCTCACGGCGCTGCGCCTGGGCGCGCGGGCTTCGGCGCGCCGGGCGACGCGGGTCGCCGCCCTGGCCCTGCCGATGGCGCTCTCGATCATGGTCTCCACCGATCTCGGCAACCGCATGGCCTGGTTCGCGCTGGGCCTGGCGCTCGGGCTCGGGCTGCGGACCGGACCGCGACATGTACCGGTGCTTCGGTAAGCGCGCCTGTGACCTGGCGGGGGCGGCGCTGCTGCTCGCCGCCAGCGCGCCGCTGATCGCCGCGACGGCCTTGATCGTGCACATCGCGCTGGGCCGGCCGCTGCTGTTCCGGCAGGTCCGCGCGGGGCTCGCCGGCACGCCCTTCACGCTGCTGAAGTTCCGTACCCTGCGCGAGGGTCCCGGCGAGGATGCCGCGCGCATGACGCGCACGGGCCGGCTGCTGCGTGCCCTGGCGCTCGATGAGTTGCCGCAACTGGTCAACGTCCTGCGCGGCGAGATGTCCCTGGTCGGGCCGCGACCGCTGCCGCTGGACTACCTGCCGCGCTACTCGGCGCGACAGGCGCTGCGGCTTCGCGTGCGGCCGGGCCTCGCCGGCCTCGCCCAGGCGGCCGGGCGCAATGCCGTCCCCTGGGAAGTGCGGCTCGAGCTCGATGCCCGCTATGCGGAAACGCCGCCGCGCCTCGCGCACGATGCCGCGCTGCTGCTGCGCTGCGGAGCGCTGGTGCTCACCGGACGGGGCGTCACCGCTCCGGGGCATGCAACCATGCCGACTTTCCGCGGCTCGGATAACAAAACCACTGGTTGAATTCCGAATCGTAAAATATCGTCTCTTTGTGACATTCGTTGCACCGCTCCGCCCCGATGTTCCGCCGCTCGACCGGTTCTCCGCCGAGGTCTCGCCGCGCCGCATCCACCTCTCGCCGCCGCATCTGACGGGCCAGGAGGGCGCAGCGCTCCAGGCGGTGCTGGACAGCGGCTGGGTCGCCCCGGCGGGCCCGGCCATCACGGCCTTCGAGGCAGCGATCGGTACGGCGACCGGCTTTCCCCATGTGCTGGCCACCTCATCCGGGACGGCGGCGCTGCACCTGGCCTTCCGCGTGCTCGACATCGCGCCGGGGGATGAGGTCTGGGCCCCCGGCTTCACCTTCGTCGCCACCATTGCCCCGGCGGTGCAGATGGGCGCGATGCCACGCTTCCTGGATGTCGATCCTGCCTCCTGGACGCTCGATCCCGAATTGCTGCGGACGGAATTGTACGCCGCGGCGCGGCGCGGCCGGCTGCCGCGTGCCGTCGTGGCGGTCGATATCTACGGCCAGGCGGCGGAGCTCGACGCCATCCTCACCGCCTGCGCCCGCTGGGGCGTGCCGGTCGTCAGCGACAGCGCCGAAGGGCTCGGGGCGTCGATCCGGGGCCGCCATGCCGGCCGGGGGGCGCGCCTCGCCGCGCTGTCCTTCAATGGCAACAAGATCGTCACCGCCGGCGGGGGCGGTGCGCTCGCCTCGGACGACCCGGTACTGATCGGGCGCGCGCGGCACCTCGCCAGCCATGCCAAGGATCCGGCGCCGCACTACCAGCACAGCGCGACCGGGCATGCCTATGGGTTGTCCTCGCTGCTCGCCGCGGTGGGGCAGGCGCAGCTTGCCGAGCTCGCCCCGCGTGTGGCGGCGCGGCGGGCGATCTTCGACCGCTACGTCGGCGCGCTCTCCAGCCTGCCGGGCCTGTCCTTCATGCCCGAGGCGCCCTGGGGCAGGGCGTCGCGCTGGCTGACGGCGCTGCTGGTCGATCCCGCCCGCTGCGGGACCGACCGCACCGCGCTCCAGCAGGCGCTGGAGGCGACCGGCATCGAATCCCGCCCGGTCTGGAAGCCGCTGCCGCTGCAGCCGGTGTTCCGCGACGCGCCGGCGGCCGGCGGGGCGGTGGCCGAGGCACTCTTCTCCCGCGGCCTCTGCCTGCCCTCCGGTACCGGCATGACCGAGGCCGACCAGCAGCGCGTCATCGCCGCCATCCGCGAGGCCTGCCGCGCGTGACACTGCGTATCCTGTATCTGCACCAGCATTATTCGGCGCCCGGCGGCAGCGTGCCGACGCGCAGCCATGGCTTTGCCCGGGCCCTCGCGGCGCAGGGCCATGCCGTGACCATGGCGTGCGGCCGCTACGCGGGGGCGGAGACCGGGCTCGGCGGCCCCTTCCGGTTCGGCGCGCGGCAGGGCCGGCGCCACGGACTGAACATCGTCGAATTCGACATCCCCTGCAGCAATGCCATGGGCCTGCCCGCGCGCAGCGCCGCCTTCCTTCGTTTCGCCGCGCAGGCGACGCGACTGGCGCTGGGGCGGCGCTGGGACCTGGTGATCGCCTCCTCCACCCCATTGACCGTCGCCTTGCCGGCACTCGCCGCCGGGGCGTTGCGCGGCACGCCCTTCGTGTTCGAGATCCGTGACCCCTGGCCCGAGTTGCCCCGCGCCCTGGGCGGCGTGCCCGCATCCGCGCTGGCGGCGATGGACCGCCTGGCGGATGCCGCGTGCCGCCACGCCGCGGCCGTCGTCGCCCTGTCGGACGGCATGGCGGATACCGCCATCGCCCGCGGCGCCGACCCCGCCCGGGTCCATGTCATCCCGAATGGCTGCGACCTCGACCTCTTTGGCCCGCACATCGCGCCCTGGCGGCCGGCACAGGCCGCGCCGCAGGAATGCATCGCGCTCTATGCGGGGGCGCATGGGCGGGCGAACGGGCTCGGCACGCTGCTCGACGCCGCCGCCATCCTGCATGCGCGCGGCGAACGCCGGCTGCGCATCCTCCTCGTCGGCGATGGCGCCGAGAAGCCCGCGCTGATGGCCCGCGCCGCGGCCGATGGGCTCGACAACGTCACCTTCCTCGACGCGCAGCCGCGCGCCGCGATCGGCGCGTTGCACGCCGGATGCCAGATTGCCTTGCATCTGCTCGCCGACATCCCCGCCTTCGCGGAGTGGACGGCGCCGAACAAGCTGATGGACGGGCTCGCGGCAGGGCGGCCGGTCATCACCAATCAGCCGGGGCGCGCGGCGCGGATCGTGGCTGATGGTCCGTCGGGCATCGCGGTGCCACCGGGGAATGCCACGGCGCTGGCCGCAGCCTTGGTCCGGCTGGCGGAACAGCCGGCGCTGCGCGACGCCATGGGGGCGGCCGGGCGGCGGCAGGCGGTGCTGCAATGGGACATGCGGCTGCAGGCGGAACGGTTCCTCGCGGTCGCGATTGGAGCGGCCCTGCCCCTCCAAGCCACCCCGCCAAAGGCCGGCGGGCCTTTGGAAAGTGGATTTCCCGGCGCAAGGCGAGGCGGCACGGAGGAACTGGCCCAGCGCGCGCCGGGCGCCGGGGCGGGCTTTGCCCTGGTCTGCGCCCGCAGCACCCGGCGCCAAATGACGGTTTCCAAGGGCCTCGGGCCTTTGGCGGGGGAGGATCGGCGGCGGCAGGGGCTCCTCCACAGCGCCCCACCATGACCCTTCCCGTCGTCCATCTCGTCGCCGCGGCCCGTCCCAACCTGCCCAAGCTCGCCGCGCTTTGGCACGCGCTGGCCGAGACCTCGCCGATCTGCCGTCCCGCCCTGGTCCATACCGGCCAGCACCACGACGCCGCGATGTTCGGCGACCTGCTCGAGGATCTGCGCCTGCCGCCGCCCGCGATCTCGCTCGGCGTCTCCGGCGGCACCCACGCCGAGCTCACCGGCCACACGATGATCGCCGCCGAGGCTGCCTGGCGGACGCAGCGCCCGGCCCTGGTGGTCGTCGCCGGCGATGTCGACGGCGCGCTGGCCGCAGGGCTCGCCGCGCGCAAGCTCGGCATCCCCGTTGCGCATCTGGAAGCCGGGCTGCGCTGCGACGACCGCGACATGCCGGAGGAGATCAACCGCCGCGCGCTGGACGCGATCTCGGACCTGCTCTGGGCGCCGGACCACGAGACCGCGATGCGCCTCGTCGCTGACGGCTTCGGCGCGGCGCGCGTGCGCGCGGTGGGCAATGCGATGGTCGATTCCGTGCTGCGCCACCTGCCGCAGGCACGGCAGCGGGCACTGCCCGCGGGCCTCGAAGGCCGGCGATACGGCGTCGTCACGCTGCATCGGCCGGCCAATGTCGACGATCGCGCGCGGCTGTCGGAAGTGGTCGGCGCCCTCGCGGCGGCGGCGCGGCGCCAGCCGCTCGCCTGGCCGCTGCATCCGCGCACCGCGGCGCGGCTCGCCGCCTTCGGGATCGACCCGCCCGCGGGCGTGACCATGCTGCCGCCACTGCGCTACCTCGACTTCCTCGCGCTGATGGCGCAGGCGCGGCTGATCGTCACCGACAGCGGCGGGGTGCAGGAGGAAGCGGCCGCCATTGGCCTGCCCTGCCTGACGCTGCGCGCTTCGACCGAGCGCCCGGCAACCCTCGCGGCGGGTGGCAACCGGCTCGTGACGGTGGATGACCTGCCGCGCGCCGTGCTCGACCCGCCCGGGCGCGCCAAGGCGATCCGGCTCTGGGATGGGCATGCGGGCGAGCGCATGCGCAGCCATCTCGCCGAGGTGCTGCCGCGGTGACGGTGCTGATGCTGTCGGCCGCCCATCCGGCGGCCGATACCCGCGTGGTCCGCAAGGAGGGCGCGGCGCTCGCCGCGGCCGGCTGGCCGGTGGTGCATCTCTGCCCCGGCGGTTCCGCGACGCCGGCGGAGGTCGATGGCGTGCGGATCGCGACCCATCGGCACCGGCGGCTGCGCGGGCTGCTGCGCCTGGCGCGCGATGCCGCGGCCCTGCGCCCGGCGGTGATCCATGCGTCGGAGCCCGATGCCTGGCTCGCCGCGCTGATCGCGGCGCGACGCTGCGGGGCGCGGGTCGTGCTGGATGTGCATGAGCACTACCCTTCCCGCCTCGATGCCCGGCTGCCGGCATTGCTGCGCCCGGTCGCTCGGGCGGCGATCCGCCTCGCCTGCCGGCTGATGGGACAGGCGGCCGATGCCGTGGTGGTCGCCAAGGATGGGCTGGATGGAGACTTCGCCGGCGCGCGCATCGTCAGGGTGCGCAACTACGCGCCGGCACCGGGCACACCGCCGCGCGTGCATCGGCCAGCGCCGCTGCGGATCGGCCATCTCGGCGCGCTGACCCGGGCACGCAGCTGGCCCACCATGCTGGAGGCCCTGGCGCTCGCCCCGGCCGACACCCGCCTGCTGCTGATCGGCCGCTTCACCGACGACAGCGAGGCCGACTTCCACGCCCGTGCCGCGGCGATGGGCCTGGCGCCGCGTATCACCGTCACCGGCTGGCTCCCGCAAGCCGAGGCGCTGGAGCGGCTGCGCGGCTGCGACCTGGCCCTGGTGCTGTTCCAGCGGGGCGAGGAGAACCACCGCCTCGCCCTGCCCCACAAGCTGTTCGACGCCATGGCCGCGGGCCTGCCCGTCATCGCGCCCGACTTCGCCGAGGAAGTGGCCGCCGTGGTGCGCGAGGCAGGCTGCGGCCTGCTTGTCGATAGCGGCAATGCCGCCTCGGTCGCCGCCGCCATCGCGGCGCTGGCCGATCCCGGACGCCGCTCGACCCTGGGGGAAGCCGGCTGGGCCGCGGCACGCGGTCCCTTCGCCTGGGAGGCCGAGGCGGCACGGCTGGTGGATCTGTACCGGACGCTGTCACGACCGCGCGCCACGGCGTGCGGGTCAGCCGCGGCATCGACACGCGCGGCTTGAGACGGCGGGGGACGGGGGCGTCACGTCTGGTGGGGCGGTGGCGATGGAGAGGGGCAAAGCCCTGCCCCGCCCCTATGGCCGTGAAGCTTTCGGGACAGCACGGCGACGATGCGATCGGGCTGGTAGCATGCCTATTCCCGTGACCATCGCGAGTCGTTCCCCTTGCGCTTCCTGACCACCGTCCATCTGTTTCCCGTCCTGGACAGCATGTTCAGCCTCCTCGTCGCCTTCGTGCTTGGCACGCTGGTTGGCATCGAACGGCAGTTCCGCCAGCGCAGTGCCGGGCTGCGCACCAACACCCTGGTCGCGGTCGGTGCGGCGGCCTTCGTCGACATCGGCCAGCGCCTGGCCGGCGATGCGGAGGCGGTGCGGGTCATCTCCTATGTCGTTTCCGGGATCGGCTTCCTCGGCGCCGGCGTCATCATGAAGGAGGGGCTGAACGTCCGTGGGCTGAACACCGCCGCCACGCTGTGGTGCTCGGCCGCGATCGGCGCCGCCGCCGGATCGGACCTGGTGGTGGAGGCCGTGCTGATCACCGTCTTCGTGCTCGCCGGCAACACGATGCTGCGCCCGATCGTGACCTGGATCGAACGCCGCCCACTCGACCAATCGGGCACCGAGGCGCGGATCGAGGTCCGCATCACCACCGATGCCGCGAACCTGCCCGCCATGCGCCGCCACCTGATCGAACGCCTCCAGGCCGCGCACTACCCCGTTGCCGACATCGAGGTGACGGGGCGCGGCGAGGAAAGTTTCGAGATCACCGCCGTGCTCGTCAGCACGGTGGTGGTGACCACGGAGATCGAGGCCGTCGTCACCGAGCTCGCCCGCCAGCCGGGCATCCGCGACGCGGCGTGGGAGAGCAGTTCGCTGGAATGAAACGCCTTTGGTAAATCTGCGTAACAGGGCTTGCGCGCCGGCCGGGTTCACCTTTCTTTCGTGTCATGTTGCGGGTGCTCACCTTCCTTCTCGGCCTTTGCGCCATCGTCCCTGGGGCGAGGGCGATCGAGAGCACGCCCGTCACCTCCCCCCGCGCAACGGTCACGCTGATCGCGGACCAGCAGGCGATTGCGCCGGGGCAGAGCTTCCGCGTCGCGCTGCGCCAGCGCCTCGCGCCCGGGTGGCACACCTACTGGACCAATCCCGGCGATGCCGGACAGCCGCCGGAGGTGAGCTTCGCCCTGCCCGACGGCGCCACCGCCGGCGCGATGCGCTTTCCGGCCCCGCAGCGCATCCCCTTCGGGCCGCTGGTCAATTTCGGCTATGAGGGCGAACCGGTCTTCACCATTCCGGTCACCGCGCCCGCCGGGCTGAAGCCGGGCGAGGTCTTCACCCTCGAGGCGGATGCGACCTGGCTGGTCTGCGAACGCATCTGCATCCCCGAGGAAGGCGCCTTCCGCCTGGACCTGCCGGTCGAGGCCGCGCCGCAGCCGGCCGAGCCGGCCATTGCCGCCCTGTTCAGCGCCGCCGTGGCGGCCGAGGCGCGCGATGCCCCCTTCACCGCCCGCTATGGCTTCGAGGCCGGGGCGGGCGCGATCGAGATCGCCGGCCCCGGCATCGCCCCCGGCGCGGTGCGCGAGGCTTTCTTCTTCCCCGAACCCTGGGGCGTGATCGACAACGCCGCGCCGCAACCCCTGACCGTGCGCGAGGGCGCGCTGCGGTTGGGCCTGACGCGCGGGCAGGCCGAAGCCCTGCCGGGCGAGGTGGCCGGGGTGGTTTCCATCACCGATGCCGCGGGCCTTCACGGCGCCTATCGCGTTTCCGCGACGCTGGGCCCCGTGCCCTCTGCGGGTGCCGCGGGGCTGCCGCTGTGGCAGGCGCTGCTTTTCGCGGCGCTGGGCGGGCTTCTCCTCAACCTGATGCCCTGCGTCTTCCCCATCCTCGCCATGAAGGCGGTGTCGCTCGCGAAGCTGTCGGGCGCGGCGCGCGGGGCGGTGCGGGCGCATGCGGGCTCCTACACGGCCGGCGTCGTGCTGTCCTTCATCGCCCTGGGTGCGCTGCTGGTCGGGCTGCGCGCGGCGGGGGGCGTGGCCGGCTGGGGGTTCCAGTTCACCTCCCCGGTCTTCGTCGCGGCGATGGCCTGGCTGATGCTGGCGGTGGGACTGAACCTGTCGGGCGTCTATGGCGTCGGCGGGCCGGTTTCGGCCGGCAGCGGGCTGGCGGCCAAGGGCGGGCATGCCGGGTCCTTCTTCACGGGCATGCTCGCCGTGCTGGTCGCCACGCCCTGCACCGCGCCCTTCATGGCCGCGGCGATCGGCGCGGCGCTCGGCATGGGCGCGGTCGAGGCGCTGGCGGTCTTCGCCGCCATGGGCCTCGGCATGGCGGTGCCCTATGCCCTGCTGGGCATCCTTCCCGGCCTCGCGCGGCGGCTGCCGAAGCCGGGGCCGTGGATGGAGCGGCTGAAGCAGGCCCTCGCCTTCCCGATGTATGCGGCGGCCGCCTGGCTGGTCTGGGTGTTGTCGGAGCAGGCCGGCTCCTCGGCGGTGCTGGCCGTGCTGGGCGGCGGCGTACTGATCGGCTTCGCGGCCTGGGCGATCGGCGTCGCGCAGCAATCCGGCGGTCGGATCGGGCGCGCCGTGGGCGCGGCGGCGGTGATCGGCGCTCTCGCCCTGCTGCCGGGGCTGCATGCGGCGCCGGCCCCCGCACAGGCCGGCAGCGCGAGCCATGGCGAGCCCTGGTCCGAGGCGCGTGTCGCCGAGTTGCGCGCGGCGGGCCGCCCGGTCTTCGTGAACCTCACCGCCGCCTGGTGCATCACCTGCAAGGTGAATGAGCGCGTCGCCCTGGCGAGCGACGGCGTCCAGCGCGCCTTCGCCGATCGCAACATCGCCTACCTCACCGGCGACTGGACACGTGGCGATCCGGCGATCACCGCCGTGCTGCGGGCGAACCAGCGCGACGGCGTGCCGCTCTATCTGTTCTACCCGGCAGGAGGCGGTGCGCCGCGGATCCTGCCGCAGATCCTCACCGAGGGGATCGTGCTCGAGGCCATCAACCAACCGGGAGACTCCACATGACGACGACGACGTTCACGCGCCGCGCCGCCCTCGGCGCTGCCGGAGGCCTTGTGCTGCTGCCCCGCCTGGCCTCGGCCGCGCCGGTCATCGGCGCGCCCGCACCGGATTTCGCGCTGCCGGACCAGGACGGCACCGCTCGCCGCCTGTCGGATTTCCGCGGGAAGGTCGTGGTCCTCGAATGGACCAACCACGAATGCCCCTTCGTCGGGAAGCACTACGGCAGCACGAACATGCAGACGCTGCAGCGCCTGGTCGCCGAGCGCGGCGGGGTGTGGCTGTCCATCGCCTCCTCGCCCGTCGGCGAGCAGGGCTACGTCACCGGCGGCCGCGCGAAGGAACTGACGGCAAGCCGCAACGCCGCGCCCACGGCCGTGCTGCTCGACCACAATTCCGAGGCAGCGCGGCTGTATCGGGCGACGGTGACGCCGCACATGTTCGTCATCTCGGCGGACGGCGCGCTGCGCTACATGGGCGGCATCGATTCGATCCGCTCGACGCGCGCGACCGATGTGGAACGCGCCGAGCCGTATCTGCGCAACGCGTTCCTCGCCGTGGCGGAAGGTCGGCCGGTGCAGCAGGCCAGCACCCAGGCCTATGGCTGCGCGATCAAATACGTCGGGGCGTAACGGTCGACCGGGAGAGGTCGAACCGCAATCCTCCGGCGTCAGGCACGGCGCCTGCCCGGGACGCTTCCTGTGCAAGGGCGGGGTTTGGCACCGTCCCGCCAGTAGCGCGCAATGCCTTCCTGGTTAATGGGTTGCTTCCGCCGCGGAATTGGAGGGGCGCTGCCCCTCCAAGCCACCCCGCCAAAGGCCGAAAGGCCTTTGGAAACCTCGACCTGGCGCCGTGCGCCACTGGAAGAATGGTGCCGAAACCCGCTCCTGCGCACGGAAGGCGCTGGGAGGAAGTAGCTCGGACCTTCCGCCCAACGCCAAGTCCTGGCGGGGAGGTTCGGAGGGGCAGAGCCCCTCGCTTCCCCACCAGCGGAATCATCAAGGCCTTTCGGCCGTGCTGGGGTCGGGAGGGGGGCAAACCCTTCTCCGGCCCAACGGCACCCGCCTGCACAACGGCGCCACAGGCACGTTGATTCAGTCGCCCTCGCCAATCATGGGGGTGCATGAATTCTTGGGCCCGACAATACTGTGCCGCCATGCTTCTGATACGCCTTCTGCCGATAGCCTTGTGTCTGGCCGCCTGCGCAAGCCGGCAGCCGGCGCCACCCGAAGAACCCGACCCTGCTTCCCCGCTCGCGCGGGCCGCGCTTGCCGAATGGCGCGCCTGGGGTCGCATCGTGATCACCGGCTGGCCGGATGCCCGGCCTTCCGACACCACCGCCACCGAGAATCGCTTCACCCGCCTGCTGGACTATTGGAACACCATCCCAGGCGGGTATCGGATCGCGCAGCGGCATGCCGACCTGCGCTCCGGCCTCGCGGCGATGGAAGAACGACTCAGCGCCGAGACGTCGGATAGCGACGGGGCCGTCGACAGCCGCCCGATGGCCATCGCCGGCATCGACGACATGAGCCTCTACGAAAACCCGGCCTGGTCGGCCGCTTTCATCTCGACCGTGGCGCGGCGCGCCTTCGTGCCGGAGAGCGACCTGCCCACCTCCTCGCGGCATGCGCGCTATCTCGACGCGGTGCTGATGCGCGCCGCGACGGACCCGGAGCATGCGCCCTTCCGCCCGCACGCCCCGGAGGAATACGCCCCGGTGCCAGGTGACCTGATCTGCGCCGACCGCGCCTATGTGCCGCTGACGCATTGGACGCGGCGCCTGGCGGAACGCGGACGGCCGCGGCCGATGCATTGCGACGTGGTGGTGCGCATCAACGCCGGCGTCATCGAGGCCGTGGGCGGCAATGTGCAGGGCATGGTGGCGCTGCGCCGCTTCCCCGCCGATGAATCGGGCCGCGTATTGCCGGCCCCCTATGGCAAGCCGGTCTTCATCCTGGTGCTCGAAAACCGCGAGGAGGCATCGCCGGTGCCCGTCGCGGCGGCGGAGTGACCGCCCCGATCCAGCCTCAGGCGAAGAACTCCGGGCGATATTCGAAATGCATGGTGTCGTAGTGGTACCATTTGCCGCCCCAGATGAAGCGCTCTGCCTCGAAGACCTCGACGATCTCGTCCGGGATCCGGTTGCGATAGGCGATGGCGCCGCGCGCGCGCGACCAGGCCCAGTAATCCGACTGCCGCACCGCGATGTCGATCGCCGCGCCGAAGGCATGCATGCTCAGCAGCCCGGTGTCGGCGACGACACGGCAATTGTAGGTGCCGGCCGCGGGGACGAGATACGCCTTGAACCGATCGGGCAGCCCCTCCAGCGCATCGGTCACCCGTTCGAGGCGCGTGGCGACGTCATTCACGGTCGTCGCCGGCAGTGACTGCGGGCGCGTGCGCGGCATCCAGAGAACGGGCCGCTGGCGCGCCGTGACCTCGCCCCGGCGGCAGTCGCCATACATCTTGAGGAAGAAATCCGTGTTGCGTAGCCGGCCGGGGCTGTGGTCGGTCGGCGGTGGCTGGCGCAACGGACCGGGCTCGTAGACCTGCCGGAGCTGGTCGGCGATGCTGGCGGAGCGCAGCATCTCCTCGAAGGATCGCTCAGGCTGGCCCAGGCCGATCGGCATGCGCGCGCCATCCTTCCAGACCAGCATGTCGCCTTCGACCCCCGCGAGATGATCGGGATAACGCGCGACCAGACGGGCCACGGGCGAAGGCGCTTCCGCCGGCCGCGACGGCGCGGCGGAAGCGCAACCCGCAAGCGCCGGAAGGCAGCCCAGGAAAAGGCGCCTGTCGAAGCCGGCCATGCAACGTCCTTTTGCGGAGGGGGATCAGCGGCATGAACGATAAGCCGGTAAAGCGGCAGGTGGCAGAGGCGAGGTGTCACCCCTCTCCGGCTCTCTCGGCCGCCGGCCCTATCTGGTGGTTTCGCGGGACAGGAACCGGGGGGGGGGCCCCCCCCCCCCCCACCCCCCCCCGCCCCCCAGTGGGCTGGGCCCCCCCGG
>JAYSDS010000158.1:0-13092 GCA_041914265.1 Roseomonas sp.
TTTCGGCCTTTGCTGGGGAGGTGTCGGAGGGGCAAAGCCCCTCTGACATCCACAGTGGAAGTAGCAAGGCCCTCGCAAACCTTCACCTGACATGGTGCGCCGCGCGTGTGGCCCCCGGCGCCGAGTCCCGACGGTTCAGGCCAGCCTGGCGGACGTAGAGGTGGCGCCCGCCCAACCTTCCCCAGTCACCTCAGCGCCGCGGCAATCGCCTCGCGGATCACCTCGGCGCTGTGTCGCAGTGCTGCCGTTTCCGCCTCGTCCAGTGGCGGCAGCATGGCCGGCGATGCGCCGCGCGCGCCCAGCATGTGCGGCAGGGAGATGCAGGTTTCGTGCACGCCCAGGATTTCTTCGGCGAAAGTGGAGACGGTGAAGATGGTGTTCTCCCCATTCACCAGCGCCTGGGTCAGTCGTGCGATGCAGCCGCCGATCCCGAAGTTGGACACGCCCTTGCCTTCCTTGATGCGGTAGGCCGAGGTGCGCACCTCCTGCGTGATGGTGGCGCGCAGGTCTTCCGTCAGCGGTCGCCCGAGCTGTTCCGCGAAGCGCGCCAGCGGCATGGCCGCAACATGCGCGCCGGACCAGTGCAGCACCTCGGAATCGCCATGCTCGCCGAGGACGTAGGCGTGCATGGATTGCGGCGCGATGCCGAACTCGCGCGCCAGCCGGTCCCGGAAGCGTGCGGAATCCAGGGCACAGCCCGTTCCGATGGCACGCCCGGGCGGCACGCCGAAGCGCCGGACCGCGAGAGCGGGCATCACGTCCACGGGGTTGGAGGCAAACAGCAGAACCGTCTCGGGCGCCGCCTTCAACACCTGTTCGATGATGCCGCTGACGATCCGCGCATTGGTCGCCAGAAGGTCGAGCCGGGTCTGCCCCGGCTTGAGGCTGACGCCGGCCGTGATGACCACCACATCGGCCCCGGCGAGGTCGGCATAGCTGCCGGATTGCACCACGGCGGTGCTGGCAAAGGATGCCGCATGGGCGATGTCTGCTGCCTCGCTCGCCGCCCGCGCGGCGTCGAGGTCCAGCAGCACCACCTCTCGCACGCCCGAGGTCAGGGCGAGCAGATAGCCCGCTGCTGCCCCGACCAGCCCGGCGCCGACGATCCCGACCTTGCCGGCCATGTCACAGCACCCCGATCATCGGCCAGTAGGTGGCCGAGAGCAGCACGATCAGCAGCCAACCGGCGACGGTCACCACCACGCCGACCTTGGCGAACTGCACGATGGTGAAGGCGCCAGTGCCGTAGGCCAGCATGTTCTGCGGCGCGTTGGTCGGCAGGATGAAGCCGAAGGACACCACCATCGCCTGGATCAGCACGATCCCGAAGGCCGCCTGCTCGCCGAAAGGCAGGGTCTTGGCGAAGGCGATCATGATCGGGATCAGGGTGCTGGCGAGGCCGGTCGCGGAGGCGAAGCCGATATGCAGCACGATGCTGAACAGCGACAGCGCGGCGATGACCATGAAGATCGGCAGCGCATCGAGCCCGAGCCTGCCCAGGGTCACCTGCGCCAGCCAGGTGGCCGCGCCGGTGGTGGACATCAGGGTCCCGAGCGAGATGCCCGCGGCGAAGAGGATGATGGTCCCCCAGGGCACCTGCTTTTCCGCCTGGGCCCAGTGCATCACGCCGATGCGCGGCATCAGCAGCAGCGCGATGCCGATCTGGGTGGTGGTGGCGGTGTCGAAGACGTGCAGCGCGCCTTCGGTGGACCACATGACCAGCAGCAGCACGGCCACCGCCATCAGCCGCATCTCGGCCGGGGTGACCGGACCGAGCTGCGCGAGCTCGTCAGCCAGGCGCTTCTCGGCTTCCTCCTTGCCGGGGACCTCGGGGCGCAGGATCAGCAGCGCGGCGAAGTACAGCACCACGCACATGCCGAGCATGAGGGGCAGCGCGCTGACGAACCACCAGCCCCAGGTCACCGAATGTCCGAAGGATTGCTGCATGAAGTTCAGGCTGATCAGGTTCTGCGCCGCGCCGGTCTTGATGCCCATGTTGAACACCGAGCAGGCGGCGACGGTCACGACCATCAGCGTCGCACCGAGGCTGCTGTTCACGGTCAGCCCCAGCGCCGCGACGATCCCCACCATGATCGGGATCACCGCGCCGACGCGGGCGGTGGCGGAGGGGATGAACAGCGCCAGCACGAAGCCGACGATCATCGCCCCGATGATCAGGCGGGAACGCGACACGCCCACCTTCTTCATGACCAGCAGCGCGACGCGCCGGTCGAGCCCGGTGAGCTTCAGCGCCACGGCGAGGAACAGCGCCGCGGCGACCAGCATGACGGCCGAGGAGGAGAAGCCGGTCAGCATGGTGTTCAATGCGCCGCCGGAGGTCAGCGGCGGTCCGCCCGCGCGCAGCGGCTTGCCCATCAGCCCCAGCACGGCGGCGCCGGTCAGGATGATGGCGCTGTTGGCGGGCGAGACGCACTCGCTGATCCACAGCACGATGACGAGGACGAGCAGCCCGAGCGCGACCTGCCCGGAGGCGGTCAGTCCAGCCGGCGTCGGCAGCAGCAGCACGCCCACATAGAGCACGATCGCCAGGATCAGATAGGCGAGCTTACGATTCGATTCCGGTTCCGGAGGGGAGATGAAGGTCAGGGCCATGATGCGGCATTCCCGGGTTCTTGGCAGGCTTTCTCCTGCCGTGACCAGCCCCGTGCTGCGTTGACGGAAATCAAGTCCCGGCCGGTTTCAGGCCGCCTGTGTCTCCACGATCCGGCCATCCTCCATCGCCACGATGCGGTCGGCGATGTCGAGGATGCGGGGGTCGTGCGTCACCATCAGGATCGGTGTCCCGCGCGACTTGGCGATGTCGCGCAGCAGATGCACGACCTCCCCGCCCGAGACCTTGTCCAGCGCCGCGGTGGGCTCGTCGGCCAGCACCAGGCCCGGTTCGGCCACCAGGGCGCGGGCGATGGCCACGCGCTGCCGCTGGCCGCCCGACAGCTTCGCCGGGGTCTTGTCCTCATGCCCCGCGAGTCCGACCGCGGCGAGCATCGCCCCCGCCCGCTCCAGCCTCTCGCGCTCCGGTAGCGCGGCCTCGATCTCGAGCGCCATGGCGACGTTCTGCCGGGCGGTGAGGAAGCCGAGCAGGTTGTGGTTCTGGAAGATGAAGCCGATGCGTCGCCGCAGCGCGACGCGATCGCGTTCCGTGGCGCCCATCAATTCGCGGCCCAGCACGCGGCACGACCCTTCCTGCATGCCGCGCAGCGCGCCGATCAGCGTCAGCAGCGTCGTCTTGCCCGACCCGGATGGCCCGGTCAGCAGCACGACCTCGCCGACATGGACGTCCATCGCGATGTCGCGCAGGACAGGGCGGCGCAACTCTCCCTCGCCATAGGCGAAGGTCAGCTTCTCGATCCGGATCGGGTCCATCAGAACATGTCCGCCGGGCTCGCATCGCGCAGCTTGCGCATCGCGAGCAGTCCCGCCGTCGCGCACATGCCGAAGATCAGCGCGAAGACCATGGCGGCGCGTTCGATCGTCATGGTCAGCGGCAGGAAGGTTGCGTCCGCCACCACCTCGTAAAGCCACACGCACAGCGCGGCCCCGGGCAGGAAGCCGATCACGGCGAGGATCAGCGCCGCCGCCATCACCACCCGCGCGAGATACCCATTCGAATAGCCGATCGCCTTCAGCGTCGCGTATTCGCGCAGATGGGCGGCGATGTCGGAGAACAAGATCTGGTAGACGATCACCATCCCGACGATCAGCCCCATCACCGAGCCGAAGCCGAAGATGAAGCCGATCGGCGTCGCGGTCTCCCAGTACTGGCGTTCATGCGCGACCAATTCGGCATGGGTCATCACCATCACGTCGGGGGGAAGGATCTCCCGCAGGCGCTGCTGGGCGGCGGCGACATCGGCGCCCGGGCGCAGGCGGATGGCCACGAGGTCCGTATTCGCCGCGGTGCGCGTGGGCACCATGCGGCGGAAATTCACCTCGCTCATCAGCAGGTTGCCGTCGGCGCCGAAGGAAGGGCCGATGCTGACGAGGCCCACCATCTCGACCATGCGGTTGCCGACCTGCACCTCGAAGGGGCCGCGTTCGGCGAAGAGCTGCTCGACATCGCCGAATTCAGGGCGGGAGCGCGTGTCGAAGCCGACCGCATCGACCCGGCGCAGGGCCGGGGTGATGGCGTCGAGCCCCTCGAAATGCATCGCGCCGGCCTCGACGTCGAAGCCGATCATCTGGATCATGCGCCGCGACCCGTCCTGCGGGTTCCGCCAGGTCGCCTGGGTCAGGTAGACCGGGACGGCCTGCATGACCTCGGGCAAGGCGAGCGCCTGGTGCGCGCGCACGCGCGGCAGCGGTTCGGGCCGGAAGCTCACCGTGGTCAGCGGGTTCATCAGGAAGATCTCGGCTTCCATGGCCGCGAGCAGCCTGGTGGCGCTGTCGAACAATGCCGAGCGGAAGCCGAGCTGCATGAAGACCAGCACGGCCGCGAACATCACCCCGGCGAGGGCCGAGAAGAGCCGCGCCCGTTCTGCCCGCAATTGCCGCCAGGCGAGGCGCGCCGGCAGGAACAGCGACGCGACCGGCCCGGATCCACGCCGGGGGGGCGGGGCATCGGCGGCCTGCGCGGCCTCTCCGGTATGTTCCGGAGCCCAGGGCAGCAGAGTCGACTTCGTGACCGCGTTCATGGCCGAATCGCCACCTGCACCTGCATGTTGGACCGCCGCCGCAGCGCTTCGGTGCCGGCCTCGTCCAGGGCGAGCCGCACCTCCACCGTTCGGCTGTCCACCGCCGCCACGGGGTCCGTATTCGCCTGGGTCTGGCGGCGGACTGTCCACCCGATCTCGCGCACCGTCGCGGCGAAGCGATGGGATTCGCCGGGAACCACCACCTCGGCCGGGGCACCCAGCCGCAGGCGGGGCAGGTCTGTTTCATAGACGTCGGCGACGACATCCATATGGGTCAGGTCGCCGATCTCCATCAGCCCGTCATTGCCAACCTGGTCGCCGGGCCGCGCGATGATGCGCAGCACCGTGCCGGCGAAGGGGGCGCGTACCCGCGACAGCTCCGCATCGGCGCGCGCCTTCGTCAGGGCTGCCGCCGCGGCGGCGAGCCGCGCCTCGGCCAGGGCGATGTCCTCGGGGCGGGAGGAGAGCAGGGTATCGAGATCGGCCTCGGCCTGCCGCCGTTCCGCGGCCAGGCGCACCGCGGCGGCGCGGTTGCGATCGGCCTGGGCCACGGCGCCGGCCCCGGTGGGCACCAGCCGGTCCGATCGTTCGGCTTCGCGCAGCGCCAGTTCCTCCTGCGCCTTCAGCGCGGCGATGCGGGCGCGCTGCGCCTCGATCTCCGAGGGGCGCCCGGCGGCGCGGATCCGATCGAGGCTGGCGCGCTGCTCGGCCACCGCGGCCTCGGCCTGGGCGACGGAGGCATCCTTCTGGGCTGCATCGGCAAATTCGGCGAGGAGCTGGCCCTCGGTCACGCTGTCGCCCGCGGCGACCAGCAGCCGGTCGAGCCGTGTCACCGCCATGCCGCCCGGCTGGGTGAGGGTGCGGATGCGCGACGCGGGTTCGACGCGCCCCAGCGCCCCGACGCCCACCGGCCCGGCCGGTGCCGCCGCGACGGTCTGGGTCGGTCGTGTGGCCTCGCCGCGCGTGAGCACGCCATAGCCGCCGGCCGCGAGCCCCAGCGCGGCGAGGCCGATCAGCAGTTGAGCGCGGCGGGTCATGACCGTTGCTCCAGCAGGGCGCCGAGCGTTGCGCGCAGCGCCAGGATGTCGGCCTCGGTCGGCCGGTACATGCCGAAGAGATGCGCCATGAACAGCCCGTCCGTGGCCGTCTGGATGATCATGGCGACCCCGTGCGGGATCCCGTCGGCGAGGAGGTCGTCCTTCATGCGCGACGTGACGGCGCGCAGCGGGTCGAGCAGCGCGGGATCGTGATGGAAGGCCGCCAGGCAGACCGCGGCCATGCGGTCGTGCTGCTCCTGGCCGGGCGAGCAGTCCGCTTCCCCGAAGGCCCAGGCGAGCATGGCACGCGCGACGCGGCCGGGGCCTTCCGGCTGCAGCGCGACGCCGCCTTCGTAGTCGCGCGTCACGACCTCCGCCAGGCGCTGCATGACGCCGGTCAGCAGCGCCTCCTTCGAGCCGAAGTGATAGAGCAGCCCGCCCTTGGAGACCTTCGCCTCCCGCGCGGCGGCCTCGAGAGTCAGGCCGTTGACGCCCTTCCGCACGAGCAGGGTTTCCACGGCATCGAGGATGCGGGTGCGGGTATCGAGTGGCGTGATCGTTCCGCTGACGTCCATGGTCGATCATCTATACCGTCCGGACGGTTCATTCAACCGTCCGGACGGTATAGTTTCCGTGAGATTGCCCGTCCTGGCGGGAACGCCGCGGCCTCGCTACCGTTGCGGCAGGGAACGGACAGGAAGGAACACGGGCATGATCGAGGGATCGGGCCGGCGGGCAGTGCTGCTCGCCGCGCCGGCGGTGCTGGCGGCCGGCGTCGCCAGGGCGCAGGCCTGGCCGAACCGGCCGGTGCGGATCGTGGTCGGCTTCGCGGCCGGCGGGGCGAACGACATCATGGCCCGGCTGCTGGCGCAGAAGCTGACCGAACGCCTGCCTGGCAGCGCCTTCGTCGTCGAGAACCGCCCCGGCGGCAGCACCCTGGTCGCCGCCGAGCATGTCGCGCGCTCCACCCCTGACGGGACGACCTTCTTCTACACCTCGCCCTCCACGCTGATCAGCGGGCTGGTCAACCGCTCCGCGGCCGTCGAGGCGGTGCAGAGCCTGGCGCCGGTCACGCTCGCGCAATCCTCGCCGCTGGCGCTGATCTGCCGCCCCGACTTCGCGGCGCGGAGCGTGCCGGAATTCCTGACCTTGGCGCGCGAGAAACAGGGCCGGCTGACGGTCTCCCACCCCGGCACCGGGGCGATCAACCACCTCGCCCTGGTGCTGCTGATGCGCCAGACGGGGATCGAGGTGACGCCGGTTCCCTATACCGGCAACCAGCCCTCCATCACCGCGCTGATCCGCGGGGAGGTGGATGTCGCCCATGACGGGCTGTTCACGCCGCGCAGCCAGCTCGAGGCCGGGACGCTGCGGGCGATCGCGGTGACCAGCGCCGAACGCTCCCCCATCTATCCGGACGTCCCGACGTTCGCCGAGACCCTGCCTGGCTACGAAGTCGGCTTCTGGGGCGGCATGCTGGCGCCGCGCGGCACGCCCGATGCGGTGCTGGACCGGATGAACCAGGAACTCGACGCCATCCTGCGCCAGCCCGACGTCATCGAGCGCGTTCGCGGCTTCGGCGCCGAACCGGTCGGCGGGGACCGCGGCCGTTTCGCCCAGGTGCTCGCGGGCGACTGGGCGAAGTGGAGCGCGGTGGTCCGCGAGAACAACATCCGCGCGGATTGATGGCGGAGGCTCGGGAGGCCGGGGCGGGGCTTCGCCGCTCCCCGGACCCCAAGACCTGGCGCGGTGCATGGGGATCGGATCGGCTTTGGAGCCGGCGTAAAGGCCTTCCCGATGAC
Organism: Roseomonas sp.; assembly: GCA_041914265.1. Classification (GTDB taxonomy): domain Bacteria; phylum Pseudomonadota; class Alphaproteobacteria; order Acetobacterales; family Acetobacteraceae; genus Neoroseomonas. The sequence goes on from JAYSDS010000158.1 coordinate 7,492, forward strand.
CTGGCTAGGTTCCGATGTGGATGTCAGAGGGGCTTTGCCCCTCCGACGCCTCACCAGCAAAGGCCGAAGGGCCTTTGCAAACCTCAACTTGGCGCGCTGCGCGCCTAGCGGATCTGGAACCGGACCGGCACGGTGATCGACAGGCTGTCCCCGGGCATGTCCGACGGCATGGGAGGCAGCCTGGCGCGCTGGATCATGTCCTCCACCGCGCGGTCGAGGTCGGCATCGCCCCCGCTGCGGGCGATGCGCCAGACGGTCACGCTGCCGTCGCGCCGGATGGTGAACTGCAGCATCACGACACCCTGGGCGCGCCGGGACCGTGCGGTCTCAGGGTAGCGCTTCTGCCGTTCCAACGCCGCGGCCAGCGCCTGCAGGTAGGATGGCGGTGCCGAGGAGGCCGGGCGCGGCGCCGGCGCCTGGGTCGGGGCCGCGGGGGCCGGCGCCGCCTCGGTGGCGGGCGTAGGGCGCGGCGGGGTCGGCCTCGGCGTGGGTCGCGGACGCGGCTGGGGCTGCGGCGGTGGCGGCTCCGGGGTGGGCGGCGGCGGTGGGGGCGGCTCGGGCAGCGGATCAGGCGTCGGCTCCGGCTCCGGTGGGGGCGGTTCCTCCATCGGGGGCTCGGGCGGCGGCGGCTCAGGTGGCACCGGCTCAGGCGGCACCGGTTCCGGGGGCGGCGGTTCGGCTGGCGCCGGTTCGGGCGGTGGCTCCGTCACCGGCTCGACCATTGGCGTGGGCTCGGGCGCGGCCGCGGCGACAGGTTCGGGCTCAGGCTCGGGTTCCGGCGCCGGGGGCTCCTCCACGGCCGGTTCGGCCATGGCCATCACGATCGGGATCTCCTCCGGCACCGGGGGCGGCGGGGGGATGATCGTGGCGAAGAGGAGAAAGCCCGCCAGGCCGCCATGAAGCAGCAGCGCGACGCCGCAGGCGATGAGGCGCACGCGCCGCGCGGCATCGGTGTCGGGTGGCGGGGGCAGCGCGACGGCCGGCGCCGCCTCGATCTTGGGTTGGCGCATGGCCATGGTTCAGCGCGCGGCCCCGCCGGCCTCGACCTCCGCGATCAGGGCGACGCGGGGAATGCCCGCCGCGGTGACGCGGCCCATGATGCGCAGGACTTCGCCGTACTGCACCGTGCGGTCGCCGCGCACATGCACGACGATCTCGGGGTCCGCGGCCTTCATCGTGCCCAGCCGCTCCGACAGGGTGCTCTCCGCGATGCGTTCCTCGCCGATATGGATGAAGCCTTCGCGCGTCACGGTCAGCACCACGGGCGGCTTGGGGCTAGTGGCGCGGGCGGCGGCGTTGCGCGGCAGGTCCACCGGTACGCCAGTGACCATCATCGGCGCCGCCACCATGAAAATGATCAGCAGGACCAGCATCACGTCCACGAAGGGCGTGACGTTGATCTCGGACATCGGGGCGGCGTCGTCCTCGTCCCCGCTCTCGCCGCCGACGGACATGGCCATGATGCGTTACTCCGCCGCGCGCGCGATGTTGCCGCCGCGCGGGGGGCGGGCCGACAGCCGCGCACCGATCGCCGAGATCGCCGCGAGGCCTTCCGCCCGCAGCCCCGCGACGCGGCGGGCGATGCGGTTGTAGCCGATGACCGCCGGGATGGCGGCGAAGAGGCCGATGGCGGTGGCGAGCAGCGCCTCGGCGATGCCGGGTGCCACCACGGCGAGGGAGGTGTCGCGTGACTGCGCGATGCCCTGGAACGATCCCATGATGCCCCAGACCGTACCGAACAGCCCGACGAAGGGGCCGACCGCGCCGGTGGTGGCGAGGAAGGCGGTGCCGTGCTGGGCGCGGCGCAGGGCGGTGGTCAGCGTCTCGCGCATCGCGCGTTCGATGCGTTCGCGATATTCGGCGCGGCTTTCGCCGGCATCGCGGCCATCGGCCCATTCGCGGGCGGCGGCGCGCTGGATGCGGGCTGCCAGGCCTTCGCCATTGGCGGCCTCGGCGTCGCCGGTCGCGCCGAGGCGCTTGATCTCCCGCTGCAGGCTGCCAAGGAGGAAGCCCTTCTCGATCATGATCGTCCAGCAGACGATCGAGGCGAGGACGAGCGCGCCCATCACGCCCTGGACCACCGGCCCCGCCTGGGTAATCAGGCCGAGGATCGAATGATCGCCGCCAGCCTGGATCACCTGGTCCAGCGGCGCGGCCGCCGCGGGGTCGGGTGCTGCGGTCGCCAGAGCGGGGGCGGCACCGTCGGCGGGCAGGGCGGGCGCGGCCGTCGCGCCGGCATCGGGCGTGCCGGCAGGCAGCGCTGGCGCCGCCGCATCGGCTGGCGTTGCAGCCGTCGCCTCGGCGGGGCCTGCGGGCGCCGTGCCCGTCGGTGCCGCCGCCGGGTCGATCGGCGCAGCCGGGGCTACCGGCGCGACGGATGTCGCGGGCGCCGGCGGCGTCGCGGGAACTGGGGTGGCGGCGGTCGGGGCTGCGGGCACGGCGGCGGAGCCGGGCGCGGGAGTATCAGGGTTCATGCCACCTCTGCCGGAGACGTGAGAGGGTTGTGAGAACGGCCGATCAGCGCAGGGACCTGCTGCTGCAGTCCTGGCCGCGGCGTGCCGGTCGCGGGCATTCAGCGATCCGGAAGGCTGGTGATGGGCAGTCGTCGCGGTGGCGCGGGGCGGCCCGGTTTCGTCCGGACGACGCCCGGCCCGTCCATGCCAAGCCCCGAGGGGCCGCGGCATGGCATGCGCGGAATGGCGTCTTCGGAACGGAACGGCACTGGGGAACTCCCGCCGGGGGCTGTGCGATGCGGCGCAGCATATGCAAGTGAAATTGACTCGCAATAGCAAATTGTATCTGGAGGTCCGGCTTGGGCGGGCCGCAGCCATGCGGCGGTGTGGGAGCGCGTTGCCCGCCCGGGGCGGCGGGCGCCGCTGCCCGTTACTTCTGGAGGCCCAGCACGGCCGCGGCCTCGGTCACCGCCGCCTCCAGCGCGCCGGGTGCGAAGGGCGAGGTCAGGCCCGCCGAGGCCACCAGCTCCTGGAAGGGCATCGACCCGCCGCGCCCGCACAACGCGACATAGGCATCGAGCGCAGACTTCGCGTCGCGCCGCGACCACACCCAGAACTGCAGCGCCACGCAGAGCGCGAGCGTGTAGTCGATGTAGTAGAAGGGCGCATTGTAGATGTGCCCCTTGGCCTGCCAGCGCCCGCCCATCGCCGGGTAGGCCAGGTCGCCATAGTCGGTCCAGGGCATATAGAGCCGTTCGAGGCGCTGCCACATGGCGTGCCGTTCGGCCGGCGTCGCATCGGGGTTGGCGTAGACCTCGTGCTGGAAGTGATCCACGCAGACGCCATAGGGCAGGAAGGCCAGCGCCGAGATCAGGTGCATGGCGCGGTAGCGGTCGGCCGCCGCATCCCCCACCAGCAGCCCCATCTGCGGATGGGTAAGGTATTCGAGGCCCATGGAGTGGATCTCGGCCGCCTCCATGGTGGGCCAGAGATAGTCGACGCCCGGCAGCGCACGGCTTTCCCAGCACTGGAAGGCATGGCCCATCTCATGGGTGAAGACGCCGATGTCGTGGTGGGTGCCGTTGAAGTTGGCGAAGATGAAGGGCGCGCCCACGGTGGGGAAGGCGGTGCAGAAGCCGCCACCCGCCTTGCCCGGCCGGTTCTTCAGGTCGAGGAACCCGCCGTCGCGCATCATGGCGTAGAAGCCCGCCAGCCGCGGGTCCATGCGCGCGAACATCTCCTGCGCCGCCGCGACCAGCGTGTCGTGGCCGCCAATCGGTTTCGGGTTGCCCGCGGGATCGATCAGCGCCTCGTCCCAGAACATGAGCCGGTCCCAGCCCTGCCGGTCGCACCGCTGCTGCAGGATGCGCGCGACGAGCGGGGTGACATGCGTCGCCACCGCCTCGCGATACCGCGCGACCTCGGCCGGACCGTAGTCCAGCCGCCGCATGCGGCGATAGGCGAGCGGGGTGAAGGTCGCATCGCCCAGCTTGCGCGCCATGGTCGTGCGCAGCTTCACCAGCCCGTCATAGATCGCGTCCAGTTCCTCGCCATGCGCGGCGAAGAAGGACCAGCGCACCGCCTCGGCCTCGTGCCGCAGGTCGCGTTCCCGGTCCTCGGCGAAGGGCGCGAGGCCGGAGAGGTTCACCTCCTGCCCGCGGACGCTCAGCTTCGCCCCGGCGAGCAACGCGGTGTAGCGGGCGCCGAGCCGGCTCTCCTCCTCGCTCTCGGCGGCGATGACGGGGTCGAAGGTGGTGATGTCGGTCTGCCACAGGGCGACCGCATGCGCCCCCGCCAGCGCCTCGAGCCCCGCGCGATCCGGGTCTTCCAGCAGGCGCCGCTTCAGGGCTGTCTCATGCGTCGCGGCCTCGGGGGCGAGCGCATCGGCGTATTCGCGCGCGGCGACCGCGTCCTTGTCGGTGGTGTCCTGCGCGAAGGTCAGGTGCACCAGGGCGGACCAGGTCTCGTATTCCCGCCGCGCCTGGTCCCATAGCGCCAGGGCACCGGACCGGTCCCCGGCGTCGAGCTTCGCCGTGATCGCCGCATGGGTGGCGGCGAGGCTCTCCTTGTCCGGGCGGGGCGCGCTGATCTCGGCAAAGCGAAGGGTCATGACAGGGCCTGCCTCCGGGGTTCGAACGCCACCTCGCGCGCCAGGGGGCTGACGGTCAAGCGGTGGACGCGAGGGATGGTTGCCGGCACTGTCCGCGCGCGGAGGAATGCCATGGTTCGATTGATGTCCACCCTCGCCCTCGCCGGCCTGCTGCGGGAATCGGCCGTGGCACTGGAGGCTGCGCTCGGTGCCCCGGTGACGGTCGAACTGGCGCCTACCAAGGCCCTGGAGGCACGCATCCGCGACGGCGCGCGCGCCGATGCGGCGTTGCTCACGGCGGAGGCCGTCGCGGCGCTGTCGGACGCCGGTGTCCTGGAAGCTGCGACGGCGCGGCCTCTGGCCCATTCGCGGGTGGGCCTTGCCGTGAAGGCCGGCGCGGTCCTCCCGGACATCAGCGATGTCGCGGCGCTGCGGCGCCTGCTGCTGGCGGTGCCGTCGCTCTGCTACTCCCGCGCCGGGGCGAGTGGCATCTTCTTCGCGGGATTGATCGAGCGGCTGGGCATCGCGCATGAGGTCAACGCCAAGGCCATCGTGATCCCCCAGGGCTTCACGGCCGAGAAGCTCCTGACCGGGGAGGCGAGCATCGCCTTCCAGCAGATCAGCGAGTTGATGGAGGTGGAGGGCATCACCGTGGTCGGCCCGCTGCCTGAAGGGGCACAGACTGTCGCGGTGTTTTCCGGCGCGAGCTTCGCCGGCGCGCGCCACGGAGGCGCGCTGGTCGAGGCCGTGGCCGCCCTGTGTACGCCGGAGCGCCTGCGGGAGAAGGGGCTGGAGGCACCATAGGGGAGGGGGTTTGAGCGTGCCCTTGCCGGCGAGGGCGCTGGAGAGGCGCTCTGCCCCTCTCCAAACCTCACCGCGCCAGGCCACAGTGTGGCCTGGACCACCGTGACCTGGTGCTCGGCGCCGCACCGATGACGAACCCTCGCAGCGGCTTTCGTGCGCAAGAGTGGATCTCGGCACCATTCTCCCAGTGATGCCCAGCACCAAATCGAGGTTTGCAAAGGCCTTTCGGCCTTTGCTGGGGTGGCTTGGAGGGGC
>JAYSDS010000159.1:0-12801 GCA_041914265.1 Roseomonas sp.
GTGTCCGGATAGGGCCAGTCCGGATTCTCGGCGATGAAGGCGACGAGCTCGCTCGCGGAAGCCGGCGCGGCGCGGTTGGTCAGCCGGATCCAGAGCGCGAGCTTCGCCGCGAGCGGATCGGCGACGGCGGCATAGGTCTCGGCTTCCGCCCAGCGTCCTCCGGCGGCGGCGGCAAGCGCCTGGCGGCCCGCGACGCGGGCGCCCGCGGGCGCCCACGGTTGCGCGGCGGCCGGCACGGCCAGGGTGACAGGCAGGGCGAGGCTGGCGAGGAGGAGCAGGCGGCGCATGGCTGCTTCTCTACCCGATCGGACCCCCGCTTGTCCCGCAGCCTTGTCCCGGGCGGATGTGACGCCTAGGTTGCGCGCTTCACGGCAGAAACACGAAGGAGGGCGCCGTTATGTTCAGGGGTTCGATGGTCGCGCTGATCACGCCGATGCGTGCCGACGGATCCGTGGACGAGAAAGCCTTCCAGGACCTGGTCGAATGGCAGATCGCCGAGGGCACCGAGGGGCTGATCCCCGTCGGCACGACCGGCGAGAGCCCGACCCTGTCCCATGCCGAGCACAAGCGCGTGGTCGAGATGTGCATCGAGGCGGCGAAGGGCCGCGTGCCGGTGATGGCCGGTGCGGGCAGCAACTCGACCGCCGAGGCGATCGACTTCGCCGAGCACGCGAAGAAGGCCGGCGCCGACGGGATCCTCGTGGTCACGCCCTACTACAACAAGCCGACGCAGGAGGGGATGTACCTCCACTTCACGGCCATCGCCGATGCCGTGGACATCCCGCTGTTCATCTACAATATCCCGCCGCGCTCGGTGATCGACATGACGCCGGAGACGATGGGGCGGCTCGCGAAGCACAAGAACATCGTGGGCGTGAAGGATGCGACGGCGAACCTAACCCGCCCGCTGCACCAGAAGCGGACCTGCGGGGCGGATTTCATCCAGCTCTCGGGCGAGGACCACACCGCGCTCGCCTTCAACGCCGCGGGCGGGCATGGCTGCATCAGCGTGACCGCCAATGTCGCGCCGCGGCTCTGCGCCGAGATGCACAAGGCTTGGCGCGCGGGGAAGGTCGGTGAGGCGATGGCGATCCAGGACCGCCTGACCCCGCTGCACGACGCGATGTTCTGCGAGACCTCGCCGGGCCCCGTGAAGTACGCGGCGAGCCTGCTCGCCAAGAGCACGGAGCATTGCCGCCTGCCCATGGCGCCGCTCGGCGAGGCGAGCAAGGCGAAGGTGCGCGAGGCGATGGTCTCGGTCGGGCTGCTGAACTGACGCCGCCATGCTATTCTCGGCCCGAGGCGATGCCTCGGGCCGGGAGCGCACAGCGCGACCGCGCCCAGGCCGCCAGTATTCTCCAGTGCAACAGCGCGGGGCGCGAAGCCAAGGCCGGCGGATGCCGGCCGCCCGGCGCCTGAGGGCATGAAAAAAGACTCATCATGGCTGAGAAGAAGAAGACGGGGCTGATCTCCCACGGGATCGCCTCGCAGAACCGCAAGGCGCGGTTCGACTACAAGATCGGCGAGACCATCGAGGCCGGGCTCGCGCTCATCGGCCCCGAGGTGAAGTCGCTGCGCGCCGGCCGCGCCACGCTCGCCGAGGCCTGGGCTGGCGAGCGCGACGGGGAGATGTGGCTGTTCAACTGCTACATCCCCGAATGGCAGGCCGGCAGCTTCATGGCGAAGTTCGAGCCGCGCCGGCCGCGCAAGCTGCTGCTGCACCGCAAGCAGGTGCAGACGCTGACCGGCCAGATCACGCGCGAGGGCGCGACGCTGGTGCCGCTCGACATCCACTTCAACGATCGCGGGCGGGCGAAGGTCCTGCTTGGGCTCGCCGAAGGCAAGAAGAAGCACGACAAGCGCGCGGCGATCGCCGAGCGCGACTGGCAGCGCGACAAGTCCCGGCTGATGCGCAACAAGGGGCAGGAATAGCCGCGAGGGGGGCATCGCCCCCGCCGGCATGCGGGCGCGGCGGCTATTCCACCAGCACGCGGCGGTAGCGTTCGCGCACCATCGCGAAGGCGAGTGGCCGGGGCGTCCCGGCGAGCAGCAGCGCGCCATGGTCGAGCACATGCGTCCCGCCCGCCGGCAGCAGGGTTTCGGACAGTGTGCGGCGCGTCGGGTGCAGCGCGGCGACCACGAGGCCGAAGGGATGATCCGTGGCGTCCAGTTCCGCCTGCATGGCGGGGGCGAGCCGTGCGGGCAGCCACCAGAGATCGCAATCGGACAAGGCGCCGCTGCCCCGGCACAGCGTGACCCGGCGATGCCGCAGATCCTCCGTGGGCGCCGCGCCGAGCCGCGCGGCGACGCTGTCGCGGTCCGGGACGATGGGCAGGTTGGGATGCCGCTCGGCGCGGATCGGGCCCTCACCGATGCCGCGTTCGGCGCACCAGGCGGCGAGGACGCGGGTGGCGCTGCTGCTCTCGCGCAGGCGGCGTGCCAGTTCCTCCAGGGCATCGGTCGGCGCGCGCAAGAGAATCCCTCAGCATGGTGGGGCAGGCCGAGGCGGCGCTGCCATGGCGGGACGGCTTCTAGAGCAGATCCCGACCGGGTGGAATCACCCGATCGGGTGAAGATGCTCGCGAAAACAAGGCTCTAGGGCGAAGGTCCAATCGGGGGCGGTGGCCGGCATAGCCCCTCCGGCTCCTGTCCCGCGGATCCCTCGAGGCAATCCGGTCGACCTTTGGCGGTCATGGGACGCCTGGTGAACGGCGCCTCAGCGCCTTCAATTGGAGAAGAATGGCGAAGGCCGCCACGCTCAACCCGCCAAGGACGACAAGGACGGCCTGGGCTCCGATCCCGGTCAGGAGCGCGGCCAGTGCCGGCGGGGCCAGCGCGTTGATCAGGTTCATCGGCAGGGCGATGGACGACATCGCCGCTGCGTAGTCGGCCTTGTCGTAGAAGACGAGCGGCATGGTCGCGCGTGCCACGGCAAAGGCCCCGCTGCCGATGCCGAACAGCATCAGATAACCGGCCACCGGCAGAAACCCCGCGCCGCCGATCCCGATCGCAGCGAGCCCCAGCGGAATCATCGCGCCCGAGACGACCGCGGTGGACAGCCCATCCCACCGCTGTCCGCCCAGGAGGTCGATCACCCGCCCGCCGACCTTGAACACCCCGAGGGCAGAGGCGATGGCGATGGCGGCGGACAGTTCCGCCCCCATCGCCTGCAGAAGCTCGATCCCCAGCGCCTCGATACCGAAGGTGACGAAGCTGTTCAGGGCGATGGCCGTCACGAGCAGGGCGAAGATGCGCCCCCGCAGCGCTGTCCCCTGTCGTGCCGACGCGGCGGTCGCGACGTCGACCCTCGGCAGGCCGAACCGGACCAGCGGACAGACCAGCAGCAGCATGATCCCGCCATAGGCCAGGAGAGCCCCCCGCCAGCCGACCAGATGGTCGAGAAAGGCGGTGACAGGCCAGAACACGCTCCCCGCCAGGCCGGTGACCAGCATGAGTGTCCCGATCAGGCTGCGCGCCCGGTCATCGGCGTATTCCGCGATATAGGCATAGGCCGCGGTCGTCAGGAACATCGCGCCCGCCGCCCCGATCAGCGCCCATGTCGCCGAGAAGGCCGCGAGGTTCGGCGCCAGGGCGAGAAACCAGAGACCCAGCCCGATCAGCCCTGCTCCCGCCGTCATGACCTGCCGTATGCCGAACCGGCGGAAGGCGCGACCGGCCCAGGGCGCGGTGAACGCCATGGCGACGAACATGACCGATGTTCCCAGGAAGACCGAAGGCAGGGACGCCCCGAACGCCGTCGCGACCGGCCTCGCGATCACGGGCAGGACGCTGATCGTCCCCCAGCCGGCGATCTGGGTGATGGCCAGGATGAACAGGACAAGGAGGTTGCGTTGCATCCGCTATTCATAGGCCCGTGACATGACGTCCCGGTGACAGCCCGGCCTTCCCCGCGGTCGTCCAGCGTTGGTTTTCACGTTGGCGCCGTTCCATGTGCCGCGCAGCCGGGGCATCTTGCATCCCTGCGCCGCCGGGCCACGTCATGCGGGCCCGGATGGCACAGGCAGGACGAAGCGGGACCCCCATGGCCGAGGACGACATCCCCCTGACCGGCGCGGTGAAGGACAAGCTGATCCGCACCAAGGAACGCTGGGCCGAGGAAGGTCGGCTGCTGACCGGCCTGCATGGCGACCCCACCCGCGACCGCCTGCCGCCCGGCCAGACGCTGGTGAAGGACTGGCCGGTGCTGGACCTCGGCGTGCAGCCCGATGTGGCGAAGGACCGCTTCCGCCTGCGCATCGAAGGGCTGGTGGAGAACCGGATCGCGCTCGACTGGGATGGCTTCATGGCCCTGCCGCAGTCGGAGATGGTGGTGGACATCCATTGCGTGACGCAGTGGTCCCGCTACGACAACCGCTTCACCGGCGTGACGGTGCGCGACCTGCTGGCGATCGCGAAGCCGAAGCCGGAGGCCGGATATGTCTCGCTGACCTGCTACGATGGCTACACGACCAACCTGGCACTCGCGGATTTCGCCGCCGCCGACGTGATGTTCGCCCATGCCTGGGAAGGCGCGCCGCTCACGCGCCAGCATGGCGGACCGGTGCGGCTGGTGCTGCCCAAGCTGTATTTCTGGAAGAGCCCGAAATGGGTCACCCGGGTCGAGTTGCTCGCCGCCGACCGGCCGGGGTTCTGGGAAGTCCGGGGCTATCACAACCGCGGCGACCCCTGGATGGAGGAGCGTTATGGCTGATGCCCCCCGCCGCGCGGTCCTCGCCGCGCCGCTTCTGATGGCCGCCGCGCCGGCTGCCGCGACCGAGGCGTGGTCGTTCCGCCTGCCCTCGCTGGAGGGCGGGGAACTGGACCTTGGCGCCTGGCGGGGCCGGGTGCTGCTGGTCGTGAACACTGCCTCCTTCTGCGGCTTCACCCGCCAATACGCCGATCTGCAGCGCCTGCACGACCGCTTCGAGGCGCGTGGGCTGACCGTGCTCGGCGTGCCGTCCAACGACTTCAACCAGGAAAGCGCGGACAACGCGACGATCCGGGAATTCTGCGACGCCCAGTTCGGCATCGTCTTCCCGATGGCCGCGCTGTCCCATGTGCGCGGCGAACAGGCGGTGCCGCTGTTCCGCTGGCTGGCCACGGCGGGTGGTGGGGAACCACGCTGGAACTTCCACAAATACCTGGTGGCGCGGGACGGGCGGACGGTGCAGGGCTTCGCGACGCGCGTCGAACCGGAAAGCCCCGAGATGCAGGGCGCGATCGTGGCGGCGGTGGCCGGGCCCGCGGCATCGCCTGCGGGGGGTGGGGCTGCGCTCCTCGCCGCGCGTCTGGTGCCGGCCAGAGGCCCTTTCGGCCTCTGGCGATGTCTTCCCCGCGCGGCTCACGCCGCCCTTGCCGTCCGTCGCAGGGCGATGATGTAGAGTTCGGCGAACCCCGCCACGACCACCGCCTGCACCGCCAGGAAGGCGATCCCCCATCCATTGGGCGCGACGAAGCCCAGCAGCGGCAGGGCGGCGCTCTCCACCGCCCAGATCAGGTTGCCGGCGACCAGCAGCCACAGCATCGCCCGCGGCACCGCCGCGCGTGTCGCCAGCCAGCCGAGCAGCCCCGCATAGCCCAGCAGGAACAGCCCCGCGCCGGACAGCAACGCGGCCGGCAGATGCGTGATGCTGCCGACCGCCCCCGGCGCGGCAGCGAGCAGCAGGCCCATCGCGCCGCTCGCCGCCGCATCGGCGGCGAGGGCGAGGCGCAGGAAGCGGGTGGTGGTGAGCATCGGGATCCTCCGTCTTCGGATTGTCGATGACCCAGGGATGACCCCGATGGCGCGGCGAAGCGATGACCTCGGAGGTCATCGGATCGCCGGCGCGGCACGATAGGATGCCGCCATGACGCAATTCGGACCTCTGCTGCGCGAGTGGCGCCAGCGACGGCGGCTCAGCCAGCTCGACCTCGCCATGGAGGCCGAGGTGTCGCAGCGGCATCTCTCCTTCGTGGAATCCGGCAAGGCGCGGCCGAGCCGGGAGATGGTGCTGCGCCTGGCGGAGCACCTGGCGGTGCCGCTGCGGGCGCGCAATCTGCTGCTGGTCGCGGCCGGCCATGCGCCGGAATACGGAGAACGCAGCCTGACCGCCCTCGCGCCGGCGATGGAGGCCGTCCGCGCCATCCTGGCCGCGCACGAGCCCTGGCCGGCGCTCGCGGTCGATCGGCACTGGAACCTGGTGGCGGCGAATGCCGTCGCGCTGCGGCTGATGGACGGGGTCAGCCCGGCGCTGCTCGGCCCGCCGGTGAACGTGCTGCGTCTGAGCCTGCATCCGGACGGCCTCGCGCCACGTATCGCCAATCTGCGGGCCTGGCGCATTCATGTACTCGACCGCCTGCGGCGCGATGTGGACGTTTCGGCCGATCCGGGACTGGTCGCGCTGATGGAGGAGATCGGGCGCTTTCCCGGCGGCCGCGATGCGCCGCCCAACGCCGCGGCACGGGAGGCGGGGCTGATCGCGACGCCGCTGCGCCTGCGCGTGCCGGGCGGCGAGCTGGCCCTCATCTCGATACCGTCTTCGGGACGGCCAACGAGGTGCACCTCGCGGAACTGACGCTCGAGACGTTCTTTCCGGCTGATGGGGAAACAGCGGCGGCACTGCGCGCCATGGCGGCGCGTGCGTGACCCGGTGCGTTGGAGAGGGGCTCTGCCCCTCTCCAAGCCTCACCCCGCCAAAGGCCGAAGGGCCTTTGGAAACCTCCACCTGGCGCCGTGCGCCGCCGCCAGGATCGGCGCCGAAAGACGCTTTTGTGCACGAAGGGCGCTTGGCGGGGTCGCCAAAGCCGCAGCGCCCAGTGCCAAAAGATTGCGTTCCAAGTGCTCCAAGCACTTGGCGGGGTGGTTTGGAGGGGCAGCGCCCCTCCAACTCCACAGTCGACGTAGCAGGGCAATCAGAAGGACCTTTGCGTAAGGCTCGGCGAGGCGCAGAGCCCCGATCCGCCATCGCGCGCCGCTACGCCCTCACCGCGCCCGGACGCTGATGACGTGCTGCTGCATGTGCCCCGCCACCTCCCCCACCGCGCGCCCGCGCAGTGCCGTGTCGCCCTGGGTTTCCGTGCCGAGCGTCCGGCATGCCGCGCGTGACTGCAGATAGGCCGCGATGCTCTGCTCATTCGCCCCGATGCGGAACAGCGACGCGCCGGAAACCCCCGAGGCTCGTTCCCGCCACAGCCCGTCCGGCCCCTGCTGCCAGACGCAGCGGGTGATGTTCTCGCCCTGGGGGTTCGCACGCACGGCGCCGGGCGGGTCGCTGAAATCGTGCCGGGCGTTCTGGTAGGTGCTGACCGTCACGTCGCCGCCGGCCGCGCGAAGGTAGGAGGCGAGGTCGTCGCAGGCCGGCTTGCCGGTCACGTTGTCGCGGTCGCCGACGATGATGCGGATCGGCCGCCGCCCGGTTTCGCGATTGCCGACGCGATAGGAGCATTCCGGCTGCACCGCCGCGAAGGCCAGGAACCGCGCCGCGTTCGGTGGCCGGCGCGCCTGCGACCAGGCATGCGCCGCGAGGATCGCCCCGCCGCCCCCGCCTTCGCCGAAGCCGACCAGCCCGGCGCGGCGGGTGTCGATGCGCGGATTCTCCGCGGCCTTGTCGAGCGCCCCATAGGCATCGAAGGCGAAGTCGAGCGCGGTGAACCAGGCGCGGCTTCCCGGCGGCTGCGACGGATCGATGCTGCGCGGGCCGTAGTGGTCGAGCACGATCACCGCCGCGCCGGCGCCCTTCAGCGCATCGACATAGGCCTGCAGCACCTCGTCCTGCTTGCCGCGCACGCTGTGGGACACGACGACGACCGGCACGCGCTCGGTGCCCGGCGGCATATGGAGTTCGGCCGACATCGGCGCGCCGCCGGCGCCGACATAGATGAAGGGATCGGGCCGCGGTCCACCGCCGCCGCAGGATGCGAGCAGCAGGGCGAGGACCAGGGGCAGGGCGCGGCGCATCAGGCGTTACTCCTTTGGTTGGCGTAACGCTGGATCGGCGTTGCCCGCCGCGTCAACGCCCCTTGGCTGCTGCTACGAAGGCGTGAATCAGGGCCGGGTCCTTCACGCCGCGTCCACGCTCCACACCCGAGGCGACATCGACGCCCGGCGCGCCCGAGGCGCGGATGGCTTCAGCGACGTTCTGCGGCGTCAGCCCGCCGGCGAGCAGCCAGGGGCGCGGGATGACCTGCCCGGCCATCACCCGCCACTCGAAGGGCTCGGCATTGCCGCCAGGCAGCGGCCCGCCTGGCGGCGGCTTCGCGTCGAAGAGGAAACGGTCGACCACCGGGGCGAAGGCGGCGACCGGCAGCAGGTCGTCCGCCGTCGCGATGCCCAGCACCTTCATCACCGGCAGGCCGAAGCGGGCGCGGATGGCCGCGGCGCGTTCGGGGGTTTCCGAGCCGTGCAATTGCAGCATGCGCAGCGGGGCAGCGGCGAGGGTGGCGGCGATGGTCTCGTCCGAGGCATCGACGAAGAGGCCGACCGGGATAGGCCCGCCGGCCGGCAGACGGGCGATCAGCGCGCCGGCTTGTTCGGGCGATACCGCGCGGGGGGAGGGCGGGAAGAAGTTCAGGCCGATCAAATCGGCACCGGCCGCAACGGCGGCATCGAGGTTCGCCGCATCGCGCAGGCCGCAGATCTTCACAGCGATGGTCATCGGATCATCCAGTGCTCGGCACAGCGGACCGAGAGGCGGCGATCACCGCCAGGGGAGGTGCAGGCGCCGGGCGTCAGAACGGCTCCGGACATCGATTCGAAGCGCGGCGCACGAAGCCAGGTATCGGTTTCCAAAGGCCTGTCGGCCTTTGGGCGGGTGGTTCGGAGGGGCAAAGCTCCTCCAACGCGCGCCAAGAACCCGACGGAGCCATGGCAGACCGCACCCCGCCCTGAAAGGCGCAGAGCCCCCTCCATCATCCCCGTCAACCCGGCAGGCTTGCCCCGATGGCCGCGGCCGCGGCGACCGGATCGGGCGCTGCCGTGATCGGCCGGCCGACCACGATCCAATCTGCGCCGGCTGCGACCGTCTCGGCCGGGGTGGCGGTCCGGGCCTGGTCGCCCACCGCGCTGCCGGCCGGGCGCACGCCCGGAACCACCAGAACCGGATCCGGGCCGAGTTCGGCGCGCAGCATCGCGGCCTCGTGCGGGCTGCAGACCAAACCATCGGCGCCGGCGGCGACCGCCAGCCGCGCGAGGCGCAGCACCTGCGCCGCGGGGGCATCCGCCACGCCGGTCGCTGCCAGCGTCGCGGCATCGATGCTAGTCAGCACCGTCACGGCGAGGAGCAGGGGCCGGTCGGTGCCGGCCTTCTCCGCCTCGGCGCGGGCGGCGGCGATCATGGCGGGCCCGCCGCCAGCATGCAGCGTGACCATGGCCGGCTTCAGCGGCAGCAGCGAACGCAGCGCGCCGGCGACCGTGTTCGGGATGTCGTGCAGCTTCACGTCCAGGAAGACCGGCCGATGCCGCGCAATGGCTGTCACCGCCGGCCCACCGGCCGCGCAGAACAGCTCAAGCCCCACCTTCAGCAGCCCGCAATGCGGGGCGAGCGCGCCGGCCAGCCCCTCGGCGCGGGAGAGGTCGCTCATGTCGAGGGCGGGGATGACCCGCGCCGCACCACCGCTCGGCCGCGCGATCACGAGGCGGTTCCAGCCAGGCGGTCCGCCGCCGCGGCGCGTTCGCGCGTGCGGATCGCGTCCATCTCCCGCTGCAGGGTGTCGGCGCGCCGGATGGCGCTGCGCGCGCGCGCGCGTGCCGGCATGCCCGACATCCAGACGATCCCCGCCCCGACCAGGAAGGACAACGCCGCCGCCAGCAGCACCGCCACCGAAAGCGGCGTCTGCCAGACCAGGTCGAAGGGCCAGAGCCGCAATTCGACCGGTTGGCGATTCGACAGGGCGAACAACACCACCAACCCGGCAAGCGGGAGGAACAGGATCCAGCGCATGGCGCGGCTTATATCAGGCGGCGTTGGTTGCGCGCAAAGCGGGGCGGGGCGCTGCCGGCTTGTTGATGCGCTCGCGCAGTTCCTTGCCCGGTTTGAAGGAGGGAACGGCCTTCGCGGTCACCGCCACGGCTTCCCCCGTGCGGGGGTTCCGGCCGGTGCGCGGGTCGCGCGTCTTGGTCGAGAAGGCGCCGAATCCACGCAGCTCCACCCGGTCCCCGCGCGCGAGGGCCGCGGTGATCTCGGAGAAGATCGTGGCCACGATCAGTTCCACATCCTGCAGGCGTAGATGCGGATTCGCACCGGAGAGATGCGCAATCAGCTCGGATTTCGTCATCCCTGGCCCTTCCGTCGCACGCCTTGTCGCAGTCGGCGACGCCTTGTTCGCTTGGTTCGCGGGGCCGCCATGACCCCTGCCTCCATCACCGGGCAGGCTGCCAAACGGCGCGGGGGGCGTCAACGCCAAGCCATTCCGACAAAAGGCTTTTCATGATGCTTTCGGTTGCCGAAGACAGCAGCCTTTCCGCGCGGCTGCGGGTTTCGACATCCCGCATGGGCAGGTTCTCGGGGATGTCGCGTTGTGCGGCGAGCCAGGCGCGGGCCTCGCGCTCACCCCCGATGGCGTCGATGAGCCCGGCTTCGAGGGCCTGGCGGCCGGTGAAGACGCGGCCATCCGCCAGTGTCCGGACATGCGCGGGATCCATGTGCCGCCCCGCCGCGACGATGGCGACGAACTGCTCATAGAGGTCGCCGACCACGCGGGAGAGCGCCGCGCGGCCTTCCTCGGTCAGCGGACGGAACAGGCTCGGCTGATCCTTCAGCGGCCCCGAGGCGATGACCTGCGGCCGGATGCCCAGGCGGTCGAGAAGCTGCGAGACCTCCACCGATTGCAGCAGCACGCCGATCGACCCGGTGACGGTCGATTCGCGAGCGAAGACGCGCTGCGCCGGCATCGCGATCATGTAGCCGGCGGAAGCGGCGGTCGCGCCCATCACCGCGACCACCGGCTTGCGCTGGGCGATGCGGGCGAGGGCGCCATGCATCGCTTCGCCGCCGGCCATGGTGCCGCCGGGGCTGTCGATCGCAACCAGGACGGCACGCACGCTGTCATCGGTGGCGGCGTCGTCGAGCGCTGCCAGGATGCGGCGATCCTCGGTGATCGTGCCGGATACCGGCAGGCGCAGCACGTGCTGCCGGCCGGGGAGCGAGTCCCGCGCCTGGGTGCCGAGCAGAATGGCCAGTGCCCCGGCGAAGGCGAGGATGGCGAGCCCACGCCAGAGCGTGAGGCGGGAGCGCAGGCGCCGGCGATCGGCCAGGAGATCTGGTTCGAGGGACATGGGCGTGTGAATGGCGCTCTCTGGCGGGCGGGGCAAGGGGCGCGATGGCCAGCCGGGCGTGGGCGATCGCGCGGGCGTGCGGCGGCGCGTTCCGGCCGCCGCACGCGGTCAGGTCAGCCGGAACCCGCCGACCTGAAGCTGGCCATCAGCCCCTTGGACTTCGACAGCGCGGCCATCGCCTGGTCGGCGGGGATGGCGAGGCAGGTGTTCAGGTCGACGACACCGGGACCCGCGGCAGCCGCCCCGAGCACGGAGAGCATCGCCTTCTCGTCCGGCATCTCGACGGTGACATGGAAGTCGGCCGGCCCGAAGGTCATGTAGTAGGCGACGAGACGGCCCCCGGCGTTCTCCAGGAGCTTTGCCACCGCAGCCGCCCGATCCTCGGGCTTGGCCACCATCCCCTTCATCGCCTCATGCGAGTAGCGGCCCTGGATGATGTAGGTCGGCATGGTCGCGTCCCTTTCATTCCGCCGGACCCAGCCGGATGTGGCAATCCGGTCGGAACCGTCACGATAGAGCAGTCGCCGATCGGTTGGAATGATCTCGTTCGGTAGAATTTCTCGCAAAAACAAGGGCATGGCCATGTTGGCGCGAGCCGGCGCACCGACCGTGCCTGCGCGGCATGGGCAAGATCCTGGAAACGAAAAACCCCCGGAGCGTCTCCGCCCCGGGGGTTCCGTCCGTCACGCCGTGTGGCGTGCCGGGATCACTCCTCGCCGGCCATCTCGCGGCGGCGGCGGATCGCCGCGCCGAGGATGTCGCCCAGCGACGCGCCGCTGTCGGCGGAGCCGTATTCGCGCATCGCCTCGCGCTCCTCCTCGATCTCCTTGCCCTTGATGGTCAGGGCCAGGCGACGGGCGGCGCGGTCCACGGCGGTGACGCGGGCGTCCACCTTCTCGCCGATCGCGAACTTGTCCGGACGCTGGTCGGCGCGGTCGCGGGCGAGCTCGGCGCGGCGGATGAAGCCGGTCAGCACTTCCTCGACCTTCACCTCGATGCCGTTCGCCTCGACCTTCGTCACCACGCAGGTGACGATGTCGCCCTTGCGGACGCGGTCCAGGACCTCGGCGGCCGGGTCGGCTTCAAGCTGCTTGATGCCGAGGGAGATGCGCTCCTTCTCCACGTCGACGTCGAGCACCTTCGCCTTGATGACCTGGCCCTTGTTGTAGGCGTTCATCGCGGCTTCGCCGGCTTCGTCCCAGGACAGGTCGGACATGTGGACCATGCCGTCGATGTCCGGGCCGACGCCGATGAACAGGCCGAACTCGGTGATGTTGCGGATCTCGCCCTCGATGATCGAGCCCGGCGGATGGGCCTCGAGGAACAGCTCCCAAGGATTGCCCTGGGCCTGCTTCAGGCCGAGCGAGATGCGGCGCTTCGGCTCGTCCACGTCGAGGATCATCACGTCCACCTGCTCGGAGGTCGAGACGATCTTGCCCGGATGGACGTTCTTCTTCGTCCAGGACATCTCGGACACGTGCACGAGGCCCTCGACGCCCGGCTCCAGCTCCACGAAGGCGCCGTAGTCGGTGATGTTGGTGACGCGGCCC
>JAYSDS010000160.1:0-7234 GCA_041914265.1 Roseomonas sp.
TTGGAGGGGCGCCGCCCCTCCAAACCACCCCGCCAAAGGCCGAAGGGCCTTTGGAAACCTCGACCTGGTACCGGGCGCCACGGACAGAATGGTGCCGAAGCCGGCCTTGGCGCACGACGCGCGCCGAAGGGGTACTCTGGGGCACCGTCGCGCCCGCTGCCGCCAGCGCCACCTCACGGCAGCCATCCCACGACCTGGTCCTGGCTTCCGCCGGTCAGCAGCAGCAGCGAGCGTTCGTCGCAGCGCACCAGGATCAGCCGCCGCCGCGTGTCGAGCGCGACGCTCTCCTCCACGCGCAGCCGCTTGCCGGCCTGCGGGGCCAGCCCTGCCTGCCGCGCCAGCTTGCCGGCCATCAGGATCAGCCCGAGCACCGCGGCGAGTGCTCCGGCCGCGGCGATCCAGCTTATCGGTTCCATGGTCATGCCGCGGCCTCCTGCCGGCGGTTCGGGGATGTCACGGTGGGGCCATCGCCCCCTGCAGCCGGTCGAGCTGCTTCAGAAGTCCTGCCAGCCTTGCGCGCACCGTCGGTGCGGCGGCGGGCGGCACGGCGAGGCAGGCGCCGCAGAGGCGTTCCATCTCGGCTTCCAGGCCGTCCAGGTCGATGCGCCGCCGTTCGCCGACCAGCGCTCCGGCCACGGACAGCGTGGCCTCCATCGCCTCGATCGCGGCGAGGAGCACGGTGGTCTGACGGGCTTCGGCGTCGTGCATGCCCGCATCCAACACCGCGGTTGGTTACCGGTGGGTTGTCGCCGCCGTTAACCCATCCTTCGTCACGGTCATGCGAGGTCCTGCGTGATGGATCCGACCCGCACAGGCCCGATCGCCCTCGCCGAGGCCCGCATCCGCTGGCTGGATGCGCGCCAGCGCGTGCTGTCACAGAACGTCGCCAATGCCGACACGCCCGGCTATCGCGCTTCCGACCTGCAACCCTTCGCGCAGATGCTTGCTGGCGCGCAGGGGGTGATGAGCACGACGGATCCGCGGCACCTCTCGCCTCGCCACGATGGGCGGGTGCAGCGGGAGAAGCGGCCGCCCGAACGCAGCATCGACGGCAATGGCGTCGCGCTGGACCGGGAGGCGATGCGCATCGCGGATACCGAGACGGCACACGCCCTCGCGGTAGGGCTGCACCGGCGATACCTCGGCATGTTCCGCACTGCGCTCGGGCGCAGCCAGTAAAAGGGGGCAGGGATGGATCTCGATCGTGCGCTGCGCATCTCGGCGGCGGGCATGCAGGCCCAGGCCACGCGGCTGCGCGTGGTGGCGGAGAACCTCGCCAACCGCGACAGCACCGGCACCGTGGCGGGGGCCGATCCCTATCGCCGCAAGACCATCACCTTCCGCAATCGCATGGATCGCGAGCTGGGGGCGGAAACCGTGCGCGTCGGGCGCATCGGCACCCAGGCTGGCGATTTCCCGCAGCGCTATGACCCGTCGCACCCGGCGGCCGATGCGCGCGGCTATGTCCGCACGCCCAATGTCGACAGCATGATGGAGACGATGGACATGCGCGAGGCACAGCGTTCCTACGCCGCCAATCTTCAGGTGCTGGAAGTCACGCGCGGCATGCTGACCCGCACGATCGAGGCGCTGCGCGGATGACCCTTCCGCTTGCCGCCGCAGGGGCCGTCGCGGCCTATCGCACCGCCGATGCGCTGCCGCAGGCGGCGACGGGTGGGGCCGGCTTCGGCGCGGCGCTGACGCGCGCGATGGAACAGGCGGTGGATGTCGGGCGTCAGGCGGATACCGCGACGACCACCGCCCTCGCCGGGCAGGGCAGCGTGACGGATGTGGTCCTCGCCGTCGGCCGTGCCGAGGTCACGCTGCAAACCGCCGTTGCCGTGCGCGACCGCGTCGTGGCCGCCTATCAGGACGTGATGCGGATGCCGATCTGAAGGATCGCCGATGATGCTGGGCCTGGGAAAATCCCGGTCGTGAACGAGACGGTGCTCGCCGCACGCGAAGCCCTGTGGGTCGCCTTGCAGATCGGCGCGCCGCTGCTGCTGCTGATGCTGGCCGTGGGTCTCGTCATCGCCGTGCTCCAGGCGCTGACGCAGGTGAATGAGGCGACGCTCGCCTTCCTGCCCAAGATCGTCGCGCTGGCCGCGGCACTGCTGGTGCTGGGACCCTTCTTCGTCGGTGTGCTGCGCGGCTATGCCGGCGGGCTGTTCCAGGCCGTGGTGGATGTGGGCCTGAAGGGATGATGGAGGGGGCGGGGTTCCTCGCCGCGCTGCCGGGCCTCGCCTTTCATGCGGTGCTGGTCTTCGCGCGGCTGGGGGCGGCGGCGATGCTACTGCCGGGGCTCGGGGAATCCGAGGTACCGGCGCCGGTGCGGCTGGCGCTCGGCCTGGCGCTGACGCTGCTGATGATGCCGGTGCTGGCGCCCGGCCTGCCCGCCGCGCCGGACGATGCCGGCGGGGCGACGCGGCTGATCGTCATCGAGATCGTCATCGGTCTTTGGCTGGGCGGGCTGGCGCGGCTGGTGGCGATGGCGATGGCAATCGCCGGCCAGGCCATCGCGTTGCTGCTCGGCCTCGCCCAGGCACTGGTGCCGGACCCGACGCTGGGCGGGCAGGGGGCGGTGACGGGGCGATTCCTCGCATTGGCGGCCGCCGTGCTGGTGCTGGGCAGCGGGCTCTACGTCATTCCGTTGCGGGCGCTGGTCGAATCCTATGGCGTGCTGCCGGTGGGCGAGGGCTTCCCGGCCGGCGCGGGGGCCGAGGCCATGGCGGGCGCGGCGGCGGACAGCCTGGCGCTCGCGCTGCGTCTCGCTGCGCCCTTCGTGCTGGCGGCGGTGGTCATCAATGTAGCGCTCGGGTTGCTGACGCGCATCGCGCCGCAGGTGCAGGTCTATTTCATCGCGGTGCCGGGGCAGGTGCTGGCCGGCATC
Organism: Roseomonas sp.; assembly: GCA_041914265.1. Taxonomy (GTDB): domain Bacteria; phylum Pseudomonadota; class Alphaproteobacteria; order Acetobacterales; family Acetobacteraceae; genus Neoroseomonas. Next base: position 2,891 of record JAYSDS010000160.1, read on the forward strand.
GCACTGCTCGCGCTGATCCTGCCCGCGCTGCTTGGCGCCTTCGGGGAGGCGGCGCGCGAAGCCTTCCTGGCGCTGCCCGGGCTGCGCTGACCCGTGGCAGGCGAGGACGACGCCGAGGCCGAGGACAAGACAGAAGCCGCATCCCCGCGGCGCCTGGAGAAGGCGCGCGAGGAAGGCCAGGTCGCCCTGTCGAAGGAGGTCGCGGGCCTCGGTGCGCTGGCGGGCGGGATGCTGGGGGTGGTGCTGGCCGTGCCGCTGGGCGGGCGGATGGTGCAGGGGTTCCGCGGCGCGATGTCGCGCGCGCATGAATTGCAGCCGGCCGAGGCCGGGATCGAGATGGCGCGGCTTGGCCTGATGGTCGCGCTGCCGGTTGCCGCGCTGGCGGCGAGCGGGGCGGTGGCGGCGACATTGCTCCAGACGCGCTTCCTGCTTTCGGCCAAGGGGCTCGAGCCGCAATTGTCGCGGCTGAACCCGATCGCGGCGATCAAGCGCATCCTGGGCATCGATGGCGCGATCGAGTTCCTGCGCACGCTGCTCAAGCTTGGCCTGGTGGGCGCGGCGCTGTGGTACGCCATGGGCGATCCGGCGATGCTGCCAAGGCTGATGGTGATGCCTGCGGCCGCGCTGCTGGGGCAGGTGGGGCAGACGACCTGGGACCTCGCCGCGGCGGCGCTGGCCGCCTTCGCGCTGATCGCCGCGGCGGACTGGCTGCTGGTGCATCAGCGCCACCTGCGCAAGCTGCGCATGTCCCGCCAGGACCAGAAGGAGGAAATGCGCGAGAGCGAGGGTGACCCGCATGTGAAGGCGCGCCAGCGGCAGATCCGCCAGCAGCGTGCGCGCACGCGGATGATGGCCGCCGTGCCCAAGGCGGCGGTGGTCGTGACCAACCCGACCCACTACGCTGTCGCGCTCGCCTATGAACAGGGCGGGGCGGCGGCGCCGCGCATCGTCGCCAAGGGGGCGGACGAGGTCGCGGCGCGCATCCGCGAGGTCGCAACGGAGGCGGGCGTGCCGATCGTTTCCAATCCGCCGCTTGCCCGGGCCCTGTTCAAGCGGGAACTGGATACCGAAATCCCATCCGAGCACTATCAGGCGGTGGCTGAAATCATCGCTTATGTCTGGCGGCTTGGCGGACGGGGGCAGGCAGGGTGAGTCAATCGCGCAGGCGGGAGCCCGACGAGACGGCCTTCCGCAAGCTTTTCGAGGCCGAGGACGCGGTCGGCCTCGCCGTCCTGGATGCCGAGGGGCGGATCCGCTTCGCCAATGCGGCGCTGGGCCGGCTGTGTGGTGGCGGTCCGGTCCCGCTGCCAGGCCGCGGCGCGGACGCGCTCTTCTCTGTCGATTCCGCCGCGGCGGTGGCGGAGGTGGTGCGCGCCGCGCTGGCCGGCCCGCCGGCCCCGCCGGTGGTGCTGGCGCGGCTCGCCGATCCCAACCTGCCCGAGGATTCCCAGGCCGAGGTCGCCTGCCGCCCGCTGCGCGGCGAGCCGGGCGCATTGCTGCGCGTGACGGACGTGACCGCCCGGCGCCGCATGCAGGTGCAGATGGAGGAAGGGGCGCGACTGCAATCGGTGGGGCAGCTCGCCGGCGGCGTCGCGCATGACTTCAACAACCTGCTCGCGGCGATTTCCGGCGCGGCGGAGGCGGCGCTTGCCCGCCATCCCGACGATGCGACGGCGGAGGATCTGCGCCAGATCCTGGACAGCGCGGGGCGTGGGGCACGACTGGTGAAGCAGTTGCTGGCCTTCGCCTCCCGCCAGGCACTGGCGCCGCGCGTGGTGCCGATCGGCAATGTGCTGGAGGCGATGATGCCGCTGCTGCGGCGTCTGCTGGGCAGCCGTCATGTGCCGGAATTCGCGCTGCCCGCGCCGCCGGGGCCGCTCGTGCGGGTGGATCCCTCGCAACTTGACCAGGTGCTGCTGAACCTCGCGGTGAATGCGCGCGATGCCATGCCGTGCGGCGGGACCATCCGCATCGCTGTCGAGACACGGCACCTGGCCTCGGAACTGGCGGCGACGGGCGCCCTGGTGCCCGCCGGGGACTGGGTGGTGCTGTCGGTCACCGACGGCGGCAAGGGCATCGCCTCGGCGGATCTGCCGCGCATCTTCGAGCCCTTCTTCACCACGCGGCGCGACGAGGGCGGGACGGGGCTCGGCCTTCCCACGGTTCTCGGCATCCTGCGCCAGTCGGGCGGGCATGTGACGGTGACGACGCGGCTGGGCGAGGGGACGACCTTCGACCTGTGGTTTCCCGCCATGGTGGCGCCGGCCGATACTGTCATGGCGCCGATCGGCCGGCGCGGTCCGGCTGTGTCCGGCCAGTCGCGCCGCATCCTGCTGGTCGAGGACGAGGCGCCTCTGCGCCGCCTTGCCGCCCATGCGCTGAAGGGTGCCGGGCATGAGTTGCACGAGGCGGAGGACGCCGAGACGGCGCTGGAGGCCGTGGACCGGGGCTTCGCGCCGGAGGTTCTGATCTCCGACGTGACCATGCCGGGGGAGATGGACGGCATCGCGCTTGCCGAGGCGCTGCGGGAAAGATTGCCGGATCTGCACGTCATCCTGGCCTCGGGCTACGCGGAGCGGGCGGTGGGTGATGGGGTGGCGGAGCGCGGCTTCATCTTCCTGGAAAAGCCGTTCCGCATGGCGGCGTTGATCTCCGCGGTCGACGGCGCGAGTTCTTAATTTGTTCTTGCCGTTCCGGCCCCGTTGGCGCATCTTTCCCTTGCGCCGAATCGTGCCGACATGTGCCGGTGCAAGGCGGCCCGGCTGGTCGGATCCGTGAATGATCCGCTACGAATGGGCGATAGACGGAAAGGAATTATCGCCCTATGGTTGAGAAGACGCCTCAGGATCGGGGGAAGGGCATGGATAAGGGAAAGGCGCTCGACGCTGCGCTGAGCCAGATCGAACGAGCCTTCGGCAAGGGCTCGATCATGCGCCTCGGCGCCCGCCAGGCGCAGGATGGCGCGATCGAGGTGGTGTCCACCGGATCGCTCGGCCTTGACCTTGCACTCGGCATCGGCGGGCTGCCCAAGGGCCGCATCGTCGAGATCTACGGACCGGAATCCTCGGGCAAGACGACGCTTGCCCTGCATGTCATCGCCGAGGCCCAGAAAAAGGGTGGCACCTGCGCCTTCGTGGACGCGGAGCACGCGCTCGATCCGGGCTATGCGAAGAAGCTCGGCGTCGATGTGGACAACCTGCTGATCAGCCAGCCGGATGCGGGCGAACAGGCGCTTGAGATCGCGGACACGCTGGTCCGTTCCGGCGCGGTCGATGTGCTGGTGGTGGACTCCGTCGCCGCGCTGGTGCCCCGCGCCGAGCTGGAAGGCGAGATGGGCGACAGCCATGTTGGCCTGCATGCGCGCCTGATGTCCCAGGCGCTGCGCAAGCTGACCGGCTCGGTCTCGCGCTCCAACTGTCTGCTGATCTTCCTGAACCAGATCCGCCTCAAGATCGGCGTGATGTTCGGCAACCCGGAAACGACCACGGGCGGCAATGCGCTGAAGTTCTACGCCTCGGTCCGCATGGAGATCCGGCGCATCGGCGCGATCAAGGACCGTGACGAGGTGACGGGCAACCATACCCGCGTGAAGGTGGTGAAGAACAAGATGGCCCCGCCGTTCCGCGAGGTCGAGTTCGACATCATGTACGGCGAAGGCATCTCCAAGGTCGGCGAGCTGATCGACCTCGGCGTGAAGGCCAATGTGGTGGAGAAGTCGGGCGCCTGGTTCTCCTGCGACAGCCAGCGGATCGGGCAGGGGCGCGAGAACGCCAAGCAATACCTGCGCGACCACCCCGACATGGCGAATTCGATCGAACAGCGCATCCGTGGGCAGGCGGGGCTGCTCGCCGACCAGATGTTGTCCGGCGAGACCAGCGAGGACGACGACGAGGCGCTGGCGGCGGAATAAGCCCCCAACTCCTGAAACGGGCGACGCCCGCGGCTGTCCGGCCGCGGGCGTCTGCTTTTGGGCAACCCGACGCGGTGCGGCGTGTTTCCTCGGCGAGAGGAGGCCTGTCGCATGAATACGCCCCGAAAACCCCGATTGCCCAAGCTCGCACCGGAAACGCCTTCGGTGCCGCACCCCCTGCACCGCCCCGATGAGCGGAAGGAGGGCGGCCCGGATCACGGCAAGGCCGAGAAGCAGGAAGAGAACCGCCGCAGGATCGAACAGGACGGGGAGGAGGGGGCATGAGCCGCCTCATGACCCCGTTACTGCGGCTGTAGAATTGGGGGGGGGGGGGGGGGGGGGCGGGCGCGCCGCGGCACAGGCGGGGGAGGTGAACAGCCACGCACCCGGGGGAGGGCCGCGGGGCTCACGTCGCCAAACCCCCCCTGAACCCG
>JAYSDS010000160.1:7244-12679 GCA_041914265.1 Roseomonas sp.
CCGCCGCTGTATCGAACAGGACGGGGAGTTGGGGGCTTGACCCGCCTAATGACCCCTTTAGCGCGGCTGTGGAATTGGAGGGGCGTTGCCCCTCCAAGCCACCCCACAAAGGCCGAAGGGCCTTTGGAAACCTCAACCTGGCGTCGTGCGCCAAGCGCGGAACAGCGCCGAAACCCGCTCTTGCGCCCCAGGCGCGCTGCGAGGGATCGGTATCGGTTTCGCGCCCGGCACCAAATGCGGGCGCTCCAGGTCACAGTGTGGCCTGGAGGGGCGGCGCTCCTCCAGTTCCCTTCCGGTGTACCCGGTCCCAGCCTGACGCCCGACCGGGTTCAGCGCCCGCGCTCGATCCGGATGACCCGGCCATCCGCCGGGTTCACCTTCACCTCGATCCGGCGGTTATCGGCGTCCCGGCCGTCGACTTCCCATTGGCCGTCGTCGCATTCGACCTTGGACACCCAGGCGATGCCGGATTCACGCGCGATGCGGATGGCGTCCTCGGCGCTGACGCCGGCCCGGCAGGCGGTGCTGTCCGCCAGGGCCGGGCTGGCCAGCATGGCGAGGGAGAGAGCGAGCATCGGCAGGGATCGGGTCACGGTTACCTCGTGGTTCGTTGAATCGCATATAAGGTGGCCAGTCCTTTCCGCATCATCACCTGATCCGGCGCACGGCCCCTTCACGCCTTGCCCCGCGCGCGCTACCTGTCGCGTCCTTTGGGCCAACACCTTGCCGGGATGGGTTTTTCCCCGGGGCGACGCGACGGGCGGGACATGACCAGCAGCAACGATATCCGGGCGACCTTTCTCGATTACTTCCGCCGTAACGGGCATGAGGTGGTCGAAAGCTCGCCCCTGGTTCCGCGCAACGACCCGACGCTGATGTTCGCGAATTCGGGCATGGTGCAGTTCAAGAATGTTTTCACGGGCCAGGAGACCCGGCCCTACAAGCGCGCCACCACGGCCCAGAAATCGGTGCGCGCCGGTGGCAAGCACAACGACCTCGACAATGTCGGCTACACCGCCCGGCATCACACCTTCTTCGAGATGCTGGGGAATTTCTCCTTCGGCGACTATTTCAAGGACCAGGCGATCCCCTATGCGTGGGAATTGCTGACCAAGGACTTCGCGCTGCCGAAGGACAAGCTGCTCGTCACCGTCTATTCCGAGGATGAGGACGCCGCCGCGATCTGGCGCAAGGTCGCCGGCCTGCCGGACAGCCGGATCATCCGCATCAGCACCTCGGACAATTTCTGGCGCATGGGCGATACCGGCCCCTGCGGCCCGTGCTCCGAGATCTTCTACGACCATGGCGACAAGATCCCCGGCGGCCCGCCGGGGAGCCCCGATGAAGACGGCGACCGCTTCATCGAGATCTGGAACCTGGTCTTCATGCAGTTCCTCGAGGAGCCGGCCGGCACGCGCAACCCGCTGCCCAAGCCGTCCATCGACACCGGCATGGGGCTGGAACGCTTCGCGGCGATTCTGCAGGGCAAGCACGACAACTACGACACGGACACGCTGCGTGCGCTGATCCTGGCTTCGGCGGAAGCCACGGGGCAGGAACCGGACGGCCCCTTCCGCATCAGCCACCGCGTTGTCGCCGACCATCTGCGCGCCGGCGCCTTCCTGATCGCGGATGGCGTGCTGCCGTCCAATGAAGGCCGCGGCTATGTCCTGCGCCGCATCCTGCGCCGCGCGATGCGCCACGCCCACATGATGGGCTCCCGCGAGCCGCTGATGCACCGCCTGCTGCCGGCGCTGGTGCGCCAGATGGGTGCCGCCTATCCGGAACTGGTGCGCGCCGAGGCGCTGATCAGCGAGACCCTGCGCCTGGAGGAAACGCGCTTCCGCTCCCTGCTGGAACGCGGCCTGGGGCTGCTGGCGGAGGAGACGGGCAAGCTCGGCGACAAGCAGACGCTGCCGGGCGACGTTGCCTTCCGTCTCTATGACACCTATGGCTTCCCCCTCGACCTGACGCAGGACGCGCTGCGCGCGGAGGGTCGCCCGGTGGATGTCGAAGGCTTCAACGCGGCGATGGCCGAACAGCGCAAGCGCGCTCGCGCTGCCTGGGCCGGGTCGGGCGAAGCCGCGACCGAGAGCGTGTGGTTCGACCTCAAGGAGAAGGTCGGCGCCACGGAATTCCTGGGCTACACGACCGAGACCGCGGAGGGCGAGATCGTCGCCATCGTCCAGGACGGCAAGCCGGTGGACAGCGCGCCCGTGGGCAGCGAGGTCGCGGTGCTGCTGAACCAGACGCCGTTCTACGCGGAATCCGGTGGCCAGGTGGGCGACACGGGCATCATCCAAGCGGGCGATGCCTGCCGGATCAAGATCCGCGACACGCAGAAGAAGCTGCACGGGCTGTATGTCCATATCGGCACGGTGGTCGCCGGCGAGGCGAAGCTGGGCCTCGGCGTGACAGCCGAGGTGGATCATGCCCGCCGGTCGAAGATCCGCTCGCACCACTCCGCGACGCACCTGCTGCATGAGGCGCTGCGCCGCCGGCTCGGCACGCATGTCGCGCAGAAGGGCTCGTTGAACGCGCCGGACCGGCTGCGCTTCGACGTGTCCCAGCCGACGCCGATGACCGAGGAGGACCTCGAATGGGTGGAGGCGGAGGTCAATGCCCGCATCCGTGAGAATGCCGAGGTCACGACGCGCCTGATGACGCCGGAAGCCGCCGTGGAAGCGGGTGCCATGGCCCTGTTCGGCGAGAAGTATGGCGATGAGGTCCGCGTCGTCGGCATGGGCCACGATGCCGCCGCCGTCGAGAAGCACGGCGTCTATTCGCTGGAACTCTGCGGCGGCACGCATGTGCGCCGCACGGGCGATATCGGCCTGTTCAAGATCGTCTCCGAAGGCGCCGTGAGCGCCGGGGTGCGGCGTGTGGAAGCTGTCACCGGCGAGGCCGCGCTGGGTCTGGTCGCCGGCATGCAGGAGAGCCTGCAGGCGGCTGCCGCCGTGCTGAAGGTGCAGCCTGGCGAACTGGCCTCGCGCATCAGCACCCTGGTCGAGGAACGCCGCAAGCTGGAACGCGAGGTCGCGGAGCTCCGCAAGAAGCTCGCCACCGGCGGTGGCGGCGCGGAAGTGGAGCAGGTGGCCGGGCTGCGCGTGGCGCTGCGCGATCTCGGCGAAGTGCCCGCACGCGACCTCAAGGGCCTGGCGGAAGCGATCCTCAAGGGCGGCACGGCGGATGTCGTCGCCCTGGTCTCCACCGCCGAGGGGAAGGCTTCCATCGTCGTCGCGACCGGGGAGGCCGCGAAGGGCAAGGCCGATGCCGTCGCCCTGGTGCGCGCGGCGAGCGCGGCGGTGGGCGGCAAGGGCGGCGGTGGCCGCCCTGACATGGCCCAGGCCGGCGGCCCGGACGCGGCCAAGGCGGCCGAGGCGCTGGCCGCCGTGCGCGAGACGCTGACCCACGGCGTCGCGGCGTGACGGCGCGCTGCCGGGCGCGCGAGCTTGGGCTCGCCCCCGGCATCTTCCGCCCCGGCGCCCATAACGCCATCACGGATGTGGCGGGCGTCGCCGTCGGCCATGTCACGCTGATCGAGGGCGAGGCCACCCGCACCGGCGTCACCGCCATCATCCCGCACGGCGGCAATCCCTTCGCGGAGCGCGTGCCGGCGGGGCTCGCCGTCATCAACGGCTTTGGGAAGCTGGCGGGGGCGACGCAGCTTGCCGAACTCGGCGAGCTCGAAACGCCCATCCTGCTGACCAACACCCTCGCGGTCGGCCGCGCGGTCGAGGCGCTGGTGGACTGGACCCTCGCCCGCAACCCCGATGCCGTTTCGGTCAACGCCGTGGTGGGCGAGACCAATGACGGCCGCCTGAACGATATCCGCAGCCGCGGCGTGACGGCGGCGCATGTCCTTGCCGCGCTGGACCAGGCGACGACCGGCCCTGTCGCGGAAGGCTGCGTCGGGGCCGGCACCGGCACCATGGCCTTTGGCTGGAAGGGCGGCATCGGCACCGCGTCGCGCCTCCTGCCCGAGGCCCTTGGCGGCTGGACCATCGCCGCGCTGGTGCAGGCGAATTACGGCGGCGTGCTGACCATGGACGGGATCCCGGTCGGGCGCGAGCTGGGCAAGTGGTATCTTAAGGAGCACACCGACCGCGGCGATGCGGACGGTTCGGTGATGATCGTCATCGCCACCGATGCGCCGCTGTCGGACCGCAACCTCACGCGGGTCGCGACGCGCGCCATGGCGGGGCTGGCGCGGACCGGGGCGGCCTTCAGCGACGGGTCCGGCGACTACGCCATCGCCTTTTCCACCCATCCCGGCGCGCGGCGTGATCCGGAACGCCGCGCGCAGCAGGCGATCATCGCAGACTGGCCCAATGATCGGATGTCGCCGCTTTTCGTCGCCGTGGCAGAGGCTGTCGAGGAAGCCGTGCTCAACGCCCTGACCATGGCGACGACCATCATGGGGCGGGACGGCCGCACCGGCCGCCGCGCCACCGGCCATGCCATCGACCTCGATGCGCTGCGGGACGTGCTGCGGCGGCACGGCCGATGAGACGCGCGCTCCTCGCCATGCTGTTGGCCTTCGCGATCCCAGCCGAGGCAGCCCGCACCACGCTGCGCGCCACGCGCCCCGGCGGCACGCCGCTGGAACTGCGCGCGCATTCCACGGCCGAGCACTGGATCATCGACGTGCTGGAAGGTGGCGTGCCCAGCCAGCGCATCGAAGTGCAGACCGACCTGCCCGAGACGAGACCGGGCCTTGCCGACGTCAATGGCGATGGCGCGCCTGATCTCTGGGTGCCGGTGATCGGCGGCAACGCGAACACCGCCTGGGACCTGTGGGTCATGGAGCCGGGCCGCGCGCGCTTCCGCCGGGCGGGAGAGATCAGCGGCCTCAGCTTCTCGCGCGATGCGGCGGGGCGTCTGGTGTCGCTCGGGCGCAACGGGTGCTGCGCTGTCTCCTACACCTTCCACGACATCGCGCCGGACGGGCAGTTGCGGGAACTCTTCGGCGTGGAGCGTCGCCTCGACGAGCTCGGGCGCGGGAGCTGCGAGCCATCGGAAATCGCGATCGCGCCCCGCGCCGATGCGGTGACGGCGCTGTGCCGGCTGCGGCCAGGGGCAATGCCGGGCACGACGCTCCGCCTGCAGTAGCGCAGCGGGCGAGCTGCGCCGAAGGCAGGCCGCTCCTTATGCCGACGGCTCTGTGTCCTGGCCGGTGAGGGCCGCGAGACTTGCTGCTCTCTGGCTCACCCCACCCCGGGTACCCATTCGCATTGCTCCGCAATGTGAATGGGTACCCGCATAGGCCCGCGGCCTTCGGAAACCATCACCTGGCGCCTGGCACCACGACCAGGACAAGCGCCGAAACCCGCCTCCGTGCACGAAACGCGTTGAGGGGGCGGGACCGCCAGTCCTGCCTGGCACCAAAAGCCGGCTTTCCAAATGATACAATCATTTGGCGGGGTGGTTTGGAG
>JAYSDS010000161.1:0-12575 GCA_041914265.1 Roseomonas sp.
GCATCCTGGCGGGAGGAGGCTCGGAGGAGGGCAGAGCCCTCCTTCGATCTTCACCCGCGCAACCAAGTCCATCGTCAGGAAAGCCCCTACAGCCTTTGCTGGGCTGAGATTTGGAGAGGCGCCGTGACTACCTCCAGGCACCGCCGCCCCGACCGATCGCCGCCCACCGCCGAAGCCCCGTTCCCTGGGTGATTGACCCGGCCGGCCGGCCGGCGTTTTCTCCGACCCATGCCTGATACGCTTCCGACCGACGGCCTGCTGGCCGAGTTCCGCGCTCTTCTCGGCCCTGCCGGCGTGCTGACCGATCCGGCCGACATCGCTCCGGCGCTGTCGGACTGGCGCAGCCTTTACCAGGGCCAGGCCATGGCGGTGCTGCGCCCGGCCAGCACCGAGGAGGTCGCGGCCTGCGTGCGGATCTGCGCCCAGGCGGGCGTGCCGATCGTGCCGCAGGGGGGCAACACCTCGATGGTCGGCGGCGCCACGCCGACCGAGGATGGCCGCTCGGTCGTGCTCTCGCTGGCACGCCTGAACCGCATCCGCGCCATCGACCCCGTGGACATGACCATGACGGCCGAGGCCGGCGTGGTGCTCAAGACCGCGCAGGACGCGGCCGCCGATGCCGGCTGCCTGTTTCCGCTCTCGCTCGGGGCCGAGGGCACCGCGACGATCGGCGGCGTGTTGTCCACCAATGCCGGCGGCAACACCACGGTGCGCTACGGCAATGCGCGGGAGCTGATGCTGGGGCTCGAGGTCGTGCTGCCGGACGGGCAGGTCTGGAACGGGCTGCGCCGGCTGCGCAAGGACAATACCGGCTATGCGCTGCGCCACCTCTTCGTGGGTGCGGAGGGCACGCTTGGCATCGTCACCGCCGCGACGCTGCGCCTGTACGCCCAGCCGCGCGCGAATGAGGTGCTGTTCTGCTCGGTGCGCGACGAGGATGCGGCGCTCGCCGTCTTCCAGCGTTTCCGCGCGGTGGACGAGACGGCAATCCGCGCCTTCGAGTACATGTCGGGTGTCGGCGTCGATTTCGCCGTGAAGCACATCCCCGGCGTGAGCCTACCGGTCGCCGATCGCGCCGATCACTACATCCTGGTCGATCTCGCCTCGACCCGCGCGGATGCCGACCTGCAGGGACTCGCCGAGCAGGTGCTCGGTGCCGCGATGGAGGAAGGCGAGGTGCTCGACGCCGTGATCGGCGGCAATGAGGCGAAGCGCCAGGCCATCTGGCGCATCCGCGAGGAACACCCCGAGGCGCAGCGCAAGGAAGGCGCGTCGGTGAAGAACGACGTCTCGGTGCCGGTGTCCAAGGTGCCGGAGCTGATCCGCCGCGCCTCGGCCGCCTGCGTCGCGCTGATCCCCGGCACGCGCCCGGTGCCCTTCGGGCACATGGGCGACGGCAACATCCACATGAACCTCGAACAGCCGGTGGAGATGGACGGCGCGGAATTCCTCGCCCGCAGCCACGACATCATGGACACAGTGAACGAGGTGGTCCGCGACCTCGACGGCTCCTTCTCCGCCGAGCACGGGATCGGCCGGCTCAAGACCGACATGATGGAGTCCTGGCGCGGTGGGGCGGAGCTCGATGCGATGCAGCGAATCAAGGCGGCGCTCGACCCCCAGGGGATCATGAATCCGGGCAAGGTCCTGCCCTGAACGCCGCCGGCCGGGTGACGGTCGTCACCGTCACCCATGACAGCCGCGACGCGATCGAGGGCTTCCTGGCCGCCCTGCCGGAGGCGGTCGCGCTGGTCGTGGTGGACAATGCCTCGCGCGACGGGACGCCCGATGCCGTCGCGGCGACGCGCCCCGCCGCGCGCGTGATCCGCAACGCCGGGAATCGCGGCTTCGGCGCCGGCTGCAATGCGGGGCTCGATGCTGCGACGACCGAATTCGCGCTGCTGCTGAACCCCGATGCGCGCCTCGCGCCCGGCGCGCTGGACGCGCTGGTCGCGGCGGCGGAACGCTTCCCGCGGGCCGGCATCCTCGCCCCCACCATCATCGGGCGGGACGGGCGGCGCGTGCGGTCTTTCGACACCACGCGCCGTCGCCGCCAGGCCCTGCCACGCCGCCGCGACGCGGAACCCTGGCCCCAGGGTCCGACCTGCTTCGATTTCGTCTCCGGCGCCGCAATGCTGCTCCGTCCGGGCGGGGGGCTGCGCTTCGACGAATCGCTCTTCCTTTTCTACGAGGACGACGCGATCTGCGCCGAAGCCCGCGCCCGCGGCCAGGACGTCGTGCTGGTGCCGGACGCCCTGGTTGAACATGCGGGCGGCACTTCCTCCCCGCCGTCGCTGCGCATCCGGTGGCGCAAGGCCTTCCACATGGCGCTGTCGCGCCAGGTCTTCGCCGCCCGGCATGGGCATGCGGATGCCGGGCAACGCCTGCTGCGGCATGGGGGAAAGGCGATCGGCCATGCGCTGACGCTGCGTGGAACGAAGCTTGTCGAGGATCTTGCGGGACTCGCCGGCACGCTCATCTGGCTGACACGGCGGCGGGCCAACCACACGGCGCCGTGATGTTACGCACCCCTGCGAGGCTTCCGGCGCGGGGGACAAACCTCTAGGTTGCCGCAGCCTTCATGACCCGCATCGACCGTTACCTCTTCCGCCAGTTGGCCATCGCGCTCATCGCCGTCACGGTGGGCCTGGCGGCGCTTGTCTGGCTGACGCAGTCGCTGCGCTTCATCGAGCTGGTGCTCGACCGCGGCCTGTCGATGGTCGTGTTCATCGAGCTGACCAGCCTGATGCTGCCGTCCTTCTTTGCGGTCATCCTGCCCATCACGACCTTCGTCGTGGTGCTCTTCGTCTATGTGCGCCTCGCCAGCGACCGGGAACTGGTGGTGATGCGCGCGGCCGGCCTGTCGCAATGGCGGCTCGCGCGGCCGGCGGTGCTGCTGGCGGTGGTCGCGACCGGGTTGTGCATGCTGCTGAACCTGTGGCTCGTGCCGCTCTCCCACACCGCCTTCCGGCAATGGCAATTCGAGATCCGCAACCAGCTCGTCGGCGTGCTGCTGCAGGAAGGCGTCTTCTCCCAGGTCGGCAACGACCTCACGGTCTATGCGCGCTACCGCGACCCGGATGGCACGCTGCGCGGCATCCTGGTGCATGATTCGCGCGGGGACGGCGCGCCGGTGACCATCCTCGCCGAGCGCGGGCGCATCACCACCACCCCGACCGGGCCGCGCGTCACGCTGCTGAGCGGGGTGCGCCAGCAGGTGGAGAAGGCGCCGGCCAACGCCGCGCCGGGCACGCCGCCGCTGCGGCTGAACCTCCTCTCCTTCTCCGAGAACAGCATCGACCTCGCCCGCGCGACGCGCGGGGAGGAAGCGCGCACGCGCGATTCGCGCGAACGCTCGGTCGAGGAACTGCTGAGCCCCGACCCGGCCGAGGGCCTGCGCGACCGCGAGATCCGCCGCTTCTATGCCGAGGCGCATCAGCGCCTGTCCGGCCCCTTCACCACGCTCTCCTTCGCCCTGGTCGCGCTGGCCGTCGCCCTGACCGGGGAGTTCCGGCGCCACGGCGGGGGCGCGCGCATCGCGGTCGGCATCGGGATGGTGGTGGGGCTGCTCGCCTTCGGCCTGACCGGCGGCAACCTTGCCGCGCGCGACAATGTCTGGGTGCCGCTGGTCTGGATCCAGGCGCTGCTGCCGGGCGCCATCGCGCTGTGGTGGATGCTCGGGGCCCCGGGCTGGCCCAAGCCGGCCCGGCCACCCATGCCGGCCGAAGCATGACGATCGCACGAACGCTCACGCTCTATGTCTCGCGACGCTTCGCGGCCATGACGGTCGCGATGCTGGCCGCGCTCGCCGCGCTGGTGGCGCTGTTCGATCTGATCGAGTTGCTGCGCCGCGCCGCGACCCGCCAGGATGCGACCTTCGGCCTGGTCAGCGAGATCGCCGCCCTGCGCCTGCCCTTCATGGCGATGCAGATCCTGCCCTTCGCCATCCTGCTCGGCGGCATCGCGGCCTTCTGGCGGCTGACCCGCTCCTCGGAACTGATCGTGGCGCGGGCGGCGGGCATCTCGGCCTGGGGGTTCCTCACCGGGCCGGTCGCGGTCGCGGTGCTGCTCGGCGTCACGGCGACCACGATCATCTCGCCGCTCTCCTCGGCGATGCTGGCGCGGGCGGAACGGCTCGACGCCCAGTATCTGCGCAACACCTCGGGCATCACGGCGCTCGCCGGCGGCCGGCTGTGGCTGCGCCAGGCCGATCCGGGGCTGGAGCCGCAAGGTGTGGCGATCCTCTCGGGCCGCCCCGTGCCGATCGGCAACCTGCGTCCGGGCGAGGCCTTCCGCCTCGACGAGATCACCATCTGGCGCCTGTCGGCCGAGGACCAGCCGCTCGCCCGCGTCGAGGCGCCGTCGGCCGTGCTGGAGCCCGGGCGCTGGGTGATCACCGATGCGGTGACCTTCGGGTCGGACCGCATGCCCTCCCCCGCGCGGCGGATCGAGCTGCCGACGGAGCTGACGCCGGCCCGCATCCAGGATTCCTTCGCCAGCCCCGACACGCTGTCCTTCTGGGCGCTGCCGGACTTCATCCAGGTGCTGGAGAATGCGGGCTTCTCGGCGGTGCGCCACCAGTTGCAGTTCCAGTCGCTGCTCGCCCTGCCGCTGCTCGCGGCCGCCATGGCGCTGCTGGCGGCCGGGTTTTCCATGCGTTCCTCCCGCCGCGGCGGGGTGGCGCAGATGATCGGGGGCGGCGTGGCGGCCGGCTTCGCGCTGTTCGTGATCGACAAGGTGACGGCGGAATTCGGGGAGGCCGGCACCCTGCCGGTCATCTTCGCCGCCTGGGCACCCGCGGGGGCCGGCTTCCTGCTCGCCACCGCTCTCCTGCTGCACCTCGAGGACGGGTAAGGAACCATGACCGGGATGCCGAAGACGCTGGCCGGGCTGGGGGCGCTGTTCTCACTGGCTGCGACCGGGCCGGCGCTGGCGCAGGCCAGCGCGACGCCGCCCATCTCCACCCCGCAGAACATCGCCCCGCTGCTGCCGGGACAGGCGGCGACGCCCGCCGCGCCCGCGGCACCGGCCGTCACCACCCCCGGCGCGCCGCCCGCCCAGGACCAGCCCATCACCTTCACGGCCGACGAGGTCGAATACGACCAGAACCGCGCCCTGGTCGTCGCCCGCGGCCATGTCGAGGCCTGGCAGGGCAACCGCGTCCTGCGCGCGGACGAATTCACCTATGACCGCAACACCGGCGTCGCCACCGCGCGCGGCAACGTCCAGCTCATCGAGGCGGACGGCCAGGTCGTCTTCGCGGAGAGCGTCGAGCTCCGCAACGAGTTCAAGGACGGCGTGCTGGAAGGCCTGCGCGGGTTGCTGGCGCAGAATGGGCGCGTCGCCGCGGCCGGGGCGCGGCGCACGGACGGCAGCTTCTTCGACCTCTCCCGCGTCGTCTATTCGGCCTGCGACCTCTGCCAGTCCGATCCTCTCGCGCCGCCGCTGTGGCAGTTGCGCGCGCGCACCGCGACGCTGGACCAGCAGGGGCGCCAGGCGCGCTATCGCGATGCCGTCGTCGAATTCGGCGGCATTCCGATGTTCTGGACGCCGTATCTGCAGCATCCGGCGGGCTCGGCGCCGCGGCAGTCGGGCTTCCTGAGCCCGACCTTCGGCATCACCAACTTCCTCGGCGGCTTCGTCGAGACGCCCTACTACTGGGCGATCGACGAAAGCCAGGACCTGGTGCTGCGCCCGCAGATCGCGACCAGCGCGGCGCCGAATCTCGGCCTCGAATACCGGCGCCGCTTCAACTTCGGCGAGATCTCGGCCGAAGGTTCGGTCGGCTACCTCAACGGCGACCAGAACACGCCGGAGGGCATGGCCGGGCATATCTTCTCCCGCGGCCGCTTCTCCATCGACGAGAATTGGCGCGCCGGCTTCGACTACAACTGGGCGACCAGCGAGGACTACCTCCGCATCTATCGCTACGGCGCGCGCCGCCTGCTGAACCAGTCGGGCTATGCCGAGGGCTTCTGGGGGACGGATGCCTTCGCCCGCATCGATGCGCGCGCCTATCAGGGCCTGCGCTCGACCGACAACAACAGCCTGATCCCCTACGTCCTGCCGAATGTCTATGCCGATTGGCGCGCGCCGACGGACAGCCTGGGCGGGACCTTCACCATCGACACCTGGAACTTCGCGGTCTTCCGCGATGCCGGGACGAGCACCCAGCGCGTCGCGTCGCGACTGTCCTATGAGCTGCCCTACACCGACAATCTCGGCGGCATGTGGGCGCTGCGGGCCCAGTCCGACCTGCAGGCCTACAACTACACCGACCTCGCCCTGGCGCCGAACTATTCGACGACCGCCAACAACGGGGGGCTCGCGACCGGGAACATCCGCGCCGCGGTGGATTGGCGCATGCCCTTCGTCCGCTCGGCCGGCGAATACGGCCAGCACCTGATCGAACCGCGCGTCCAGTTCGTGGGCGGGCCGATGACCGGCAGCCAATCCTCGGTGCCGAACGAGGATTCGATCGACTTCGAATTCACCGACGCCAACCTGTTCAGCCTGAACCGCTTCTACGGCCGCGACCGGCAGGAGGGCAGCACCCGCGTGGACTATGCGCTGCGCGGCGCTTGGTACTTCCCTAATGGCGGCGTGCTGGAAGGCCTCGCCGGCGCCTCCTATCGTATCCAGAACGATGGCGGGCCCTTCTATTCCAACAGCGGTCTGGTGAACCGGGCCTCGGACTATGTCGCGCGCGCCCGGCTGATGCCGGTGAACTGGCTGGAGTTCCTGGGCCGTGGGCGCTTCGCCCAGGAAGACGCGTCGGTGCAGTTCCTCGACCTGTCGACGACCGTGTCGTTCAACACCCGGACCTCGCTGACCGGCGGGTACCTCTACACGCCGGCCGAGCCCTTCCTGAGCCCGGTCCAGCCGCGCAATGAGGTCGCCGCCGGCATCAACCAGCAGATCGGCCATTGGCGCTTCAGCGCCTTCGCCCGCTACGACATCGAGCTGCAGCGCCCGGTAGTGATCACCGCCTCGGCCGGCTACGAGGATGAGTGCTTCCTGCTCGAGGCCCGCTTCCTCAAGCGCTTCGCCGAGGATTCCTCGACCGGCAGCCTCTATCCGGCGAACACGATCCTGCTGTTCCGCATCGGGCTCAAGACCATCGGCGATGTCGGGTTCCGGGCCATCTGACCGTGGCATTCCCGCAGAGCATGCACCGCAGGCAGGACGCGACGGATCGTGGCGACGCCCGCGCCCCGCGGCGTCGCGATCCCCGGGATCGGGCGGCACCCGGTGCCCCGGCAGGCTGGTCCCTGCCTTCCCCAGCGACTATGTAGGCCCTGTCATGACCGTCGCGACGCACACCCTCTCCGGGCGCCTGCCCACGCTCGCCGCCGCCGCGCTGGCCGCCCTGCTGGCCTTCACCGGCCCGGCGCCCGCCCAGACCAACCGCATCGCCGCGGTGGTGAATGGCGACGTCATTACCCAGCAGGAGGTCGATAGCCGTCGCCGGTTGCTGGCCCTGTCCGCCGGCATCACCACCGAATCGGCCGGGCGCGCCAACGACCAGATCCTGCGCCTGCTGGTCGACGAGCGCCTGCGCACGCAGGAAGTCGCCCGCCGGCGCATTCCGGTGACCGACCAGGACATCGCCAGCGCCGTGGGCGACATCGAGGCGCGCAACGGCCTGCCATCCGGCGGCCTGCGGGAGAGCCTGCGCCGCGGCGGCATCGACCCGCGCGTGCTCTACGACCAGATCCGCGCCCAGATCGGCTGGAACCGCCTGCTGCGCGGCCTGCTCGGCGACCAGGCGCAGATCAGCCAGGCGGCGGTGGACGAATACCTCGCGGCCTATCAGGCGCGCACCGGCCAGCCGGAATACATGGTTTCGGAGATCTTCATCCCGGTAGGCAATCCGGGGCAGGACGCCGAAGTCCAGCGCTTCACCGCCGACATCATCGCCCGGCTACGCCAGGGCGCGCCCTTCACGATGGTCGCGACCCAGTTCAGCCAGGCGCAGACCGCCATGCTCGGCGGCGATATCGGCTGGACCTCGGCCGAACGGCTCGACCCCGAGGTGGCGGCGATCGTGCGCCAGATGCCCGAAGGCGCCATCTCGAACCCGATCCGCGTGCCGGGCGGCTACGTCATCGTCATGCTGCGGCAGAAGCGCCTCGCGGGGCGCGACATGGCGACGATGCTGACGGTGCGGCAGGCCACCTACCCCTTCGAAGGCCAGGTGAACCCGGCCGCGCCGACCTCGCAACAGATCCGCCAGGTCGAACGCGCCCAGCAGCTTTCGGAAAATGCGCGCTCCTGCGAGGCGCTCGACGCCGCGAGCCGCGACGGCGCGCGCGTGAACGATCCCGGCCAGGTGCGCCTCGACAACGTCAACCCGCCGGAACTGCGCGAACTGCTCGGCACCCTGCCGCTCGGCCGCCCGTCCCAGCCCATCATCGCGCCGGACGGGGTGCTGGTGCTGGTGGTCTGCGCGCGGGAGACGCGCAACCTCGCCGAGGTCACGGCCGACCAGGCGCGCGACAGGCTGATCCGCGAAAGGGTCGAACTGATCTCGCGGCAGGTGCTGCGCGACCTGCAGCGGCGGGCACAGATCGACATCCGCAACCATGCGCAGACGCCGACGCCCGCCGCGACCAACCCGGCGCCGCAGCGGCCGGCGCCGCGGCGGGGGTGAGCGGGGATAGCCAGAGAGGGGCGCCGTCCCTCTCCGGACCTCACCCCGCCAAAGGCCGAAAGGCCTTTGGAAACCTCCTTCTGGCATCGGGCATGAAGGGCACGGTGCATCGTCACGGCCCTTGCCGGGCGCCAGAGCTGGTTTCGGCATTGGTTCCGATGGCGATGCCGGGCGCCAGACAACGGGTTCCAGGGGCCTCCCGCGCCATATGAGCGACATCACCCTGCGCGAGGCGATCGCGCGCCACGGCCTCGATGCGCGCAAGTCGCTCGGCCAGCACTTCCTGCTCGATCCCTCCGTCTGTGGGCGCATCGCCGCGCTGGCGGGCGACCTCGCCGGCCGGCACGTCATCGAGATCGGGCCCGGCCCGGGAGGCCTGACCCGCGCCCTGCTGGCGACCCCGGCCGAGCAGGTGGTGGCGGTGGAACTCGACCGCCGGGCGGTGGCCTTGCAGCAGGAACTCGCCGTTGCGCATCCCGGCCGGCTGACGGTGATCGAGGCCGATGCACTCAAGGTGGACGTGACAGCCCTGGCGCCCACGCCGCGCCGGGTCATCGCCAACCTGCCCTACAATGTCGGCTCGCCGCTGCTCGTCGGCTGGCTGCGCCAGGCCGCGGACATCGAGGGCATGACCCTGATGTTCCAGCAGGAAGTCGCCGAGCGCATCACCGCCGCGCCGGACACGGCGGCCTATGGCCGGCTGTCGGTGCTGTCCCAGTGGCGCTGCCGTTGCGAGTTGCTGATGCGCCTGCCCCCGGGTGCCTTCAGCCCGCCGCCCAAGGTGTGGTCGGCCGTGGTCGGCTTCACGCCAAAGCCCGAGGACCCCGGCCCGGCACTCTTCGCCTGCATGGAACGCATGACGGCGGCGGCCTTCGGCCAGCGGCGGAAGATGCTGCGCGGGGCGCTGAAGTCGCTGGGTGACGCCGAAGGCCTGCTGGCCGCCGCCGGGATCGAGGGATCGCGCCGGGCGGAAACGCTCACCGTCGCGGAATTCGACACGCTGGCCCGCGCACTGCTGGCCCGTCAGGCCGGCAGTTCGTAGCCGATCGCGGCTTCGATCTCGCAGGTCCGGCGCACCGCCGGGCGCGCCATCATGCGGTCATGGTGGTCCCGCAGGGCGGGGAAGTCGTCCGCGGCCGGGCCAGCCGAGCCGCGGAAGCGCCAGAACAGTCGGAAGAGGTGGATGTCGGCGATCGTCATCGCCCCACCCACCGCCCAGGCGGCGCCGGCGAGACGGGCCTCCGCCAGCGCCCAGGCCGCGCGGGCGTGGTCGACGCCCTGCCGGCGCGCCGGATGCACCGTCGCGGCGAGGAAGGACATCCAGGAGACGACCTGCGCCTCGGCCGCCGCATCGCCCGCCGGCAGCAGGCCCGCCGCGGGAAAGCGCCGGGCCAGGTAGAAGAGGATGCCCGCCACCTCGGTCAGCGGCCTGCCATCCACCAGCAGCACCGGCACCTTGCCCTCGGGGTTCAGCGCCAGAAAGGCGGGGTGGCGATGCTCGCGCCGCTTGAAGGAGAGCGGGCGGATGTCGAAGGTCGCGCCGACCTCGTGCAGCATGATGTGCGGCGCCATGGAACTGGCGCCGGGGGCGAGGAACAGGGTGAGCATGGTCCCTCCCGGACGAGGCCGCCCGGTCAGTGACGAGTGAGGAAGGCGCGGATGGCGGCGACAGTCGCCTCGGGCTGCTCTTCCATCAGCCAATGGCCCGAAGCGGGGATGATGACGACTTCTACATTGGTCGCCGCGCCGCGCGCGACCGCCTCCATCACCGGGCCCAGCGACGCCGCCCCGCCGATTGCCAGCACCGGCATGGTGAGCGGCCCGCGAGCGAGGAAGGCGCGGTTGTCCACCGCATCCTGGTCGAAGGCGAGGAACTGGGCGAAGCCGGCGCGCATCGCCCCGGGCAGGGCATAGAGCCGGGCATAGTGCTCCCGGGACGCCTCGTCGAACCGCGCCGGATCGGCCGAGAAATCGTTCCAGAAGCGATCGAGGTAGATGCGCTCCCGCCCCGCCACCAGGCGCTCCATGTCCGGCCCGCCGAAGCGGAAGTGCCACAGCAGCGGGCTCTTCAGGATCTCATCCCACGGGCCGACGCCGGGGATCGGCGCATCCATCAGCACGAAGCGGGTCACGCGTTCGGGGTACTGCGCGGCGAAGGCGTAGCCGACCATGTTGCCGATGTCGTGGGTGACAAGGTCCGCGCGCGCGATGCCGAGCGCATCGAGCACCCGCGCCATGTCGCCGCCCTGGGTACGCTTGTCGTAGCCGCCCTCCGGCTTCGAGGAGAGCCCCATGCCGCGCAGGTCGGGCGCGATCACGGTGTGGTCGGCGGCCAGGGCGGCGGCGAGCGGCGCCCACATGTCCCCCGTCTCGCCATAGCCGTGGATCATCAGCACCGCGGGGCCCTGCCCGCCGATGCGGACATGGATGGTGGCGCCGTCGGCCTGGATCTCCTGGGTCCGGAAGCCAGCGGGAAAGGGGGGAACCTCCGCCACGGCGGGCAGGGCAATCGCCAGCGCGGCAGCCGCGCCGAGAAGGGAACGGAACATGGTCGGTCTCCTGGAGGCGTCGGGCCGGCCTGATACCAGCCCGGAACACCTGGCTGGCGAGACAATGGCGATGTCGTATCGTTCGGAGCAGACTGTAAAATCCGAAATTGAAATTCGGAAAAGCAGAACGATGCTGAAGCTCGACGCCATCGCCACCTTCGTGCAGGTCGCCGAGGCCGGTTCGATCAGCGAGGCCGCGCGCCGCCTGCGCCTGGCGAAATCGGTCGTCAGCGAGCGCCTGACCGAGCTGGAACGCAGCCTGGGCGCGGTGCTGCTGCACCGGTCCACGCGCCGGCTGTCCCTGACCGAGGATGGGATCGCTTTCCTCGACCGCGCTGCCCGCATCGTGCGGGACGTGGAGGATGCGGCGGCGGAACTCGCCGAACGGCGCGGCAGCCTGACGGGGCCGCTGCGCCTGTCCGCCCCGGTCACCTTCGGCCGGATGCATCTGGGCCCGGCGCTGTATCCCTTCCTCGCCGCGCATCCGGGCATCGCGCTGGCGCTCGATCTCGACGACCGGCGGGTCGATATCGCGGCCGAGGGCTACGATGCGGCGATCCGCCATGGGCCGGTGGAGGATAGCCGCCTGGTCGCGCTACGCCTCGCGACGAGCCAACGTCGCCTCGTCGCCTCGCCCGCCTATCTCGCGCGCCATGGCACGCCACGCAGCCTCGCCGAGCTGGAAGGCCATGGCGGCATCTTCTACGCGCATCGCGGCGTGGCGGATTGGCGCCTGGTGGGAGCCGAAGGACCGGTACTGGTGCGCGCGCGGATGGCGCTCAGCGTCAACAACGGCGACGTCATGCGCGACGCGGCCGAGGCAGGGCTGGGCATCGCGCTGCTGCCCTCCTTCATCGCGGGGGAGGCGCTGCGGGCGGGAAGGTTGGTCCCGATCCATGTGGGCGCGGAACCGGAACCGGAATTCATCGTGCTGGTGCATGCCGAACGCGGGCGCAGCTCGGCCAAGCTGCGCGCTCTGCTCGCGCATCTGCGCCGGACCTTCGGCGACCCGCCGATCTGGGACCGCGCGTGATGCCCGCCGGATAAAAGACCGACCTGCGGCGCGCGATAACAAATGGCCTTTTCGGTGGTCCGGCTTATTTCGCTGCGGAATTGGAGGAGCACTGCCGTGCCAAACCTCCCGCAGAGGCCAAGGGCCTTGCTGATGACGGACCTGGTTGCGCTGGTGAAGATCGAAGGAGGGCTCTGCCCTCCTCCGAGCCTCCACCCGCCAGGATGCTGGGCATCCTGGACCGCAGGCACTTGGTGTTGGGCGCCGCAGTCGCGCTTCCCCCGCTCGACATGCTTCGGGCGCAAAAGCGGGTTTCGGTGCCGATCCTGGCAGTGGCGCCCGGCGCCAGGTTGAGGTTTGC
>JAYSDS010000162.1:0-12558 GCA_041914265.1 Roseomonas sp.
TCCGGGAAGCGGATGTAGTGGAAGAAGCAGCGGCGCAGGAAGGCGTCCGGCAGTTCCTTCTCATTGTTCGAGGTGATGATCACCACGGGGCGCTGCCGCGCCGCCACCGTCTCCCGCGTCTCGTAGACGAAGAACTGCATGCGATCGAGTTCGAGCAGCAGGTCGTTGGGAAACTCGATATCCGCCTTGTCGATCTCGTCGATCAGCAGGACGACCGGCTCGTCGGAGGCGAAGGCATCCCACAGCTTGCCGCGCACGATGTAGTTGGCGATGTCGTGCACACGCGCATCGCCCAACTGCCCGTCGCGCAGCCGCGACACCGCATCGTATTCGTACAGCCCCTGCTGCGCCTTGGTGGTCGACTTGATGTGCCACTCGATCAGCGGATAGCCGAGCGCCGCGGCGATCTCCTGTGCCAGCACGGTCTTGCCGGTACCGGGCTCGCCCTTGACCAGCAGGGGGCGCTGAAGGGCCACGGCGGCGTTGACCGCGACCTCAAGCTCGCGCGAGGCGACGTATTTCTCGGTTCCCTTGAACTGCGCCACCGCTCCGTCCCTTGCCTGTTCAGCCGCAGGGTCGGGCGGAAGGGCGGATCATGCAAGGGCCTCGGCAGCCAGGCGGAACAGGGCCGCGGCGAATTCGCGCATATTGGCTTCACGCCCCGCCATGCCGGTTTCGAGGGTGACGACCCGCTCCACCGGCCCGGCCACCGCCAGGCAGGAATGCCCCGCCGCATCGCCGTAGCGATTGCCCGACGGCCCCGCCGCGCCGGTCTCGGCGAAGCCCCAATCGGCGCCCATCCGGGCCCGCACCGTCCGCGCCAGCAGTAGCGCGTAGGGCTCCGACGATGATCGCAGCCCCGCCATCTCGGCATCCGTGATGCCGAGCAGCGCGCCGCGCGCCTGCTTCGTGTAGACGACAGCCCCGCCGAGGAAATAGGCCGAGGCCCCCGGCACGGCGAGCAGCGAGGCGGCGATCAGCCCGCCGGCGGAGCTTTCCGCCACCGCCACCGTCTCGCCCCGGGCTTTCAGCCGGACACCGATCTCGCGTGCCGCCGGCAACAACAATTCCATGGCCATACCCTCCGTCAGATCGGACCCCACCATCGCCTCGTCAGGGCCAGGACGACCAGCCCCGCCATGCCGGTCGCCCCGGTCGCGACCGACGCGCCGAAAGCTTCCGCCAGGCTGCCCAGGATCAGGAAACCGATGGGCCCGAAACCGATGCAGACCGACAGCAACCCCATGACGCGGCTGCGCATCTCGGCCGGCGTGGCGAGCAGGATCAGCGTCGGCTGCATGATGCCGAATCCGGCCCCGCCCACGCCCGCGAGCAGCAGCGCGATGCCCGCGCTCAGCGGATCATTCGACCAGGCGAAGACCGGCATCATGGCGAAATAGAGCGACAGCCCGCCGAGATAGATCGCCTTGTACTGTTCCGGCCGTGCCGCCACGGCGACGATGATGGCGCCAAGGAAGGCACCGATCCCGTCCATCCCCGCCAGCACGCCGATGCCGCTTGGCCCCAGTGCCAGCCGATCCTGGCCGATCACCGGGATCATGGAGATCGACGGCCAGCCGAACAGGTTGAAGATCAGCGTGACCAGCAGGGCGCCGACCAGCCGCTTCTCCCGCCGCACCAGGGCGAAGCCCTCGGCCATGCTGCGCAGCACCGAGCCCGTCGCGCGGGCCTTCGCCTCGCTGCGCGGGAGGCCCAGCACCGCGATCACGGCCGGGATGTAGATCGCCACGCTGAGCAGGAAGGCACCATCCAGCCCGATCACGGCGAGCAGCGTGCCGCCCAGCAGGGGGCCCAGCACCCGGCTGCCATTGCTGGTGGCGACGTCGATCGACATGGCGGGGCTGGTTCGCGCCGGGCCGGCGACCTGGCCCATCATGGCGCGGCGCACCGGATTGTCCGTGGCCCAGCCCACGCCGTTCAGGAAGGACGCCACGGCCAGGTGCCAGACCGCCACCGCATCCGCGAGCGCCAGCGCCGCGATCGTCGCCGAGGTCGCGACCTGCGACACCAGCATGACCAGCAGCACGCTGCGGCGGTCCATGCGTTCGGCGATGGCGCCGAGCGGCGCGCCGAACAGCCCCATGGGCAGGATGCGCAGCATGGTCAGCATGGCGGTGATGAGGGCGGAATGCGTGGCGCTGTAGGCGAAGACGCCGATCGCGAGCATTTCCAGCCAGCGCACGACGAAGATCGACAGCCCCGCCAGCCACAGGCGCAGGAAGTCTCGGTCGCGGAAAAGGCTGCGCCAGGCCGGCTCCGGCATGCCCTGTTCTTCGGGCGGGGGTCGCGCCCCGTCCCGGTTCCCCCCTCAGATGGAATGGGGGGCGTCGCCGCCCCCCATGCCGGTTACAGGTTCGCCTGGGAGACGAACTTGGTGTTGAGATAGGCCTCGATCGCCTCGGACCCGCCCTCGGACCCGTAGCCGGAATCCTTCACGCCGCCGAAGGGCACTTCCGGCAGCGCGAGGCCGAGATGGTTGATCGTCATCATCCCGCTCTCGACCTGGTTGGCGAGCTGGTTCGCGGTCTTGACGCTGCGCGTGAAGGCATAGGCGGCGAGGCCGTAGGGCAGGCGGTTCGCCTCCGTCACCACATCGTCGATGTCCTTGAAGCGGGAGATCATGGCCATCGGGCCGAAGGGCTCCTCGTTCATCGCGCGGGCGTCCTGCGGCACGTCGGTCATCACCGTCGGCTCGTAGAAATAGCCCTTGTTGCCGATGCGCGACCCGCCGGTGTGCACCTTGGCGCCCTTGGCCTGCGCGTCCTGCACCAGGCCTTCGATCCAGGGCACGCGGCGGTCATGGGCGAGCGGGCCCATGGTGGTCCCTTCCGCCATGCCGTCGCCGACCTTCAGCGTCTTGGTGTGGGCGACGAACTTCTCGACGAAGCCGTCATACAGCTTCTCCTGCACCAGGAAGCGGGTGGGGGAGACGCAGACCTGGCCCGCATTGCGGAACTTCGCCGCGGCCAGCGTCTTGGCCGCGAGGTCGAGATCCGCATCGTCGAAGACGATCGCCGGCGCATGGCCGCCGAGCTCCATCGTCACGCGCTTCATGTGCTGCCCCGCGAGGCCCGCCAGCAGCTTGCCCACCGGCGTCGAGCCGGTGAACGTCACCTTGCGGATCACCGGATGCGCGATGAGGTATTCCGAGATCTCGGCCGGCACGCCGTAGACGAGGTTCACCACGCCGGCGGGGATGCCGGCATCGACGAAGGCGCGGATCAGCTCGGCCGGGGAGGCCGGGGTCTCTTCCGGGGCCTTCACGATGATCGAGCAGCCGGTCGTGACGGCGCCGCACAGCTTGCGCACCACCTGGTTGATCGGGAAGTTCCAGGGGGTGAAGGCGGCGACGGGGCCGACCGGCTCCCGGATGACGAGCTGGTAGACGCCATCGGCGCGCGCGGGGATGACGCGGCCATAGGCGCGGCGGCCTTCCTCGGCGAACCAGTCGATGATGTCGGCGGCGGCGAGGACTTCCACCTTGGCCTCGGGCAGGGGCTTGCCCTGTTCGAGGGTCAGCAGGCGGGCGGTCTCGTCGGCGCGCTGGCGGAAGATCTCGGCCGCCTTGCGCATCAGCTTGTAGCGTTCGAAGGCCGGCACCTTCTTCCACACCGCGAAGCCCTTGTCGGCCGCGGCCAGCGCCTCATCGAGGTCGGCCTTCTCGGCATGGGCGACGGTGCCGATCACTTCCTCGGTAGCCGGGTTGATGACATCGAGGGTCTTGCCGGAACGGGCCGGGCGCCACTCCCCGTTCACATGCAGCAGGGTGTTCGGATAGGACATGGACGGCATTCCTCCGGAATTGCGACGGGCGCGCACCCTAGCCCCGCAAGCGGCGCCGGGCCAGCCGGCTTGTCCCGCCCGTTCGGCATGCCTCGCGGCCGCGGGATGCGGGCGGGAGAAGGGTCGTGGCGCTGCACAACGGCCGTGGCTAGGATGGCGGGATGATCCGATCCCGTACGCCGCGTCGTTTCACCTTCCTCGCCTTTGCCCTGCTTTCCGCCTGTGCGGCGGCCGATGGCAGCGGCGGGCGATCGGGTTTCACGCCGACGCCGAGCAATGCCTTCGGGGCCTATCTCGCCGGCCGCTTCGCGACGTCGGAATCCGATACCCGCACCGCCGCGGACGCGATGATGGCGGTGCTGCAGGCCGACCCGAACCAGCCCGAGGTGGTGGAACGCGCCTTCATCGCGACATTGCTCGATGGCCGGTCGGAGGCCGTGCGGCTGGCGCGGCGCCTGCCCGACAATACGCTGGCGGCCATGCTGATCGCCGGCACCGACGCCCAGGCCGGGCGCTGGGACCGGGCGGAACAGCGCATCCGCACCCTGCCGCGCCAGGGCGTGGCGCAGCTCCTCCAGCCGCTGCTGCTGGCCTGGGCTCTGCAGGGCAAGGGCCAGACCGAGGCCGCGCTGACCCTGCTGCGGCCGCTATCGGAATCGGGCCGGCTGCGCACGCTGTACGCGATGCATGCCGCGCTGATCGCGGACCTGGCCGGGCGCCCGCGGGAGGCCGAGCGCTTCGCCCGCATCGCCATCGGCGACAACCAGCCCATGACCCTGCGCCTCGTGCAGATCGCCGGCGGCATCCTGATCCGCGGCGGGCGGGAACAGGATGCCGAGCGGCTGCTCGATGCCTATGCGCGCGGGCAGGACGACCTGGTGCTCGCGGCCTCCCCGGATGCGCAGCGCAGCCTGCTCACGGCGCGGGCCGTCTCCTCCCCGGTCGAGGGCATGGCCGAGGCCTATCTCGCCCTGGCTGGGTCGTTGCGCGGGCAAGGGGCGGCGGAATTCTCGCTGGCGCTGACGCGGCTGTCCCTGCGGCTGCGCCCGGGCTTCACGCCGGCCCTACTACTCGCCTCCGATGCGCTGCTCGATGAACGGCAGTACGAATCGGCGCTCGGCCTGCTCAACCAGATCCCGGCCGACGAACCGCTCGCCGGACTTGCCGGGCTGCGCAAGGCGTCGCTGCTCGACCGGCTGGACCGGCCGGACGAAGCGGCCGCGCAGTTGAACGCCATCGCCGCGGCCTTTCCCGCGGCCTCCCAGCCCTATGCCCGGCTCGGCGACCTGATGCGCAGCCGCCAGCGTTGGGGCGAAGCGGTCGGCGCCTATTCCGAGGCCATCCGCCGCGTCCAGGCGCCCACCGCCGCGCATTGGCCGCTGTTCTATGCGCGCGGCGTGGCGCTGGAACGCGCCGGGGACTGGCCGGCGGCCGAGGCGGATTTCCGCCGCGCCCTCGAGCTCAGCCCGGAACAGCCCTATGTGCTGAACTATCTCGGCTACACCTGGGTCGAGCGCGGCGAGCACCTGACCGAGGCGCGCCGCATGCTGGAACGTGCCGTCGCGCTGCGCCCGCAGGACGGCAACATTGCGGACAGCCTGGGCTGGGCCCTGTTCAAGATGGGCGATATGCCGGGCGCGATCCGCTGGCTGGAGCGCGCCGTCGAGCTCGAACCGCGCAACAGCGTGATCAACGACCATCTGGGCGACGCCTATTGGTCGGCCGGCCGCCAGCGGGAAGCGCAGTTCCAGTGGCGCCGCGCCCTGGCCCTGGGGCCCGAGGGCGATGAGGGCCCGAAGATCGAGGCCAAGCTGCGCAGCGGCCTGCCCGCCAATCCGGTGGCGGAGAATCGTCGCTGAACGCAGGCATCACCGAGCCTGCCCCGGCGAAGGTCAATCTTTTCCTTCACGTCACCGGGCGCCGGGCGGATGGCTATCACACGCTCGACAGCCTGGTGGTCTTCGCCGGCGTCGGCGACGAGTTGCATGCGGCCCCGGCCGGGGCGTTGAGCCTCGAGGTCGTCGGACCGGAGGCCGGTGCGCTCGCAGCCGAAGCGGATAATCTGGTGCTGCGGGCGGCGCGTGGCCTGGCAGCCGCGGCCTCGAAGCCGGCCGAAGCGGCATTGCGGCTGACCAAGCGCCTGCCGGTCGCCTCGGGCATCGGCGGCGGCAGCGCGGATGCGGCGGCCGCCTTGCGGGCGCTCGATCGGCTTTGGGGCACCGGGCTCGGGCGGCAGGCGCTGGCGCGAACGGCCCTGGCCCTCGGGGCGGATGTGCCCTCCTGCCTCGATGGCCTGCCGGTACGGATGTCGGGGATCGGGGAGGTGCTGGCACCCGTCCCGCCGGTCCCGTCGCTTGGCCTAGTGCTGGCCAATCCACGGATCGCGCTGCCCACGCCCGCCGTGTTCGGCCGGCGGAGCGGTCCCTTTTCGGCGCCGGCGACGCTGTCGCCACGCTGGCCGGATGCGGCAACCTTCCTGCGTGACCTCACGGCCCAGCGCAACGACCTCGAAGCGCCGGCCATCGCGCTGTGCCCGCCCATCGCCGAGGTGCTCGGCGCGTTGCGACGCCTGCCGGGCTGTCTGCTGGCGCGGATGAGCGGGTCGGGGGCGACGTGCTTCGCCCTTTTCGCGACGCCGGACCGCGCCGAGGCGGCGGCACGCGACTTGCCAGAGGCATGGTGGCGCTGGGGCGGCGGGTTCTTCGGCGCCCGGGAATCGGTCCTCGACGGTCCATCATCAGCGTGAAAAATTCTCCGCCGATTTTAAATCGGTGAAAATTTTGCTTGCCCCTTTCAGCGATCCCCGCTGACATGGCTGCCATGTCAAGCGCTGCGACCAAGGGCCGGCTGAAGCTGGAACGCATCACCAAGACCTTCGGCGCGCTGCGCGCGGTCGATGGCGTGGATCTCGACATCGAGGCAGGGGAGTTCATCGCCTTCCTCGGTCCCAGCGGCTGCGGCAAGACCACGCTGCTGCGCATCATCGCCGGCTTCGAGACGGCGGATTCCGGGCGCGCGGCGCTGGACGGCACGGAACTCGGCAAGCTGCCGCCGAACCGGCGCGATGTCGGGTTGGTGTTCCAGAACCTCGCGCTCTTCCCGCATCTGTCGGTCGCGCAGAATGTCTCCTTCGGCCTGGAACTGCGTGGCCACGCGAAGGAGGCGATCGCGCGGGAGGTCGAGCAGGCGCTGGCGCTGGTCGAACTCGGCGCCCTGGCCGGGCGGCGCATCCAGCAGCTTTCGGGCGGGCAGCGGCAGCGTGTCGCACTCGCCCGTGCGCTGGTGCTCGAACCGGCGGTGCTGCTGCTGGACGAACCGCTTTCCGCGCTCGACCTCAAGCTGCGGCGGCAATTGCAGCAGGAGCTGAAGGCCCTGCAGCGGCGCACGCGCACCACCTTCATCTTCGTCACGCACGACCAGGAGGAGGCCCTGTCCATGGCCGACCGGGTCGCCGTGTTCAACCATGGCAAGCTCGAGCAGGTCGGCAGCCCGCGCGACCTCTATCAGCGCCCGGCCTCGCGCTTCGTGGCCGATTTCGTGGGCGAGGCGAATATCCGCGACGCCGCGCAGCTCGCCAGCTTCGGCGTGGCGCCGCCGCCGCGCTCGCTGCTGGTGATCCGGCCGGAGGATTGCGCGATCGGCACGACGGCCGCCTCGCTGCCTGCGCGCCGCGAAGGCGTGGTCGAGAGCATCGACTATATCGGCCCGCATGCGCGGCTGCGCATCGGCCTGGACGACGTGGCCGAGCCCTGGATCGCCCTGGTGCATGGCGGCGCCGTGGGCGACCTGTCGCCGGGCGCGCGCACCCTGTTCGGTTTTGATCCCGCGCGCGCCGCCAGCGTGCCTGTCGCATGAGCGCCGGCCGCATCGCCCTCTTCGCGCCCATGGCGGTGCTGATCGCCGCCTTCGCGGTGGCGATCGGCGGGCTGATCTGGGGGTCCTTCACCCGCGGTGGCATCGGCCTCTATGCCGAGCTGCTTTCCGACCCGATCACGCTGCGCGTGTTGTGGCGGACGGTATGGATCTCGGCGGCGACGACCTTCTTCTGCGTGCTGCTCGCCTATCCCCTGGCGCTGTTCCTGGCGCGGTCGAAGCATCGCAACCTGTGGCTGATCCTGGTGATCTCGCCCTGGCTGGTGTCAATCGTGGTGCGCACCTTCGGCTGGATGGTGCTGCTGGGCAATCGCGGCGTGGTCAACATGACGCTGCGCGACCTCGGCCTCATCGACGCGCCGATCCGCATGCTGTTCACGCCGACCGCGGTGCTGATCGGCCTGACGCATGTCTTCCTGCCCTTCGTGGTCATCGCCATCCTGTCCTCGCTGCTGCAGCAGGATCGGCGGCTCGAGGAAGCGAGCCGCATCCTGGGCGGCACGCGCTGGCAGACCTTCCGGCGCGTGACGCTGCCGCTGTCCATGCCGGGGGTGATCGGTGGCGCGTCGCTGGTGCTGCTGATGGCGACGGGCGCCATCGTCACGCCGCTGCTGCTGGGCGGCCTGCGCGACCGGATGCTGGGCACGCAGATCTACACGGAGATCTTCCAGGTCTTCAATTTCGAGCGCGCCACGGCCATGGCGGTCATCCTGCTGGTCGTCGCGCTGATCCTTGTCGCGCCGCTGCGGATGCTGGAAGCCCGCATCCGCCATGCGCAGGAGGGCGTGTGATGGGCCTGTCCCCCGCCACCCGCATCATCGCGGTCCTGCTGCTGATCCTGCTGCCGGCGCCGCTGATCATCGTCATCGGAGCCTCCTTCTCGCCGCGCGCCGTGCTGGCCTTCCCGCCGCCGGGCTTCTCCTGGCGCTGGTATCTTGAGTTCCTCGGCAGCACGGCCTGGATCACCGCCTTCGGCCGCAGCGCCGCGATCGCGGCGGTCGCGGCGGTGGGGACGACCTTCATCGCGGTACTTGCCGCGCTCGCACTGGACCGCGCCCCGGCCAAGCTCCGGAACGCCGCCGAGACCGCCATCCTCGCCCCGCTGCTGTTCCCGCATGCGGCGATCGGCATCGCCTTCCTGGGCTGGCTGTCGATGCTGCACCTCAATGGCGGCTTCACCGGCATCCTGATCGCGCATCTGATCCTCTGCGCGCCCTTCGCCTATCGTCCCGTCGCGGTATCGCTGCGGCAGATCGACCGGTCGCTGACGGAAGCCGCGACCATCCTCGGCGCCGAACCGCGCCAGGCGCTGACGCGCGTGACGCTGCCGCTGCTGCGCCCGGGGATCGCGGCCTCGCTGCTGTTCAGCTTCATCATCAGCTTCGACGAGGTGACGGTCACCATGTTCCTCGTCGGGCCGCAATTCAGCACGCTGCCCGTCTCGATCTACACGCATATCCATGACAGCGCCGACCCGGTCGTCGCGGCCATCTCCTCGGTCCTCATCATGCTGACCGCGGCGATGGTGCTGCTGATCGATCGCCTGGTGGGCCTGCGCATCTTCATCGACATCGAGGAAGAGGGCCGCCAGGCCGCCGCCTGACACCGTTCAACGCGAAGGAGAGTGCCCATGACGATGCACCGCAGGTCCCTGATCGCCGGCAGCGCCGCGCTGCTCCAGGCACCGTTCATCTTCAGCCCCGCCCGCGCGCAGGGCGCGGGCAAGGTCATCATGGCGAGCTGGGGCGGCGGCGGCGCGCGCATGTGGCGCGAGACCTTCACCGCGCCCTTCCAGCAGGCAACCGGCATCGAGGCGACCGTCGCCGAGGTGCCCGACCCCGCCGCCGCGGTCGCCGCCGCGCAGGGCCGCCCGCAGCACAACGTCATCGTCGCCGCTTCCTACCAGGCGGCCAACCTCGCCCGTCGCGGGCTGATCGAGGAATTCAGCGAGGCGGAACTGCCGGCGCTGGAACACATCCCGGAGCAGTACCGGATCCGCAACACCGAGGGGAAGCTGCTCGGCGTGCCGATCTACTTCATCTACTATGGCATCGCCTACAACACGGACATGGCGCGCCCGGCCGACTTCGCGACCTGGGAGGCGCTGACGGAGCGCAAGTGGCGCGGGCAGATCTCGATCACCCGGCCGCTCTTCCTCGCGCCCTATGACCTCACCCTCTACGCCAAGCTCAAGGGCGGCGACGAGGCGAACATCCAGCCCGGCATCCCGATGCTGGAAGCGGTCGCGAAGAACGCGATCAGCGTCTACACCTCCATGGCCTCGCTGCAGCAGCAGCTCTCGCGCGGGGAAGTCGCTGCGGCGCCTTTCTATTCCGGCCAGATCCAGATGCTGCGCAAGGGCGGCCAGAACGACGTGAACATCACCCTGCCGCGCGAGGGCGGGCTGGTGCTCTCCTACATCCTGTCCATCCCCAAGGGTGCGCAGGACCGCGCGGCGGCGCTGCGCTACATCAACGCCTGCATCGACCCGCCGAAGCAGGTCTCGGCGGCAGAGAGCGGCTACCTGCCGCTGTCCACCAACGTGACGCTGCCGAACGCCATCGAGCGCGAGCTCGGCATGTCGATGGCGGAGGTTCGTGCGCGCAACTGGTCGCCGAACTGGTACACCATCGCCGCGGATCTCGAGCAGCGGATCCGGCTGGCCGAGCAGATCATCGACCGGGCGCGCTGAGCCGGCGCGCCTGCCTGGGAGGAATCGCGCAAGCGCATGAGTGCGATGATGGACCCCGAGAGGGGCCAGGACGACGATGTGGCGATGGGCGCGCAGCTTCGCGCGCTGCGCAAGGCGAAGAGCCTGTCGCTGCAGCAGCTTTCGGATCAGTGCGGGCTGTCGATCGGGCTGATCAGCCAGATCGAGCGCGGCCTGTCGAGCCCTTCGGTCAAGGCGCTGCGCAGCCTGGCCGAGGCGCTCGGCGTCACGGTGGGCTGGCTGTTCCACGATGGCGCCCCGCCATTGCCCGAGGATAACGGCATCGTGCTGCGCGGCGGCCGGCGCCGCTGCCTGAGCTTCAACGACGGTGCGGTGACGAAGGAACTGCTCAGCCCCGATCTCAACGGCAGGATCGAGATGCTGATCGTTTCCGTCGCGCCGGGCGGTGAATCCGGCACTGCCGCCTATTCCCATGACGGGGATGAGGGCGGGATGGTGCTGGAAGGCGAGCTCGACCTCTGGGTGGATGACCGGCTGTACCGGCTCAAGGCGGGGGATTCCTTCGGCTTCGCCTCCCGCCGGCCGCACCGCTTCGCCAATCCGGGCGACCGGCCGACGCGCGTGCTCTGGGCCATCACCCCGCCCGGGTTCTGAACGGGGGCGGGGCAGGGCCGGCCGCCTCGGCGCCGCCCATCGAGCGGGGGTGAAGGCCCGCCACCATTCCGCATCGGGCCGGATGGCGCCGCCGCGCGAACGGGCCCACAATGCTGCGACGCACAATGGCGCAGCATGCAACGGAAGCGGAATGACGACGACTGCGGATGATGGCCTGCCGCCCAAGCGACGGGCCTGGGCCTTCGCCGGCACCCTCACCACGATCAGCGTGGCGGTGATGGACGGCATGGCCGTGAATGTGGCGCTGCCGACCATGGCGCGGGATTTCCAGGTTTCCCCCTCGGAGATGATCTGGATCGTCAGCGCCTATCAGCTCATCCTCGTCATGTCGCTGCTGCCTTTCTCGGCGCTCGGCGAGATCCATGGCTACCGGCGGGTCTATCTCGCCGGCCTGGCGGTGTTCACCGCCGCCTCGCTGGGGTCGGCCCTCGCTCCGTCATTCCCGCTGCTCGTGGTCACGCGGACGCTCCAGGGCATCGGCGCCGCCGGCATCATGAGCGTGAACATCGCCATGATCCGCTACATCGTTCCGCGGCAGGTGCTCGGCCGCGCCCTCGGTTTCACCACCATGGCGACGGCGCTGTCCTCCACCATCGCGCCGAGTGTGGCCAGCCTGATCCTCAGCATCGCATCCTGGCACTGGCTGTTCCTGGTGAATGTGCCGGTCGGTGCCGCCGCCCTGGTGATCGGCCTGCGCAGCCTGCCGGAATCGGACCTGTCCGGCCGGCGCTTCGATGGGCTCAGCGCCCTGCTGACGGCCGCCACGGTCGGGCTGCTCGTCACCACCATCAGCAGTGTCGGCCATGCCGCACCCCTGCCGGTCGTGATCGCGCAGATCGGCCTCGCCGCGGCGGCGGCCATCTGGATGGTGCGGCGGCAAAGCGGGGAGGAGGCGCCGCTCATGCCGGTCGACCTGCTCCGCCGGCCGGTCTTCGCGCTGTCCGTTTGCACCTCGGTCGCCTGCTTCACGACGCAGATGCTGGCCTTCGTCTCGCTGCCCTTCCATCTGCACCAGGCCCTCGGCTTCAGCGTGGAGAGCGCGGGGCTGCTGATGATGCCCTGGCCGATGGCGGTGGCCGTCGCGGCGCCGCTCGCCGGCCGGCTGACCGAACGCTTCGCGGCGGGCTGGCTCGGTTTCCTGGGGCTCGCGGCCATGTCGCTCGGCCTGCTGCTGCTGTGTCTGCTGCCGCCGCAGCCCGCCGTGGCGGACATCGCCTGGCGCATGGCGCTGTGCGGGATGGGGTTCGGCCTGTTCCAGACGCCGAACAACCGGGCCCTGCTGGGGGCGGCGCCACGCACGCGCAGCGGCGCGGCGAGCGGCATGAGCAGCACGGCGCGGCTCTTTGGCCAGAGCACCGGCGCGGCGCTGGTCGCGCTGATGCTGTCCCGCTTCCCCGCGGACGGCACCTGGCTGGCCCTGGCCACGGGCGCCGCGATCGCCGGGGTCGCGGCGCTGGTCAGCGCCATGCGGGTGGGCATCGCCCGCTAGGCCCTGTGGACAGTTATCGGAGCCATAGGATGGTGGCGGCGAGAGT
>JAYSDS010000163.1:0-12530 GCA_041914265.1 Roseomonas sp.
CCTTCGGCCTTTGCTGGGGAGAGCTCGAGAGGGGCAAAGCCCCTCTCGCTTCCACCGCGGAAGCAGCCGGACAGTCAGGAAGCGCTTTCCGTTCGCTCCGGCTCACGGAAGTCTTTTCTAGCCGCTTGTTTTCGCGAGCATCCCTACCCGATCAGGTGATGCCACCTGATCGGGATCCGCTCTAACGGCCGGTCCAGGCAATCCCCTCGCCCACGCTGAAGGACAGCGTGCTGACGTAGCGGATGCGGGCATAGGCGCCCTCGCCTTCTCCGCCGGCGCGTTCCTCGGTGTGGATCGCCTCGGCGACATAGCGGCCAGCCCACGGCGTTTCGAAGGTCACGCGGCCTTCGGCATCCGTGCGCAGGCGGCGTTCCCAGCGCGGCGGCGCCACGATCGTCACCTCGGTGCGCGGCAGCGGCTGGCCGCGGAACAGCAGGGTGAAGGTGTTGCCGCCGGCGGTGACGGGAACGAGTTCGAGGTCCATCACGCCGCGCGTTTCCGTGCGGCCTTCGCGCGCGAGGAAGATCGCCTTGGTCCGCCCGGCTTCCGGCCGGCCGAAGGGGGCGATGCTGTCATCGGTCAGCCGCGCATCGGTCGCGCCGGCCGGCAGGGTGAAGTCCAGGCTATCGGCCTGGCGCGTGACCGGCAGGGCCGTGGCGGGATCATTGGTGAAGGCGCGCGGCGCGGCGATGCGGTCGAGGTAGCTGCCGGCGCGTTCGCGGACATTCTCGACCGGCTCGCCGAAATAAGCGTGCACCGTCTGGCCATCGCGTTCGAGCCAGACCTGGTGCGCCGCGGCAGGCAGCGCGATCAGCAGCGCAAGCGCACCGAGAGCGGCGCGACGAATGGACATGGCGTTCTCCTTCATCTCGTTGGGGGATCAGATCCAGGCGGCCAGCAGGCCGCATGCGGGCAGGACAGGCGCCAGCCACAGGACCAGGCGTGGCCGCCAGGGCAGCAGCAGGACGATGGGCGCGGCAGCGAGGGTGAGCAGCCCACACCAGGCCGCCGGCCCGAAGGACCACCCCCAGCCGGCGATGGTCGCCGGGAAGGACAGCGTCAGCAGCACCCAGCCCGCGATCTGCAGCAGGAGGCGCCGACGCGGCGGCACGCGGCGGGTGCCGAACACCTCGCCATGGTGGCGTTCCATGGACAGGCACAGCGCGGCGAAGCCGGCGAAGGCCAGGGCGAAGGCCAGCATGGTCATTCCGCGGCCACCGTCTGCGCCGCGCCACGCCGGCGTACCGGGGCCGCATCGCGTTGCGCGACCAGCCAGGCGCAACAACCGAGCAACCCCGCGAAGGCCAGGCAGGCGAGGTCGATCCCGGCCAGTTCCCAGCGCCCGGCCGGAAGCGTCATGCCGAGATGACTATGCGTCGTCAGCGCATTGACCACGGGCACGGCGACCAGCAGCGCCGTGCCGGCCCAAAGCTGCTCCTGCCAGGCACGGCGATGGCTGCGCAGCAGCGGATGCAGCAGGAAGACCAGCCAGGCGATGAAGAAGCTGTAGACTTCCCAATTCATGCGATCCGCCAGGTCCACCGGCAGCAGCCGGTTGGCGAGGAGGTAGACCGCCATCGCCCCCGGCAGCCCGGCGATGGTGCCGACATTGAGGATCTCGACAAGGCGCGTGCCTGCCCCCGCGCCTGTCTTCTGCCGTCGCTTCACGGCCCAGAGGATGGTGCCGGTCGCGACCATCGCGCTGCCCATCAGCGCGGAGAGGAAGAACAGCGCGCGCATCACGCCGCCGCCGAAGCGGCCCAGATGCAACCCATACATCACGCCGCGCGTGGCATCGGCCGCTCCTTCGGGTTCGCGCGTCGCGATCACCGCGCCGGTGACGCCGTTGAAGGTCACGGTGCGGCGGCTGACCGAGAGCCGGTCGCTGTCCTGCTGCTGGACGCTGATGGTCGCGGTCGAATCACCGGGGTTGGTGACGAGCATCCGTCCGATCTCGCCGCCGCCCCAATGCGCCTTCGCCTGGGCGACCAGCGGACCGATCGGCGTGAGCGGCGCTGCCTCGCCGCTGCGCGGGATGCGTTCGTCGATGCCGAACACGGCGGCGGTGTACGCGGCGCGGTTGCCCTCGAAATTGGTGAGGATCGGCCAGGGCATGGTCAGCGCGATCAGCGTGATCAGCCCCGTATAGGTGATCATCAGGTGATAGGGCAGCGCGAGGGTGGCGAGCACCGCATGCCCATCCAGCCAGGAACGCTGCCCCTTGCGCGGGCGGAAGGTGAAGAAGTCCGCGAAGATGCGCCGGTGCGTCACGATGCCGCTGACGATCGCGACCAGCATGAACATGGCGCAGAAGCTGACGATCCAGCGCGCGATCGGGATCGGCAGGCCGAAGAGCTGGAAGTGGA
This sequence comes from Roseomonas sp., assembly GCA_041914265.1. Classification (GTDB taxonomy): domain Bacteria; phylum Pseudomonadota; class Alphaproteobacteria; order Acetobacterales; family Acetobacteraceae; genus Neoroseomonas. Next base: position 2,367 of record JAYSDS010000163.1, read on the forward strand.
AGGCATAGAAGAAATCGCCTCCCGCCGTCGCACGCGCGCCGAGGTCGTGACCCGTGCGCGGATCGAGCCTCGCCTGCTGGAAGCCGCGGCGGGTGGCGCGCGGTCCTTCCTCGCGCCAGAACACGTCGGCGACGGGGTTGCGCTCGCTCGGCATCAGCACGATCCAGCTCGGCGCATCCGGCGCGCGGCGCTGCATCTCGGCGACGATCACCTCGGCCGCGCGCGGGCCGGGCGCGGTGTCGTGCAGCTCGGGGCGCATCCACAGCGAGATTTCCGGCCGGTAGTAGCTGACCGTTCCGGTGAGGAAGACCGCGAAGAGCACCCATCCGACTACCAGGCCGCTCCAGGTGTGCAGCCAGGCCATGGACTGGCGGAATCCGTTCTTCATGCCGCCAGTCCGAGAAGGAAGAACATCGCCGCGAAGAATCCCGCCGCGATGGCGAGGCCGACCCAGGCCCGCAGGGCCGTCCGGACGGCGAAGACCCAGATCACCGCGGCGGTATGGATCGCATAACCCGCCATCATGCCGGTCAGCGCGCCTTCGACGCGCCCGCCAAGACGCGCCAGCGCGATGGAGGCGAGTGCCGCCACCGCGTAGCCGCCGAAGATGGCGGCCACGCAGCGGGAGACGATGCCGCCGATGCGGCGCGCCTCCACGGGATTCCAGGTCAGCGCCATGTCACCAGGTATAGGCGAGGGTCGCGTAGAGGGTGCGCCCCGCGCCGAAGCCGCAACTCGCGCTGGCGCCATAGCCCGAGCAGGAGTCGATGTAGCGTGTATTGCCGATGTTGGTGCCGTTCACCTGGAGGCGCCAGTTCTCCCAGGTCACGCTCGCCATCGCATCATACAGCGTATAGGACGGCGTCATGGCGATCGCGCCGTCGACATTGCTCGCGAGCGTATTGCCCTGGTAGCGCACGCCGCCGCCCAGCATCAGCGCGATCGTGTCGGTGATGCGGAAGGTGTAGTCCGTCCACAGCGAGGCCTGATGGTTCGGCGTCACGACCGGGCGGTTGCCCTGGGTGCCGTTGTTCGCGCTGGTGACCTCGGGCTCCTGATAGGTATAGGCGGCGATCACGCGCCATTCGTCCGTCAGCGCGATGTTCGCCTCGACCTCGACGCCCTGGTTACGGACCTCGCCGGTCTGGACGCTGTAGTTGGTGTGCTGCAGGTCGGTGGTCAGCACGTTCTGCTGCGTCAGGTCGAACAGCGCGATCGAGGCAAAGCTGCGATGGCCCGGCGGCTGGTATTTCACGCCGACTTCCCACTGCGTGCCGGTCGTCGGTTCGAAGTTGCTGCCGTAGTAGTCGGTGCCCGCCGTCGGCAGGAAGGAGGTCGAGTAGCTGATATAGGGCGAGACGCCGAACTCGAAGGAGTACAGCAGGCCCACACGCCCGGTGAAGGCGGAGTCGTTCAGCGAGGTCGTCGCCTCGTTGAAGGTGTTGCGGGTATCCTGCCACGACCAGTCATAGCGGCCCGTCAGCGTGAAGTAGACGCGGTCCCAGCGCATCTGGTCCTGCACATAGGTGCCGAGCTGGCTCTGCGTCTGGTTGGTGCTGGTGGTGATGGCCGGCAGCGGCACGAAGGAGCCGTAGACCGGATTGAACAGGTTGATCGACGGCCCGACCGCCGAGCCCGCGCGGTTCTGCACGAGCTGCCAGCGGTAGTCGACGCCGCCGAGCAGCGTGTGTTCCACCGGCCCGGTCATCGCGCGGTATTCGACGTTGTTGTCGAAGGTGACCGCGTTGGTGATCGGCTCCGCACGATACGCGATACGGCCCGAGGTGTTGCCGCTCAGCACGTACGGATAGATCGAGCGGTAGTCGATCTGATAGTACATGTAGCGGAAGCTCGACCGGATCAGCCAATCTTCCGCTGGCCGCACGGACAGCAGGTAGCCCGCCGTCATCTGGTTGCGGGTGAACTTGTCGAAGTTCGGTTCGCCCGTATTGCGGCTGATCGGGATGCGGCCATAGGCGCTGTAGTCGAGCGTGCCCGAACGCGGCAGGAACTGCGCCGATGACCCGGCGTCATCGTACATGTAGCTGCCGAGCACGGTGAGATCGACCTGGTCGTTCGGCCGCCAGCGGAAGGATGGCGCGATGTAGACACGGTCGTTGGTGACGTCGTCGATCGAGGTGTCGGCGTTGCGCCACAGGCCGACGAAGCGCCACAGCAGCGAATTGTCCTCGGTCAGCGAACCGCCGACGTCGCCCATCGCCTGCAGCCGGTTGTAGGTGCCGACCTGCACGCCGAGCGAGTTCTGCATGCCGACCTGCGGCGTGCGGCTGATGGCGTTCACGATGCCGCCGATATTGGTCTGCCCATAGAGCGCGGAGGCCGAGCCGCGCAGCACCTCGATGCGCTCCATGCCCCAGGGTTCGATGCGCGCGCTGTTGAAGCCCGTGAAGGAGGGCAGGCGCATGCCGTCGAGGAAGACGTCGCCGGCGAAGCCGCGGATCTGGAAGTACTCGCCGCGCGCGTCGTCGCCGTACTGCTCGAAATTGACGCCGGGCGTGTAGCGCAGCGCCGAGGACAGGTTCCACCCATTCATCACGTCCATCCGCTCGCGCGTGATGACCGAGATGGATTGCGGCGTGTCGATGATGGGCGTGTCGGTGCGGGTGGCCGTGGCGCTGCGCGTCGCCACCATGCCCTGGACAGGGCCACGAGCGGCTTCCCCGTCGATGCGTACCTCGGGCAGCGTCGCCGTGCCGGAATCCTCGGCGGTCTGCGCCCGGGCAGACACGGCGCCGGCCATGAGAGCAATGGCCGGCAGCCACGCAGCCCAGATCAGGGCACGGGTGCCCTGCTTCCTGTTACGCATCAAGAAGATCCCCCTCTCGCCGGCTGCCCGGCGGCCTCATGCAATTGCGACTCACTCGCATACATAATGTTACACAGCAAGCGCCTTCGCAGCGCTCAGTGCGAGGGTGGTCGTGCATCACGACGGCGCAACAAAGCCGATGCGCGGTCGTTACGCGGAAGGTCATCTGGATGCCCGGTCGCGCTGGCGCGCGGCCGTGATCAGCAGGCCGCTACGGGGGTGCCGGATTGCGCGTGAAAGGGGCGCCAACAGGAACCGCGAGGCACCTGCGGCGGAGGCGGATCAGCGCCGCCGCGCCATCGCCTGCTGCAAGCCCACGACCTCCGCCGAGGCCCGCGGCTGCCGCGCCATCGTGCCGATGCGCGTCAGCACGACATCGAAATCGTAAGGCTTGCTGATCAGATCGAAACCGCCGGCACCGCCATGCTTGTCCAAGGCTTCCGCCGCATAGCCGGAAGCGAGCAGGACACCGATGCCCGGGCGCAGATTGCGGGCCTCGCGCGCCAGGTCCACGCCACTCATCCCGCCAGGCATCACCACGTCCGAGAAGAGGATGTCGGCCGCCACGCCTTCCTTCAGCAATTGCAGCGCCGTCGGCCCGTCCGGCGCGGCAAGGACGGAGAAGCCGGCATCCGTCAGCATCTCCACCGCCACGCCGCGCACGGCGGGTTCATCCTCGACCACCAGCACCGAGACGCCGGCGCCCGAGACCTGCGCCGCCGATGCCGCGGCGGTGGCTGCGGCGGCGGCGGCCGCGCGATTGGCCGCGGCCTCGATCTCGCAACCGAGCGGCAGGTACAGCGTGACCGTGGTGCCCCGCCGCAACGCCGACTGGATGGCGACATGCCCGCCGATCTGGCGCATGAAACCGAAGACCTGCGAGAGGCCGAGGCCCGTGCCCTGCCCGTCCTTCTTCGTGGTGAAGAAGGGTTCGAAGGCGCGGTCGCGCACATCGGCCGGCATGCCGTCGCCGGTGTCGCGCACCTCGATCGCGACATAGGGGCCGGGCTGCGCCTCGGTATTGCCCGCCAGCGCCTGTTCCTGCAGCCAGGCGCGCCGGGTGACGATGCGGATGGTGCCGCCGCGCGGCATGGCGTCCCGCGCATTGATGGCGAGGTTGAGCAGGGCCGCTTCGAGCTGTGCGGCATCCGCGCGGCAAGGCGGCAGACGCTGGTCCAGCGACAGGTCGAGCGTGACGGATTCGTCGAGCGCCCGGCGCAGCAGCGGCCGGAAGTCCCGCACCAGCGCATTCGCATCGACGGTGGCGAGCACCAGCGGCTGGCGCCGCGCGAAGGCGAGCAGGCTGGCATTCAGCCGTGCCCCGCGATCCACCGCCGCCGCCGCCGCGCCGAGCAGCCGCCGGGCCCGTTCATCCGTGCGCGAGCCCAGGTGGCGTTCCAGCGCGCGTACCGTGCCGAGGATGGCGGTGAGCAGGTTGTTGAAGTCGTGCGCGACGCCCCCGGTCAGCCGGCCCAGGCCTTCCATGCGCTGGGCGGCGCGAAGCCCGTCCTCCGCGGCCTCGCGCCGGGCGATCTCGGCCCTGAGGTCGGCGGCGTTCGCCTCCAGCCGCGCCATGGTCTCGTCGTCGCGCCGCATGCGCCGGCGGCCGCTCAGGGCAAGCAGCGCCAGCAGCAGGCCGGCGACGAAGCAGATGACGACGGACAGCGCGAGGGAGAAGAGCGCGGTGCGCTTCTCCACCTGCGCCGGCACGCTGTAGACGATGCGCAGCGGCAGGTTGCCGAGTTCGCGCCAGAAAAGCAGTTGCGCTTCGCCATCCCGGAACGGGTCTGCCGTGATCGGCCGCGTGCGCGCGCGCGGGTCGGTCAGGGCGCGCCGCAGGGGATCGCTGGGGCCGAGCGCCGCCGGCATGTCGGCCGCCGGCTCCTGGCGCAGCAGGATGGTCCCGTCCTCGCGCACCAGGGCCAGGCGCCCGCCGTGCAGGTTGCCCATCTGCCGCCAGGCATTGAGGAAGGCTTCGGCGCGCAGCGTCGCCAGCACGGCCCCGTCGAAGGGCCGTCCCTCGACGGCGCGGCCGCGGCCGACCAGGACGCCGCCGTCGCGCGGGTCGGGTTCGATGCTGATCTGGCGCTGGCCTTCCCGGGCCACGCGCAGCGCGTCCAGGCCGCCGGCATCGGCATTGGCGGCCGGTTCAGTGCTGCTCGTCACCGCGATGCGGCCATCGGGGCGGACCAGCGCGAGGGTCGCGACCACCTCGCCCTGCGCGGCTTCGATGCGGCGGAGCTCAGCCTGGACCGCGGGCTTGCGCGCCTGGATCTGCGACCAGTTCAGGCCGTTGACGGCGTCCTCCGCGCGATCGAGGGCGAGGACGCCGTTGTCGAGGATGCGTAGCGTCTGTTCCCGGGCGAGTTGCGTCGCCATGGCCGCCTGGGCCTCGAAGGTCGCGCCGCGCGTCTCGGCATCATTGCGGACGAGGACGATGAAGAGCAGGGCCGGCAGGATGATCGCCGCGACCAGGACGACACTGGGCCGCGCCGAACGCTCCCCCAGTCTTGTCGTGATGGGTCGGTTGATCACGCGACGTATTCCCTGGCTTCCACATGGCCCTATGCCATGCCGCACGTGACCGCGCGTTCCCCCGCCCCCACGGGAATAATGGCACGAAACTCTCTCAATATCAGGTGAAGGCGGACCCTATTCCGCCGGCACACCGCTGGGCAAGCGCCTGTAACGCCGACGCCATTCCTGGCCGAGCGCCATCACAACTGTTGCGAGCATGAATATGGTTGAGACCGTAAAAATAAGGCTGGGCCTGCCACTGTCCAACAACCAGCCGAAGAGTGGCGGGGCAATCATCCCGCCCAGGTTGAGTCCGGTCGAAACGATCCCGAAGGCGGCCCCGGCCTGGCCGGGCGGCGCGGCGGCACGCACGAGCATGTCCCGGGACGGCATGATCATGCCCGAGAGGAATCCCGCCCCCGCCATGACCGGCACCAGGGCGAGGCCTGGCAGCCCGCCGTGGCCGGCAACGACCACCAGCACCGCCGCCGCGCCGAAACCGGCGGCCGCCACCAGCCCGTGGCGGTGCGTGCGGTCGGCGACCGCCCCGCCGAACAGCACCCCGAACGCGCTCGCGAACAGGAAGGCGGTCAGTGCCGCGTTGGCGAGGGTCAGCGACAGGCCTTGCCCATCCACCCAGGCGGCGACGGCGAAGCCCTGGATGCCGCTGTTGAAGATGGCGAGGGTGAGGAAGAAGACCGCCATGGCGAGCACCGCCGGCGACAGCACCGATGCCGGCGCGCCCGTGCCGCCCGCGGCGACGGGCCGCGGGGCCGGCCGCGGCGCGATCTCGGTCGCGCGCGACAGCAGGAGCGGCAGGGCCGCGATCGGGCCGAGCAGCCCCGCCGCCGCCAGTGCCGGCCCGGTGCCGAGCCACGCGGCCACGCCCAGCATGAAGCCCGGCGCCACCGCGCTGCCCAGGAACCCCGCGAAGGTATGGATGGAAAAGGCGCGCCCGACCCGCGGTTCGGCCATCGCCGCGCCCAGGATGGCATAGTCCGCCGGGTGGTAGACGCTGTTGGCGAGCCCGGCCATCACCGCCGCCGCGACCAGCCAGGCATAGGACCCGGTCAGCCCGGCCAGCACGAAGGCAAGGCCGCCCAGCAGAAGCGCCGCGATCAGCATCCGCCGCGGCCCGGCACGGTCGACCACGAAGCCCATCGGCGCCTGGGTCAGAGCCGAGACGACGTTGAAGGCGGTCAGCACAAGGCCGAGCTCAACATAGCCGACCTGCAGCGTGTCCCGCAGCAGCGGGAAAAGCGGCGCCAGCGCCAGCACATGGACATGGCTGACGAAATGCGCACCACAGATCTGGACCAGCGTCGCCCGCTCCGGCGCTGTCCAGCCCGCGGCCATGTCAGTGCGCTTCGGCCCAGGAGGCGCCGGTGCCGACCTCGACCGAGAGCGGCACGCGCAGCGCCGCCACGGATTCCATGATGTCCTTCACCAGCGCGCCGGTCGCCTCGACCTCGGCCTCCGGCACTTCGAAGACCAGTTCGTCATGCACCTGCAGCAGCATGCGCGCGGACAGGCCCGCCTGCTTCAGGGCGCGCGGCAGGCGCACCATGGCGCGCTTGATGATCTCGGCGGCACCGCCCTGGAAGGGGGCGTTGATGGCGGCACGCTCCGCCCCCGCCCGCCGCACCGGGTCCTTCGCCGCGATGTCGGGAATCCACAGCTTGCGGCCGAAAGGCGTGCGGACGAAGCCATGGGTCCGGGCTTCCTCCTTGCAGCGTTCCATCTCCTGGCGGATGCCGGGGTACTGGGCGAAATAGGCCTCGATGATCGTGCGGCCTTCCGCCGGCGGGATGCCGAGGCGCGAGGCGAGGCCGAAGGCCGACATGCCATAGATGATGCCGAAATTGATCGTCTTGGCGCGGCGCCGCGCCTCCTTGTCCACCTTGCCGGGTTCGAGGTGGAAGATCTCCGCCGCGGTGCGGGCGTGGATGTCCTCCCCATGCGCGAAGGCCTCGCGCAGGGTCGGCACATCGGCGAGATGCGCCAGCAGCCGCAGCTCGATCTGGCTGTAGTCGGCCGAGAGGATGACGTTGCCCGGCTCGGCGACGAAGCCGCGGCGGATGCGCAGGCCTTCCTCCGACCGCACGGGGATGTTCTGCAGGTTCGGGTCGTTCGAGGAGAGCCGACCCGTGGAGGTGCCCGCCATGCCGTAGGAGGTGTGCACGCGCCGATCCACCGGGTCGATCTGCGCCGCCAGCGCCTCGACATAGGTGGATTTCAGCTTCGCCAACTGCCGCCAGTCGAGCACGCGCGCGGCGAGGTCGACGCCCTGCGCGGACAGATCCTCCAGCACCGAGGCATCCGTCGAATAGGCGCCGGTCTTGCCCTTGCGCCCGCCGGACAGCTTCATCTCGTCGAACAGGATCTCGCCGAGCTGCTTGGGCGATCCGACGTTGAACTCGCGCCCGGCAAGCTTGTGGATCTCCTTCTCCAGCACCGCGAGGCGGGTCGCGAAATCCTCCCCGATGCGGGCCAGCTCCGCGCCATCCACCTTGATGCCCGCGGCTTCCATGTCGCGCAGCACGCCGACCATGCGGCGTTCGACCTGCTCATAGAGGGCGAGGGCCTTCTCCTCGAGCAGGCGCGGCTTCAGCAGCAACCACAGGCGCAGCGTGACGTCGGCATCCTCCGCGGCATAGGCGGTCGCCTTGTCGAGCGGCACCTGGCTGAAGGGAATGCGCGCCTTGCCGGTGCCCGTCACCGCATCGAACTTGATCGGCGCATGGTTCAGGTGGAGCACGGAGAGCTCGTCCATCCCCTGCCCATGCTTCCCCGCCGTCATGGCGTAGGAGATCATCATCGTGTCGTCGATCGGACCGATGGCGGTGAAGCCGCCATTCTCCGCGCGCGCGAAGACCTCGAGATCGTATTTGGCGTGCTGGAACACCTTCAGCACGGCGGGGTCTTCCAGCAGCGGGCGCAGCAGGGCGAAGGCGCGGTCAGGGGCGATCTGCTCCGGCGCGGGGCCGGACAGCATGTCCGCCTGCCCGCCATGGCGGATCGGCACATAGCAGGCCTTGCCCGGCGCGCAGGCCAGCGAGAAGCCGACCATCTGCGCGCGGCGCGCATCGAGGCTGTCGGTCTCGGTATCGATGCCGATCACGCCGGCGGCCCGGCACGCCGCGATCCAGCGGGACAGCGCCTCCTCGGTCGTGACGGTCTCGTAGGCGTCGAAGGGCACGGTCACGTCCGGCGCGGCGGGGCCGGGCGCGGGGGCGTGCTTCACCGCATGATGCGCGCCGCCGTTGCGGCGGCCGGGCTCGGCGCCGTCGCCCAGCTTGCCCAGGCGGGCGAGCAGCGAGCGGAAGCCCATCGCGCGCAGGAAATGTTCCAGCTTGTTGTCGGCCGGCGGCCTCGCCACGAAGTCGGCGATCGGGCAGGGCAGCGGCGCATCCGCGTCCAGCGTCACCAGGCGCTTCGAGATCCGCGCCTTCTCGGCGTTCTCGATCAGTGCCTCGCGCCGCTTGGGCTGCTTGATCTTCTCCGCGCTGGCCAGCAGCGCTTCGAGGTCGCCATACTCGTTAATGAGCTGCGCGGCGGTCTTGATGCCGATGCCCGGGACGCCCGGCACGTTGTCGGTGGAATCGCCGGCGAGCGCCTGGACCTCGACCACCTTGTCCGGGGTGACGCCGAACTTCTCCAGCACCTCCGGCTCGCGGATCGGCTTCTGCTTGATCGGGTCCAGCAACTGCACGCCGGGCCGGACGAGCTGCATCAGGTCCTTGTCGGAGGAGACGATCGTCACCAGGCCCGACCCCTCGGCGAGATAGGCCTTGGCATAGGCGGCGATCAGGTCGTCCGCCTCGAAGCCTTCCTGCTGCACCTTGGCCACGCCGAGCGCATCCGTCGCATCGCGGATCAGCGCGAATTGCGGGATCAGGTCCTCGGGCGGGTCGGGGCGATGCGCCTTGTAGTCGGGGTAGATCTCGTTGCGGAAATTCAGCCGCGCCGCGTCGAAGACCACCGCGATATGGCTGCCCGCATGGCGCGTGAGGAACTGCGACAGCATGGAGGTGAAGCCATAGACGGCATTCACCGGCACGCCTTCCGGGTTCGTCATCGGCGGCAGCGCGTGATAGGCGCGGAAGATGTAGCCCGAACCGTCGACCAGGATCAGGTGGCGCTCGCCCGGCTTCACCTCGGGCAGCGCTTCCGAGGCGGCGGCCGCCTCGGTCATCGCGGCACCCCTCGGCCGGCCGGCCTCGGGGGCGCGGGATTCGTCAGTGGCCATGGTCCTCGCCCGCGCCCTCGGCGAGGACGTAGGTGATGGAGCAATAAGGGCAAGTGACCTCGCGATCGGTGATCGTCATCCAGATGCGCGGGTGGCCGAGCGCACCGGAGACCTCGCCGTCGCAGGCGACCTTGCGGGCATGCACCTCGACACGCTGTTCGGGCGTCACGCCCTGGACGGGCTGGGGGGCATATCCGGTCATCAGGGAGTCGCGCATGACTGGCCTCGTTGGTTCCCGCCCAGCATAGGCGGGACGGCGCCAGGGGGCCAGAGAGGGGGCCGGGCGGGTGCGACGGCGGTAACGCCGGTGGGCGCCGACGGGGCCTGTCGATGAGCTGGATGGATCGCGGGGACCGGAGGGGCGCCGCCCCTCCGGTCCACCCCGCCAGGTGCTTGGAGCACCTGGACCGCAGGCCATTGGCGCTGGGCAGGAAGCGCTTGCCGCTCCCCTCGAAGCGCCTGGCGGGCGCAGGGGCGGGTTTCGACGCGCATTCTGTCCGCAGTGCACAGCGCCAAGTCGAGGTTTGCAAAGGCCCTTCGGCCTTTGCTGGGGTGGGGTCCGGGGAGGGGC
>JAYSDS010000164.1:0-12447 GCA_041914265.1 Roseomonas sp.
GCATCCCTCCATGCCGCGGAGAAGACTGCACCATCAAAGCCTGGGACCAAACAGGTAGGGTTCGGGGAGGGGGGCTGAGCCCCTCCCTGATCCATCCGCCGATGGTTATCTCCGCGCCAATGGGGCAGCGCCCGTCCGGCTCCTCCCGACGAAACCATCGCAGCAATCACGAAGACCCCGGCGACCGGGGATCGTCGGACGGCGCAGCCCCTCTCCGGGGTTCCGACAGCGCCTGAACGAAAAAGGGAGCCTCGCGGCTCCCTTTCCTCATCCGGCTGTCGCGCGGATTACTGTTCGACGGTGGTGTTCCGCGACCCGCGCCGGCTGGCGGCGTTGGCCTGCTGCGACCCGCGCCGCTGGCGCGAGGCGTTCGCCTGGCCGCGGTTGCGCCGCTGGCGATGCGCCGAGTTGCGGCGGCTGCTGCGGCTCGAGGCGCGCGGCGCGTCGGTCGAGGCCGTCGTCGCGTCGGTGCCGGTGGAGCGGGCGCGGCTGCGGGCAGCATCGGCCGGGCTCAACGAGCCCAGCGCCAGCATCAGCCCGGCGGCGAGGAGGAAAGCGCGGAACATGGCAGGGATTCCCTTCGGCCGTTGAGACCTGTCGAATCGGCACGGTCGGGGGGAGCCGTCACCTGCGTCTTCCTAGCGTTTCCTTCCTCTCCGAAGATTATCCGATAAATGACTGATCAGACATGTTTCTCAGGGGCGCAGCGCCAGCCGCGCCAGGCGCACGGCCTTGAGCGCCTTGCCGGGCTGGTTCGCGGCCATCTCGTTTGCCGCCTTGCGCAGATGATCGGCGAGCCATTCCACATGGCGCGGCGGGTGCGCGCCGCGCATGGCATCGAGGCTGACCCGCGTGCCGACGAGCCCGAGCGCCGTGCCGGCGGCGGGCAGCCGCCCCTCGCGCAGATCTTCCTCGACCTCGGCGAGGAGCTGGTCGAGCAGCCCCTCAGGCCCGGTCAGCGCGCCCGAAAGCGCCATGCCCGGGTCGGTCAGGGCGGCATCGGCGCCGGGGAACTGCCGCTCGGCCGCGGGCAGGCTGATATGGGCCAGCAGCTCCATCATCGATTTCGCGAGCGGGGTGTAGGGCATGTTCTGCTTTCCCTGGCAGTGTGGCGGGCGTTGAGTGCCTTCGCGCAGATTATCGCCTGCGAAGCCCGTCGGCGACCAGGGTGCAGCCTGTGACGGTCGCCATGATGGCAAGCCCCGGCCAGACCGCCGCCCAGGGCGCGCTGAACACCAGTTCCTGCGCATTGGCGAGCATGTTGCCCCAGGACGGTGCCGGCGGGCTGATGCCGAGCCCGAGGAAGGACAGCGTCGATTCCGCCAGGATCGCCCCGGCGACGGCGAGCGCCGTGGCGACGGCGACCGGCGGCAGCAGCGCCGGCAGGACATGGCGCCGCAGGATGCGGCCTTCGGTCGCGCCCAGCGCGCGCGCCGCGCGGACATGGTCGCGCGACAGCGTGGCGAGTGCCGCGGCCCGCGCCAGCCGGGCCACGCCGATCCAGCCGAAGATCGCGAGGATGGCGACGATGCGCATCACGTCGCCCGCCGCCTCGCCCCGTGCCGGCAGGCCAATGCGGGATGGATCGGCCGCGGCCAGCAGCACCAGCAGCGGCAGGGCTGGCAGCGCCAGCATGAAATCCGCGAGGCGCATGACCAGCGCATCCGCCACGCCGCCGCGCCAGGCCGCGAAGAGCCCCGCCGTCGTGCCGATCACCGTCGCCGCCAACGCCGCCGCGAGGCCGACGGCGAGCGACACCCGCGCGCCGTAGAGCAGCCGCAGCAGGATATCCCGGCCGAGATCGTCCGTGCCGAGCGGATGCGTCGCCGATGGCGGCTCGAAGCGCGCGAAAAGGTCGGGCGCGAAGGGATCGTGACCCAGCGCATCCGCGACGATGGGCGCGGCAAGGGCGGCCAGCGCCAGCAGCGTGAGCAGGAACAGTCCCGTCGCGAGTCGGATCATCGCTCGCGCAGCCTCGGGTCGAGGGCGCGCTGCGCGAGGTCCGCGCCGAGCGTCGCCAGCATCGTCACCAGCGCGACCAGCAGCAGCGCGACCAGCGCGAGGTTGGTGTCGTTGCCCATCACCGCGTCATAGAGCAGCTTGCCCATGCCCGGCCGCGCGAAGACGGTTTCCGTCACCAGCGCGCCGCCGGCGAGCGCGCCGGCATCGAGGGCGGCGATCTGCAGGATCGGCAAGGCGGCGTTGGGAAAGGCATGGCGCCACAGCACGCCGCGTTCCGTCGCGCCACGCGCGCGGGCGGTGCGGATCCAGGGCTCGGTGAGCGTGGCTTCGAGGCTCGCCGCCGAATGCCGCGCATAGGCGGCGAGGTGCGCGACGGCGAGGGTCGCGACCGGCAGGACCAGGTAGGCCAGGCCGAGGCCGCCTTCCGCGCTGCCGCCCGCCGGCAGCCAGCCGAGCGTCACCGCGAAGGCGATGATGAGCAGGATGCCGAGCCAGAAGGTCGGCATGGCCTGGCCCATGACGGCGACGGCGTCGACGAAGGGCGCCGCACGGGGCCGCGACGCCGCGAGCGCCCCGAGTGCCACGCCGGAGACCAGCGCGATCGCGAGCGCCGTGCCCGCGAGCGTGAGCGTGGACAGCAGCGCCGGACCGAGCAGCGCGGCGACAGGCTGGGCAAACAGCCGCGAATAGCCGAACTCGCCGCGCAGCAGGCCGGCGGCCCAGGCGAGGTAGCGCTCGGTGAAGGGGCGGTCGAGGCCGTGCAGGGCGCGCAGACGGGCGGCGTCCTCGGCCGTCAGGCGCGGGTCGCCTGCGATGGCGACCTCGATCGGGTCGCCGGGCATGAGGGCGATGAGGGCGAAGGCGCAGAAGGAGAGGACCGCAAGGGTGAGCGCGATCTGGAGGAGACGCCGGATGATCACGGGCGCTGACGGGAGGGGCTCTGCCCCTCCCGAACCCACCCCGCCAAAGGCCGAAGGGCCTTTGGAAACCTCGACTTGGTGCTGGGCGCGACGGTTGCGATCGTGACCATCGCCCGACGCCCGGCGCAGCAGTCCAACGGCCAACAATAGAAGGGGGATTCGGGGGAATACTTTCCCCCGACCTTCACCCCGCGCGGTGGCACACCGCCTCCACCCTGTTGCCGTCCGGGTCGAGTAGAAACGCCGCGTAGTAGTGCGGATGGTAATGCGCGCGCACCCCCGGCGCGCCGTCATCCGTACCGCCGCTGGCAACGCCCGCCGCATGGAACGCGTCCACCGCCGCCCGATCCGGCGCGCGGAAGCACCAGTGGCGCCGGTCGGCATGCACCGGGCCACCTGCGGCGCGGATGGACAGGTAGGTGTGGCCGTCATCGTCGGGCCGGTTCCGCACGCCATATCCGATCGCGACGTCCGAGCGGTTCACGCAGGGCACGCCGAGTGCTGCCATCACCGCATCGTAGAAGCGCGCCGCGCGCGGCAGGTCGGCGACGGTGATGGAGACGTGGTCCAGCATCAGCGCGTGCGCCATTCCTCGGCCCAGAGCGTGGACACGTTGAGCTGCCCGGTCGGCCGCACGCCATCCAGCCATTGCGGCCAGACATGCGCATCCGCGCGGAACCAGAGCGGGATGGCGGGCAGATCCTCGGCGTAGATGGCCTGCAGCCGGCGCCACATCTCGCGCCGCTGGGGCACGTCGAGCTGCTCCGGGATGTCCTGCGTCAGCCGGTCCATCTCCGCATTGCGGTAGCCGCCGAAATTCTGGCCGGACCAGTTGGTCGCCTCGCGCGGGATCTCGTCGGAGTTCAGCGTGGAGCGCGGCACGGATTCCGGCGCGGAGATCCAGGCGAACAGCGCCAATCCCTGGAAGCGGCGGCGGGACAGGGTTTCGGCGAAGAAGACGCGCGGCGGCTCGTTGCGGATGCGCGCCTCGATGCCGGCCTGCCGCCACATCCCCTGCAGCACCTGTTGCACCTGTTCGCGGGCGCGGTTGCCGGCGGTGGTCATGAATTCGAGCGACAGGCGCTCGCCGGCCGCATTGCGGCGGATGCCGTCGGGGCCGGCCGTCCAGCCGGCCTCGTCCAGCAAGGCGCGGGCGCGGGCCAGGTCGAAGGGCCATTGCCGCACATCGGCGTCGAACATCGGATCGAGCGGATTGACCGAGGAGTGGGCGACCGGCTGGCGGCCCGCGAAGAGCCGTTCGCTGATCGTCGCGCGGTCGGTTGCCATCAGCAGGGCGCGGCGCACGCGGATGTCGCCCAGCGCCGGGTGATCGTGGCGCAGGTCGAGATGCTCGTAGATCAGCCCCGGCTGGTAGTGGAAGCGGAAGCGGTTGCCGGTGCGGCGTTCGAGCGCGATGGCCTGTTCGAGCGGCAGGCCGAGCTCACCCGCCACCATGTCCACCTGGCCGGCGAGAAGCTGGGCTTCGAGCGCGGGCGTGTTCTCGACCGTGCGGATGGTGATGCGGCGGAAGGCCGGCGCGGCGCCGTTCCAGGCGGGGTTGCGTTCCAGCGTGACCGAGGCGCCCGGCTGCACCGCGGTGATGCGGAAGGGACCGTTCCAAAGGGCGGGGTTGGTCGTCTCGGTGTCGTAGGCGGTGCGGGTGCGATAGGCGCGGGGATCGGCCTGCCAGCGTTCGCGCTCGACATGCGCGGGCAGGGGCTGGAAGTCGCCCATGGAGGCATATTCGAAGGTCACGCGGTCGAAGCGCAGGGTGACGGTACGCGGATCGACGACGATGAGCTCGTAGGCGCTGCGATAGAATTCGGCGGGGCCGAAGCCGGTGGCGGGGTCGCGGCCCGCTTCCCAGGCGAAGCGCAGGTCTTCCGAGGAGACCGGCGTGCCGTCACCCCAGCGCAGCCCCTCCCGCAGGTGATAGGTGACCCGCATCCCCGCCTTGCCGTCGGGCGTGGTCTCGCGCTCGGCGAGGCCGTTCTCCAGCGAGGGCAGCGTCTCGCAGGTGAGGCAGGTGAGGCGCCAATCGGCGTCGTAGGCGGTGAGCGGCCGGCGCGCGAAGCCCAGGACGTAGGACTTCGCGGCCATGTTCTCGATGTTGGGGTGGAAGGTGGATGGGTACTGGGTGATGCCGATGGTCAGCGTGTCGCGCGGCTGGGCCGCGGCGGGCGCTGCCATCGCCAGCAGCAGCGCGGCGACACGCAGACGCATCAGACGGCGTCCTTCAGCTTCGCCTCATCCGCGCTCGCGACCCCGCCATGCGACGCCGACCAACTCACCGGATCTTCCAGGAACTTGCGCACTTCCTTCAGCGCGGCCTCGGAGAAGTATGGCTTCTCGCGGCACACCTCCAGCACGTCCCACCAGGTGCAGAGGTGGTGCAGGTTCAGCCCCATCTCCTTCATCTTCTCGAACGACCCGGGGAACACGCCGTAGAAGAACACGACGAAGGTGTGCTCGCAGATCGCGCCCGCGTCGCGCAGCGCGTTGGCGAAGCGGATCTTGGATCCGCCATCGGTGGTCAGGTCCTCGACCAGCAGGGTGCGCTGGCCCACGGGGACCTCGCCCTCGATCTGGGCGTTGCGGCCGAAGCCCTTCGGCTTCTTCCGGACATAGGCCATGGGCGCCATCATCCGGTCGGCGATCCAGGCGCCGAAGGGAATGCCCGCCGTCTCGCCGCCCACCACCACATCGATCGATTCATAGCCGACATGCCGGCCGATCTTCTCGACGCCCAGTTCCATGATGCGGTTGCGCGCCCGCGGGAAGGAGATGATCTTGCGGCAGTCGATATAGACGGGGCTCTTCCAGCCGCTGGTGAAGGTGTAGGGCTCCTCGGGCCGGAAGTTCACGGCCTTGATCTCGAGAAGGATGCGCGCGGTGGTCAGGGCGGCGTCGCGGTCCCAGTCGGAGGCGTGCAGCGCGGTCATGGTGGTTCGTCCTGGCGGTGGTCTTTCAACGGAGTGTCGTAATCGGCGGGGCCGGCCGCGTCCATGACCGAGACATCGGCGGACGATATCTGGGTGCTGGCCGACCCGCGCGCCGGCACCGCCGCCCAGGCCATCGGCATCGCGGAACGGCTCGGCCGGCCGTTCCGGACCATCCCCCTGACCTGGAGCGCCGCGGCGCGGTTGCCGTTGCGCTGGCCCACCCTGCTCGGCCTGGCCGGGGTGGCGCGTGCGTCCCTGGCCCCACCCTGGCCACGCCTCGCCATCTCGGCCGGCCGGCGGAGCACCCCGGTCGCCCTCTGGCTGGCCCGGCGCGGCGTCAGGATCGTCCATTGCATGCGCCCGGGCTTCGGCGACGTGTCCTTCGACCTGCTGGTGATCGGCCGCCACGATTCCCCGCCGGAGGCGCCGAACGTCTTCCCGATCCTCGGCGCCGCGCATCGCATGTCCCCCGCGCGCCTGGCCGCGGCGCGGCAGGACTGGGCCGCGTTCGGCACGCTGCCCGGCCCGCGCATCGGGCTGCTGCTGGGCGGCCCGCCACGCGCCGAAGGGATGGACCCGGCCATCGCCGGGGCCATCGCGCGCCAGGTCGCGGGCTTCGCGGGATCGGTGCTGGCCACCGGATCCCGCCGCACCGGGCGCCCGGCGGAAGCCGCCGTGGCCGAGGCGCTGGCCGGCATTCCCCATCATTTCCATCGCTGGGGTGATGCCGGGCCGAACCCCTATGCCGGCATCCTCGCCTGGGCGGATGCCGTGGTGGTCACGGGCGATTCCGTCTCCATGCTCTCCGAGGCGCTGGCCACCGCCGTCCCGGTCTTCGTCGCCGATCCGGGCGGGCTTGGCGCGCGGCACCACAGGCTGCACGAAACCCTCTATGCTGCGGGCCAGGCGCGGCCGTTGGCGGAGGCCCCGACCCCCTTCGCCCGCGCGCCCATCGACGAGACGGGGCGCATCGCCCACGAGATCACGGAACGCTTCCTTCGCCCCTGACGCCGGAGAACCCCATGCGTCCTGTCCTCGCTGTCCTGCCCCTGTTGCTCGCCGCCGGCGCCGCCGAGGCGCAGCAGGCCTCGCGCGCGCCGACGCCGCCGCTCATCGCCTGCCCGCCCTCGGTCGAGGTGCTGTCCCGCGACGAGATCCGCGCCCCGAATGGCTGGGAGGTCCGGCCCGAACCCCAACGGCACTGGCTGCGCGGCGCCGACCTCTTCGAGGGCGACCCGTCCGAGCGCGTCCAGCTCCGCCCCGACGCCGATCAGCGCGGGCGGCGGGAGTGGTGGGACCTCGGCGGCAATCGCCAGCCCTACCGCCTGGTCTGCCGGTATGAGGGGATGGAATCCGGCATCATGGCCGCCGTGCCCGCGGCAGCGCGCCGCTGCGAGGTGACGACCATCCGCGAGAACAGCCGCGGCATGCGCCATGGCCGCGTCGTCAGCGGGCCGGAGCAGGTGGTCGTGGCCTGCCGATAGCCCTTCGAGGCCATCCGGGCGATGATCGGGCGGTCAGCGGAACGAGGGACTCTGCCATGAAGATCGTCGGCATATCGGGAAGCCTGCGGCGCGGGTCGTTCAACACCGCGCTGCTGCGCGCGGCCGCCGGGCTGATGCCGGCGGGGTCCGAGCTGACGGTCGAGACGATCCACGGCATCCCGCTCTATGACGGCGATCTTGAGGCCGCCGAGGGCATTCCGCCGGCCGTCGCGGCGCTGAAGGACCGCATCGCCGCGGCCGATGGGCTGTTGCTGGTCACGCCCGAATACAACAACTCGATCCCAGGCCCGTTCAAGAACGCCATCGACTGGTTGTCCCGCCCGCCGGCCGATGCGGCGCGGGTCTTCGCCGGACGGCAGGTGGCGCTGATCGGTGCCTCGCCGGGCGGCTTCGGGACGATCCTCGCGCAGAACGCCTGGCTGCCGGTGCTGCGCACGCTCGGCTGCGAGCTGTGGACCGGCGGGCGGCTGATGGTCTCGCGCGCGGGTGGGGTGTTCGATGCCGAGGGCGCGCTGACCGATGCGGCGGTGAAGAAGATGCTGGGCGACTATCTCGCCGGCTTCGTCGCGGCGCTGGGAAAACGCTGAGAGATCGATCCCGCTTGCCGTCGGTGCGGAGATTCGGATCGGCTACAGCAGCGGAGAGGGGCCTTGCTCCTGTCCGGACCTTCGCGACCAGCGGAGGCCGAAGGGTTGGCCTGAGTGCTCCGATGCTTCCGCTGTGGCCGTTGGAGGGGCCTTGCCCCACCAAGTGCTTGGAGCACTTGGAAGGCAATCGTTTGGTGCCGGGCACGACCGATGCCATGCCCCCGCCAGGCGCACGTCGTGCGCAAGAGCGGGCTTCGGCACCATCCTGACCGCGATGCCAAGCGCCAAGTGGAGGTTTGCAAAGGCCTTTCGGCCTTTGCTCGGGTGAGCCCGAGAGGGGCAACGCCCCACCGGCTCCTACCGCCCCACGAAATGCGGCACCCGCTTGGCGAGGAAGGCGTCCCGCCCTTCGCGATGATCCTCCGTGTCGCGCAGCAGGGCCTGGGCATCGGCCTCGGCCTTCAGGAAATCGGACAGGCTGCCCTGCGACCGCGCGATCAGCTGCTTCGCCATGCCGTTCGAGAGTGGCGCGGTCGCGGCGATGTCGCGGGCGATGGCGCGTGCTTCGTCGAGCGCCGCGCCGGGTTCGGCCAGGCGCTCCACCAGCCCGAGCGTCGCCGCCTCCGCCGCCGGCAGCGGCTTGCCGCGGAACATCAGCAGCTTCGCCTGGCCGGCGCCGATGCGTCGCGGCAGGGTCCAGGCTGCGCCGAGATCCGCCACCAGCCCGATCCGGTTGAAGGAACAGGTGAAGGTCGCGTTCCGCGCGGCGACGACGATGTCACAGGCCGCCGCGATCGACAGCCCCGCACCGGCGGCATGTCCTTCCACCGCGGCAATGACGGGCTTTTCGCCTTCGACCAGCAGCCGCACCAGGTGATGGCTCATGCGCATCATGCGCGCGCGGCTGTCGAGCGGCGTCTGCTGTCCCATCGCTGTGACGTCCCCGCCGGCGCAGAAATGCGCGCCGGCGCCGGTGAGGATGATGGCGCGACAGGCGGGGTCGGCCAGGCCGTGTTCCAGATGGCGGATCAGCGCCTCCCGCAGCGGCGTGGCGAGCGCGTTGCGCCGGCGCGGATGGCTGAGCGTGAGCTCAAGAATGCCGTCGGCAAAAGCGGCGAGGGTGGTCGGCTCCTCGCCGGGCGCGGCGTCGGTCATGGCGTTCGTCCCCGTTCCAAGGCGCCGGTCTGTGCCGGCAGGCGGACAAGGTGGGCGAGGGCGCGCGGCGGCGACAGGAGGCCCGGCCGGGAAAGGCGGCCCGGGAGTCCCGGAGACGGACGAAGCCCCGCGCCGCCGTGCCGAGCCCCTGTGCCAATTCCCCTTGGTGATGGCCGCCATTGCACATCGGGTTTGGCGGATTGGCTTCAGGCGGGCGCATACACCGCTCCACGCCGCGCCCCGGGCGCGGAATGGCATCAACCCGATCGAAGGGGGTTCTTCCGATGACGAAGGTTCTCGTCCTCTACTATTCCAGCTATGGCCATATCGAGCAGATGGCGACCGCCGTCGCCGAAGGCGTCCGCGAGGCCGGCGCCGAGGCCGTGATCAAGCGCGTGCCGGAACTGGTGCCGGAAGCGGTGGCGAAGGCGTCCCACTTCAAGCTCGACCAGGCGGCGCCCATCGCGACGGTGGACGAACTGCCGGAATACGACGCGATCATCCTCGGCGTGCCGACCCGCTTCGGCAACATGCCCGCGCAGATGAAGAACTTCCTCGATCAGACCGGTGGGCTCTGGTTCAACGGCAAGCTGGTGGGGAAGGTGGGCAGCGTGTTCACCTCGACCGCGACGCAGCATGGCGGGCAGGAAAGCACCATCCTGTCGACGCATACCGTGCTGCTGCACCACGGGATGGTGATCGTGGGGCTGCCCTATGCCTTCCAGGGCCAGATGCGGAACGACGAGATCACCGGTGGCTCGCCCTATGGCGCCAGCACCATTGCCAATGGCGACGGGTCGCGGCAGCCCTCGGAGAACGAGCTGGCCGGCGCCCGCTACCAGGGCAAGCATGTGGCCTCCATCGCGGCGAAGCTGGCGGCCTGAACTGCCGGGCGGGCAGTCCGACTGCCCGCCCGCCCCTGCCGTCACGATGTCGCGCGACGCGATGTCCGGGTTTGACGGCAGTGCCCGGGCTGGCCAATACTGAACTTCATGGTTCAGTATTCCGCCGCCCCGCAACTCGACCGCGTCTTCGGGGCGCTGACGGACCCCACGCGGCGCGCCATGCTGGCGCAACTGGCCGAGCAGGGGACGCTGTCCGTCAGCGCGCTCGCCCGCCCGCTGCCCATGTCGCTGCCGGCGGTCATCAAGCATCTCGACGTGCTGGAAGGCGCGGGCCTGGTCGCGCGGCACAAATCCGGGCGCACCGTTTCCTGCAGCTTGGTCGCCGCGCCGCTCGAGGACGCGATGACCTGGCTGCAGCGCTATGCCCGCTTCTGGGAGGAAAGCCTCGACCGCCTGGCCGCGGCGCTGGAGCGCGAGCCATGAGCGGCGCGCCGACGAGCGTGACCCTGGTGCGGCGCCTGCGCGCCACCCCGCAGCGCGTCTTCGCGGCCTGGATCACCCCCGATGTGCTGGCGAGATGGTTCGGCCCCCATCGCACGCGGGTGGAGGCGGCGGAACTGGACCCCCGGCCCGGCGGCCGCTTCCGCATCGTGCTGCGCGAGGACAATGGCGAGCGGCACGAGGTCGGCGGCCGTTATGAGACGGTGACGCCGCATGAGCACCTCTCCTTCACCTGGGCCTGGCACAGCATGCCCGAGCGCGAATCCCGCGTGACCATCCGCCTGCGCGACATCGCGGACGGGACCGAGCTCACCCTGACCCATGACCGCTTCACCGATGCCGAGACCGCCGCGCGGCATCGTCGCGGCTGGACGGAATCGCTCGAACGGCTGGAGGCGTGGCTCGGCACCTGACGCCGGCGAGGTTGAGGGAGGAAGCAAGATGACGACAGGCCTGATGCTGCTGCTGGGGACGAAGAAGGGCGCCTTCATCCTCGAAGGCGACGGGGCGCGGCGCGACTGGTCGCTGCGCGGGCCGTTCTGCGAGACCTGGCCGATCAACCACGTCATCGCCGACCCCGCCACCGGCACGATCTGGGCAGCGGGCGGCAATGAATGGTTCGGGCCGGCCGTGTGGCGCTCGACCGATCTTGGCGAGAGCTGGACCCATTCCAGCGAGGGCCTCGCCTATGCGCCCGGCGAGACGCCGATCAAGGCGGTCTGGTCCCTGGCATTGGGGCCGGACGGGACGCTCTGGTGCGGTGTGGAGCCGGCGGGCCTGTTCCGCAGCGATGACCGCGGCGACACCTGGACCCAGGTCACCGGCCTGACGGAGCATCCGAGCCGCCCCGACTGGCAGCCGGGCGGGGGCGGGATGATCCTGCACGGCATCCTGCCGCACCCGACCGATCCGAACCGGCTCTGGGTCGCCATTTCCGTGGCTGGCGTCTTCGCTACCGAAGATGGCGGCGCGAGCTGGACCCCGCGCAACCGAGGCACGCGCATGGATTACGGGCCGGACGACCATCGCTATCCGGAACATGGGCAATGCGTGCATGCGCTGGCCATGGCGGCGGGCATGCCGGACCGGCTCTACCAGCAGAACCATTGCGGCATGTACCGCAGCGACGATGGTGGCCGGCACTGGGTCAGCATCGAGGCGGGGCTGCCGTCCTCCTTCGGGTTCCCCGCGGCGGCGCATCCGCGCGACCCGGATACGCTGTTCCTGCTGCCGCTGAACGGCGACCAGGCCGGGCGCTTCATGCCCGATGCCGCCGCCGCGGTGTGGCGCACGCGCGACGCGGGGGCCAACTGGCAGGCGCTGCGCGATGGGCTGCCGCAATCCAGTGCCTATTTCGGCGTGCTGCGGCGGGCGATGACCACGGACCGGCTCGACCCGGCAGGCGTGTATTTCGGCACCAGCGGCGGTGCGCTCTATGCCAGCGCGGATGAAGGCGAGGCCTGGTCGCGCATCGCCGAGAACCTGCCGACGATCCTCAGCGTCGAGACGCTGCAGCGCGATGGCTGAGACCGTGCAGGTCCTGCTGCCGGCCGCGCTCGTGCGGCTGTTTCCGGGCGCGCCGCGCCGGCTGGATGTCGCGGCCGGGTCCGTCGCGGAGGCGATCGCCGCGCTGAACCGCCGCTGGCCCGGCATGCAGGATCGCCTGGTCGATTCGACGCCGGCGATCCGGCGTCACCTCGCCATCTTCGTGGATGGGGAGCAGGCGCGGCTCGAGACGCCGATCCGGCCCGGGGGCGAGATGCTGGTGATGACGGCGATGAGCGGCGGGTGACGCGGGCCGGGCCGCAGGAAGATCGAAGGAGGGCTCTGCCCTCCTCCGAGCCTCCACCCGCCAGGATGCTGGGCATCCTGGACCGCAATCCTTTGGCGCCGAGCGCCGCGGCCGTTCTTTCTCCCCGTTCAACGCGCTTCGGGCGCAAGAGCGGGCTTCGGCATCATTCTGGCAGCGGCGCCTGGCGCCAAGTGGAGGTTTGCAAAGGCCTTTCGGCCTTTGCTGGGGAGGTGTCGGA
>JAYSDS010000165.1:0-12398 GCA_041914265.1 Roseomonas sp.
CCCCCCCCCCCCCCCCCCCCCCCCCCCCCCCCCCCCCCCCCCCCCCCCCCGCCATCACCGCCGCGACCGATAGCCAGGGCCTTCCCGCGATCTCCTCAGGTCACGCTGATCCGTGCCGCGTGCGCGACCTCGCGCCAGCGCAGGATGTCGTTGCGCAGGGCCACGCGGAAGGCGTCCGGCGGCAGCGGCGCCGGCACCGCGCCTTCGGCTTCGAGAAAGCGCAGATAGGAGGGCGCCAGCACCGCCTTGCCGATTTCCGCATTCAGGCGCTGCTGAACGGGTGCCGGCACGCCGCGCGGGCCGAGGATGCCCCACCAGACCGTCACTTCGAAATTAATGCCCGTGCTCTCGTGAATGGTAGGCACCTGCGGCATGGAGGCGACGCGTTCGAGCGTACTGACGGCGATGACCGGCACGGTGCCGGCCTCGATCAGCCCGCGCACCGAGGCCACCGTCGTCATCAGGAAGTCGATGCGCCCCGACACCAGGTCGGCCTGTGCGGGCGCGATGCCGGCATAGGGGATGGCTTCCATCTGCAGGCGACTTGCCAGGTTGAAGGCTTCCATCGCGAAATGGCCCACGCCGCCGAGTCCCGCCATGCCATAGAGGAGCGCACCCGGATTGGCCCGGGCGTGGTTCACCAGGTCGCCCATGGTGCGGAAGGGGCTGTTGGGCTTCGTCACAACCACCATCGGCGCGGTGCAGAGCTGCGCGATGGCGTCGAAGCTCTCAAGGGCGTCATAGGAGGTGCGGCGGATGGTCGAACTGGTGGCGAAGGAACTGGAGGCGAGGAGCAGCGTGTGTCCGTCGGCGGGCGAGCCGGCGACGAAGGCCGCGCCGATCGAACCCGCCGCGCCGGGCCGGTTCTCGACCACCACGGGGCGGCCGAGAGCCAGTTGCAGGGCCTCGGCGACGGGGCGGGTGAAATTGTCGTTGCTGCCGCCGGGCGTGAAGGGCACGACGATGCGCACGGGCTGGGTCGGCCAGGCCGTCGCCTGGGCCAAGGCAGGCCGGGCAAGGCCAAGGCCGGCCGCGGCCGCGATCACGGCCCGGCGGGAGGGATGGTTGGACATGGACGTTGCTCCGATAGGCCCGGACCTGGAGGATGCGGCCGGATGATACGAACTGATATTCTTGTACGAACATGAGTATAACTTTCTGATGCCCCGATCAATGACCCCTGCGCGGCGCGGTCGTCCGCCGCGCCTGTCCGTCACGCCGGCCGCGGCCTCGGATGCCGCGCAACTGCTGGCGGGCAGCCAGCCGCTCTACGCCACGGTGGCGACGGCGCTGGCGGCGGAAATCCTCGATGGCCGGCGGCCTGTCGGCGCGCTGCTGCCGACTGAGCAGGAGCTCTGCCTGAGCTTCGGCGTGAGCCGTTCGACCATTCGCCAGGCGCTGCGGCGGCTGGGCGAGATCGGCCTCGTGGCCGGGTCGCAGGGCGTGGGCACCCGCGTCATCGCCGACCAGCCGCGCGGGCGCTACGTGCTGGCGGTCCGGTCGGTGACGGATGTGATGGGTTACGCGGAGCCCGTGCGGCTCGACATCACGAAGCGTGAAAGGCTGGCGGCCGATGAGGGGCTGGCCGGACGCATCGGCTGCGAGCCCGGCACCGCCTGGTGGCATGTGGCGGGGATGCGCCGCCAGGCCGAGGGGCGAGGCAAGCCGATCTCGATCTGCGACCTCTACATCGCCGAGGAATTCGCCGACATCGCGGAGGCCGAGGAACTCGCCGCCGTACCCGCCTATCGGCTGATCGCGCGACGCCGCGGCATCGCCGTGGAAGCAGTGGAGCAGGAGATGGGTGCCGTCGCGCTGGATGCGGCACAGGCGGCAGCGCTGGGGGTGGCGGCGGGCACGCCGGGGCTGCTGATCCGGCGACGCTTCCTGGCGACTGGAGGCAGGCTGCTTGAGGCTACGACGAACATCCACGCCGCGGCGGACCAGTTCCTCTACACGCTGCGGTTGGGCGCGCCGGAAGGCGACTGATGTCGCTGGTCGCTGAGGCGGGACCAACGGGGCCCTCCTCAAGAAAAGCTTGAGGCCTCCGCAAACCACCAGCCTGCGCGAGATTGGCAAGCCGCCTGATATGGGGCGTCAGGAAGCCCTTCCTGACGTTGCGCACAACGTACGTTCCCTAATCACCCTCTTCCTCTGCGCCCAGCGCCGGGTCGAGGTTTCCAAAGGCCCTTCGGCCTTTGGTGGGGTGAGGTTTGGAGAGGGGCAAAGCCCCTCTCCGATGCGATCGCTCGCGCCTTACGCCGCGAGCAACTCGGCGAGCGGCGCGATGTCGGCCAGTTCATCGACGCGCCACAGCAACGCGAGCGCTTCCTCCGCCCGCGCCTGTCCGAGCCGCGGCGCGGCGAGGCCGAGGAACTTCTCCGCCACGCCTTCGTCGCTGAGCGGCTTGGATGCCGAGCCGTAGGGTTCCATCACCGTCCGGCGCAGCACGCTGCCGTCGCTGCGCGTCACGGACACCTTGGCGCCGCGCTTGCGGGGGTAGATCTCCTCGCATTCCGCATCGACATCCGTGGCGATGCGACCGGCGAGGCCGATGATCGCGGGGTCGCGGCGCTCGGCCTCGCCGAAATCGGCGAGGGTGACGCGGCCGCGATGCAGCGCGGTCGCGACGACGAAGGGGATCGACATCTGCGCGGTGGTCATCTCGGTCCAGCCGACCTTGCCGTGCGCCGCGGCAACGCGGTAGCTGCCGATATCCACGGACGTCACCTGCGCCGCGGTCAGCCCGTCGGTCGCGGCCATGTCGAGCACCGCATCGACCATGGCGTGGATGTGCCGGCAGGAGGCGTAGGGCTTCATGTAGCAATTCGCCACGGCGAAGCGCGACTTCGGATGATTGTCGCCGGCGGCGAGCAGGTCGATCGCGCTGTAGTCCACCTCCCCGGTGTCGCCGCCGGCATAGGCGTTGAAGTAGCCGTCCTTGAATTCCAGCGCGCCGCGTGGGGCGGGCAGGCCGGATTCGGTCAGCAGGGCGGCCATCAGGCCCTCGCGCGCGGCGTGGCCCGGATGGGTACGCTTCACGTCGCCACCGGCGAGGAAGGTGAAGAGCCCCGCGGCATAGGAGGCGGCCGTGCCGATCATGTTCTCCACCTGGTCGGCATCGTGGCCGAGCAGCACGGAGGCCGCTGAACCGGCGGCGAAGACGCCCGCCGTGCCGGTGTTGTGGAAGCCGCGCCAGCGGGCGCGCGGGTGGCTCGCCGCCGAGATGCGGCAGGCGGCCTCGTAGCCCGCGACGATGGCGGTGAGGAAGCGGCGCCCATCGAGGTGCCGCTGCGCCCCGAGCGCAAGCGCGGCCGGTACGACGACGCCGCCCGGATGGACGGAACCGGCGCGGTAGCCGTCATCCAGTTCGAGCCCATGGCCCGCCGTGCCGCCGACATAGGCGGCGGAGAGCGCGTCATAGCGCTGCGACACGCCGGCCATGGGCACGGTGCCGGCGCCGATGCCGGCGGCGGCGAAGGCCTTCTCCACCGACTGCGTCGCATCCTGCGTCGCGCCGGCGATCATGGCGCCGAGCGTGTCGATGGTGTGCCGCCGCGCCGCGTGGCGGGCGAAGTCATCGACCTGGTCGAGGTCGATCGCAGCGACGAAATCGGCCAACGCGCGGGTTGGACCCTTGGTGGCGAGCCGGGCATCCGGAACGGGCATATCCATCGGGGCGTTTCCTTGCTGTCATGGGCGGCCGCGCGGGCCGAGTTGTCATCTTGTTAGAACAAGATTATGACCACCCTGTCCTGTATGCAAGCGGCGCGGCGGACCCAGTGCTGGAGGAAACGGCCATGGCCGAGATCGACCCGAACGACACCCTTCTCGAAACGCAGGAGGGCCATGTCGTCACGCTCTCGATCAACCGGCCGCCCAACAATCACATCAACCGCG
This sequence comes from Roseomonas sp., assembly GCA_041914265.1. Taxonomy (GTDB): domain Bacteria; phylum Pseudomonadota; class Alphaproteobacteria; order Acetobacterales; family Acetobacteraceae; genus Neoroseomonas. Next base: position 3,901 of record JAYSDS010000165.1, read on the forward strand.
ACCTGATCGTGCGCATCGCCAGCCGGCTCGAGGCGCTGGACGAGGATCCCGGATGCCGCGCGGTGGTGCTGACCGGCGCGGGGAAGCATTTCTGCGCGGGTGCCGATTTCTCGAAGGGCGATTCCGGCGGGCTGTCCTCGCCGGAAGGGCAGCCGGGGCGCATCCTCTATGTCGAGGCGGCGCGGTTGTTCCGCACGCGCAAGCCGATCATCGCCGCGGTACAGGGGGCGGCGATCGGCGCCGGGCTCGGCCTCGCCGTCGTGGCGGATTTCCGCGTCACCTGTGCCGAGGCACGGTATTCGGCGAATTTCGCGCGGCTCGGTTTCCATGCGGGCTTCGGCCTGTCCTACACGCTGCCGCGCCTGGTGGGCGAACAGAAGGCCGCGCTGATGTTCTACACCGGCCGGCGCATCGACGGGACGGAGGCGGAGCGCATCGGCCTCGCCGACATGCTGGTGCCGCTGGCGGAGGTGCTGTCCGCCGCGCAGGCCCTGGCGAAGGAGATCGCGGTGTCCTCCCCGGTTGCGGTGCAGGGCATGCGGGCCTCCATGCGCCGTGACATGGCGATCGAATTCGAACGCGCGACCGAGCGCGAATTCCTCCAGCAGAGCTGGCAGCGCCAGATGGAGGATTTCGCCGAAGGCCGCGCCGCCATGGCCGAACGCCGCGAGCCGAACTTCAAGGGACGATGACGGTGAATGTGATGAACGACCGCGCCCGGCTCGCCGAGGCCATCTTCCGCCCGCGCGCCATCGCGCTGATCGGCGCGACCGCCGACCAGACGAAGAACAATGCGCGGGCGCAGCGCGTGCTGAAGAAGTCCGGCTATGGCGGACGCATCCTGCCGATCAACCCCAAGGCGGCGGAGATCATGGGCGATGCCGCCTATCCCGATATCCGCGCCGCGCCCGGCCCGATCGACCACGCCTTCATCATGGTCCCCGCCGCCGCCGTGCCGGATGCGATCGCCGGCTGCGTCGAGAAGGGGGTGAAGGTCGCGACGCTGTACAGCGCCGGCTTCGCGGAGCTGGGCGCCGAAGGCCGTGCCGCGCAGGACCGCATCGTCGCCATGGCGCGCGAGGGTGGGCTGCGGCTGATCGGGCCGAACTGCCTGGGGCTGGTGAACGTCACCGACGGCGTGCCCATCACCAACAATGCGGCGGTCGAGGCCGAGGCGCTGAAGCCCGGCTGGCTGTCCGTGGTGTCGCAGAGCGGGTCGATGATGGGCGCGCTGCTGTCCCGCGCGATGGCGCGCGGCTTCACCTTCGCGAAGCTGGTCTCGGTCGGCAATGAAAGCGACATCGGCGCCGGCGAGATGGCCGAGCTGATGGTCGAGGACGAGGCGACGCGCTGCATCCTGATGTTCCTCGAGACGCTGCGCGACGCGCCGCGTCTCGCCGCCGCCGCGCGGCGGGCGCATGCGCTCGGCAAGCCGGTCATCGTCTACAAGCTCGGCCGGTCGGATATCGGGCGGCAGATCGCGGTGTCGCATACCGGCGCGATGGTGGGGGCGGATGAACTCGCGGCGACCTTCTTCCGCGAGAACGGCATCCTGCGCGTCGAGACGCTGGAAGGTCTCGTGGAACTGCCGCGCCTGGTGCTGGGGCGCACGCCACCCAAGGGCAATCGCGTGGCCGTGCTGACCGGCACGGGCGGCGGCGCGGCGATGGTGGTGGACGGTATCGGGCTGCGCGGCGACGCGGTCGTCGGGCCGACGCCTGAGATGCGCGGGCGGCTCGCGGCACAGGGCACCGAAATCAGCGATGCGCCGCTGATCGACCTGCCGATGGGCGGCGGCAAGGGCCAGTACACGACGGTGCTGAAGGAACTCGTCGCGTCGGATCATTGCGATGCGGTGGTGGCGGTGCTGGGCTCCACCGCCCGGCTGCGGCCGACCCAGGTGAATGAGAATGTGCTGGACGTCTATGACGGCAGCAAGCCGATCGCCGTCTTCGCCGCGCCGCAGGCGGATGAGGCGATCCGCATCTGCGACGAGGCGGGCGTGGCCGCTTTCCGCACGCCGGAGACCTGCGCTGATTCGCTGCACGCCTTCCTGACCTGGCGCGCACCGAAGCCGATGGAGAGCGTGCCGGCCGCGGCCTGGCGCGCCGCGGCGGAGCGCCTTCATGCGGTGGGTGCGCCGCGCCTCGACGAGGCGCAGGCCTGTTCGGTGTTCGAGGCGCTGGGCATCGAAGGCCCCGGCAGCCGCATCGTGGCGACGCCGGAGGAGGCGACGGGCTTCGCCGGCCCCGTCGCGGTGAAGCTGTTGTCGCCCGACATCCTGCACAAGACCGATGCCGGGCTGGTGCGGCTGAATGTGACGGGCGATGACGCCATCCGCGCGACGGTGGCCGAACTGCTGGCCATCGCCCGCGACAACTTCCCGAAGGCGCAGGTGAAGGGCGTGCTCGTCGCGCCGATGCATCGCGGGCTGGCGGAAGTCATCCTCGGCTATCGCCGCGATCCGGAGGTCGGGCCGGTGGTGATGCTCGGCATGGGCGGCGTGCTGGCGGAGCTTAAGCGCAGCTACTGCGTTCGCCTCGCGCCCGTCTCCGAGGCGACCGCGATGGAGATGATCGCGGAACTGCCCGAACTGAAGCTGATCCAGGGCTTCCGCAACCTGCCACGCGGCGACGTCGCCGCCCTCGCGCGCGCCATCCGGTCCATCTCGCTGCTCGCCTGCCTCGACGGCGCGCCGGTGCTGGACGCCGAGATCAATCCGCTCATCATCCGCGCCGAAGGGCAGGGGGCCGTCGCCGTGGACGGCCTCATCGCCCTCGATTGACGATTCAGGAACACGACCGATGACGATCATCACCGAAGAGGCCCGCATGCTGCAGGACCTCGTCGCCAAATTCGTCGAGCGCGAGCTGATGCCGCTCGAACCCGCGGTGCTGGCGCGCGAGGCGGCGGGCGGCAAATGGGCGCTGACCGAGGAGGAGGAAGCGCCGATCCTGGCGAAGTGCCAGGAACTCGGCCTCTGGGGCCTCGACGTGCCGGAATCGATGGGCGGGGCGAATCTCGACACGGTGACGCGCATGCTGGTGGAGGAGGAGGTCTCCCGCACCATCACGCCCTTCGAATTCCCGCCCGACAGCCCCAACCTGCACATGATGCTGTCGGTGGTGAACGACTATCAGCGCGAGCGCTACCTGCAGCCCTATGCCGACGGCACGGCGAAGTCGGGCATCGCGATCTCCGAGCCCGGCGCGGGTGGCGATCCGGCCGGCATGATCACCCGCGCGCGCAAGGACGGCACGGATTGGGTCATCAACGGCCGCAAGATCTGGGTCAGCCGCGTGCCGGCCGCCGACTTCATCATCGTCATGGCCCGCACCGGGGAGGGCAAGCGCGCCGAGGGCATGACCGCCTTCATCGTCGAGAAGGACACCCCCGGCTTCATCATCGAGCGCGAGATCAAGATGATCGGCGGCCGGCTGACCTATGAGCTGGTCTTCGACGAATGCCGCGTGCCGGAATCGCAGGTGCTGGGCGAACTCGGCCAGGGCTATGCGCCGATGCAGCTCCGCCTGAACGTGCGCCGCCTGCAGATGGGCGCGCGCTGCGTCGGCATGTGCCGCCGCGCCATCGAGATGATGACCGAGCAGGCCAAGCAGCGCGTGACCTTCGGCGTGAAGCTCGCCGACCGCCAAGCGATCCAGTGGTGGATCGCGGATGCCGCGATCAAGATCCACGCGACGCGGCTGATGGTGCTCTCGGCCGCCGAGAAGATGGATGCCGGGCAGGACGTGAAGGACGAGGCGTCCATGATCAAGGTCTTCGCGACCGAGATGGCGCGCGACGTGCTCGACCAGGCGATGCAGACCTTCGGCGCGATGGGCATGACGAAGGAGATGCCGTTGCACCTCTTCGCCCAGCAGGCGCGGCTGATGCGCATCTATGAAGGGCCGACCGAGGTGCATCGGATGGCGATCGCGAAGCGGGTGCTGCGGCGCGGCTCCGTGTAAGGCGTACCGCTCTCTTGACCCAGCAGGCCGCGGGCGTGACCGTGCGGTTCCCTGATCCGGAGCCGCACCCATGGATGCCCTGCCTGCCGACCTGATTCTTACCGGCGGCAAGGTCATCACGGTCGATGACCGCTTCTCGATCGGGAGTGCCATCGCCGTCCGCGACGGCCGCGTCCTTGCCGTTGGCAGCGATGCCGAGATCGAGCGCCATCGTGGTCCGCGCAGCGAGGAGATCGCGTTGGCCGGCCGTGCGGTCATGCCGGGCCTGATCGACGGCCATGCGCATATGGACCGCGCGGGGCTGCGGCTGGTGCTGCCATCGCTGTCCGGCTGCCGTTCGATCGCGGATGTGCAGGCGCGCATCGCGGCGATCGCGCGCGACAAGCCGCCGGGCGCGTGGATCGTGACCATGCCGCTCGGCGAGCCGCCCTTCTACCGCGACCCGGAAAAGGGCCTCGCCGAGGGCCGCTTCCCGACACGCCAGGAACTGGACGAGGCGGCGCCCGCCAACCCCGTCTACATCAAGCCGATCTGGGGCTATTGGCGGCACACGCTGCCGCTGGTCTCGGTGGCGAATTCGCGCGCGCTGGCGCTGGCGGGGATCGGGCGCGACACGCCGCCGCCCTCGGCCAGTGTCGAGATCGAGCGCGACGCGCGGGGCGAACCGACCGGGCTGTTCCGCGAGAACACCTTCATGCCGCTGGTCGAGCATTCGCTGCTGCGGGCCGCGCCGGGCTTCACGGTGGCCGAGCGCGTGGCGACTCTTCCGCAGGCAGCCGCCGCCTACCACGCCTTCGGCACCACCGCGATCTATGAAGGGCATGGCGTCGCGGCGGAACTGCTCGCCGCCTATCGCGAGGTGCATGAAGCGGGGCGGCTGACCATGCGCTCGCACCTGGTCTTCTGCCCCGACTGGCGCGGGGTGGAGGATGTCGATCCCGAACGCCTCGTCGCCGGCTGGGCGCATTGGCTGGCGGGGCGCGGCCTCGGCGACGGGATGCTGCGCGTCGGCGGCACGATCACGGAGATCGGGCGCAATCCGGAGAATGCGATCCGCGCGCAATCGCCCACCACGGGATGGGCCGGCTTCAACTACGACATGGGCCTGGATCGGGAGCGCGCGAAGGCCTTCCTCGTCGCCTGTGCCCGGCATGGCATTCGCGTCACCGGCATCTGGCCCGACATGCTCGGCCTGTTCGCGGAGGTCGATCGCATCGCGCCGATCCGTGATCTGCGCTGGGTGCTGGGGCACATCACCGTGCTGACGCCGGACCAGGTGGGGCTGGTGCGCGACCTCGGCCTGGTGGTGACGACGCACACCAACCGCTACGTCGCGAAGGAGGGTCATCTGATGCAGGCCCGCCACAAGCTGCCCGACGAAAGCGCGATCGTGCCGCTGCGCGCGCTGCGGGAGGCCGGCGTGCGAGTCAGCCTCGCCACCGACAACGTGCCGATCTCGCTATGGCATCCGGTCGCGCAGGCGGTGACACGGCTGAGCACCGCCGAGCGCCGCCCCATCGCCCCTGAGCAGGCGTTGAGCCGCGAGGAAGCGCTGCGCGCCGTCACCAATCACGGCGCGTACCTCACCATGGCGGAGGATCGCCGCGGTGCCATACGCCCCGGCTTCGATGCTGACCTCACGGTGCTCGATGCCGATCCGCTCACCGTGCCGGCGGATGCGATCGCGGGCATTTCGGCGGATCTGACACTGGTCGGCGGGCGGGTCGTGCACCGCCGCGCGGATCAGGGCAGCGAGACAACCTCGTCGAGATAGAGGCGGTAGGTCACGCCGCGCGGCTTCAGCGCATCCTCGGGTGTCCAGGCGCGGAAGCTGGACTGGCCCTGCAGGGCGGCGTCCATCACCAGCGCGCGCAGGAACGAGGTGCCGGGCGCGACGCCGCAGGCGACGACCGGTTCCTCGCCCGTTTCGAACCAGGCTTCGCCCGCCAGGCGGCGTTCGTGGCGTTCGCCGATCTCGAGCATCAGATGGCCGTCGATCAGCCGGCGGATGCCTTCGCCATGGTGGCCGTGGCGCGGTGTCTCCACGCCCGGCGTGAAGGTCACGCTGTCGAGGCGCAGCACGAAGGGGCGCGACGCATCGCGCGCCAACGGGCGGCGCAGGACGAGCGTCGCGCGGTCCTGCACGGACAGGGCGGCATCCGGCGTGGTGCGGGTCAGCTCGATGCGCCAGAGCGTGCCCGTGCCGGACAGCGTCACGGCGTCGCGGCGCAGCACCGCGTCATCCGGGGCGAGCCCGGCGCCATCGAGGCGTGCCGACCCGTCACGCAGATAAAGGATGCGCAAGGCCGGCGGCAGGCGAAGGTCCACGCCGGGCGCCAGCCGATCCTCGAACAGCGCCATCTGCATCGTTGCGGGCATCGTGGTCAGGCCGCCGCGCTGCTCAGCTTCGCCGCCGGTGCCCGGCTGCGGTTCCGCCACAGGCCAAGCAGCAGCGAGGTCAGCGCCAACATGTCAGAGCACAGGCCGAAGACCGACCCGACCATCAGATTGTGCGTGCACCAGAAGAAGGTCGAGGCCAGGAACCACAGCCGCAGCTTCTGCGTGTCGAGCTGCAGCCGTCCGAAGGCCGACATCGCCTGGCCACTCTGGGACAGCAGCGACGGCAGGCCGTTCCACGTCAGGGCGCTGACCACCGTGCCAATCGCCAGCGTCGCGCCGACCACCGCGACGCGGTGGCGACGTTCGATCAGCACGACCAGGGCGATGCCCTGCAGGGCACCCATGACGCACATTGCCGCCGCAGTGCTCGCCCCCAGCAGCAGGTAATGCAGCCCGAACAGCAGCGATCCGGCCACCTGCACGGCCAGGATCGCCTTGCGGTGGCGAAGCTGCGGCCAGGTGATGGACGAGCCGAGGGCGATCAGGCCAACAAGGTTGGCCGGCTCCGTCAGGGCAGCGACGGAGGGCAGAAGGGCGGAGAGGGACACGGAGGGCTCCAGGCAGCCGCGACGCTGCGCGGCGGCGGGGAGATAAGCGAGAAAGAACGGCGGCGGTGTGACAAAAGCCACGCATCGAACGCATGCCTACCCAGAAAACCATGCGCATGAAGCGGGATGCGTGTGGCCCCGGCCACAGCGGGTGATGCGCCGGCACCACAATCGACGAGTGTTTCAGAAGGCGACGCGCTTCGTGCTTCCCAGGGTCGTTTAGCGCTCGTTAACATATGCGTGAACTTTGGGCGGTGTGATGCCCAATTGATACGGTGGCGATCGAGGATCGGGGGATTCCTCCAGCGCCACCGTCAGTTCTGAACCAAGGGGATCTCGGATGAACCATATTCTTCAGGCCGGCCCGGCCGGGGTATTTCGCCCCTCGGAGCATGTGTCCCTCGCCAGGGCAGAGGACCCGATCGCCGCCGCGACCCGCGCGATCGAGCGTATCCTCGCCGATGCGCATGAGGCTGGGCAGGACGAAGCCGTCCGCCTCCTGCACGCCGTGACGGCATTGCTGTCGGCCGCCCCCCGCCAGTAGCGGACTTTCCTCAGGGCAACGGTTCGGGCTGTCCGGCCCGGCATCGCCATGGAAACATGGCGGCGCCGGGCTTTTGCTTGTCCGGCCAATCCTCGGGAGACGTCCAGCATGACCACCAAGGTCGCCTTCGTCACTGGCGCGGGGCGTGGCATCGGCCTCGCCACGGCACGCCGCTTCCTGGCCGAGGGGTGGCGCGTGGCGCTGCTCGACATCGACGGGGCGTTGCTCGACGCCGCCATGGCCGACCTTGCGCGGCCCGAGGCCACCCTGTCCCTGACCTGTGACGTCGCCGACGCGCCGGCGCTGCGCGCGGCGGTGCGGGGTGCGGCGCAACATTTCGGGCGGATCGACGCGCTGGTGAACAATGCCGGCATCGCCGTCTTCAAGCCGATCCTGGAGACGACGCCCGAGGAATGGTCCCGCGTGCTCGCGGTGAACCTGACGGGGCCGTTCCTGGCCACGCAGTATGTGGCGCCGATCATGGCGGAGGGCGGCGGCGGGGCGGTGGTGAACATCGCCTCCATCTCCGGGCTGCGCGCATCGACGCTGCGCGTGGCTTATGGCACCTCCAAGGCCGCGCTCGCGCATCTGACGAAGCAGCAGGCAGTGGAACTCGGTGCGCTGGGCATCCGCGTCAACGCAGTCGCGCCCGGGCCGGTGGACACCGCCATGGCCAAGGCGGTGCATACGCCTGAGATCCGGCGCGACTACCACGACGCCATTCCGCTGAACCGCTACGGGCTCGAGGAGGAACTCGCCGAGGCGATCGTCTTCCTTTGCACCAGTCGCGCCGCCTACATCACCGGCCAGGTGATCGCCGTGGATGGCGGCTTCGAGGCGACGGGGATCGGGCTGCCGACGCTGCGGGCGGCACGGCGGAATCTGTAGGGACGGATGGGGGAGGGGCTTTGTCCCCCGCGCCCGTTTGCCGAGGGCCTTCCGGAGTGCCGGGATAGGTCCGCCGCGTTCGTAATCGGAGGGGCTCTACCGCCCACCAAAACCCCCCCCCCGCCCCACAAGCGCGCCAGCGCCCCCGCC
>JAYSDS010000166.1:0-12354 GCA_041914265.1 Roseomonas sp.
GCCAGGATGCTGGGCATCCTGGACCGCAATCATTTGGTGCTGGGCGCCGCGGCCGGTCTTCTTCCCCGCTGAACACGCTTCGCGCGCAAGGGCGGGTTACGGCGCCGGTCCTGACAGTGGCGCCCGGCGCCAAGTGGAGGTTTGCAAAGGCCTTTCGGCCTTTGCTGGGGAGGTGTCGGAGGGGCAAGGCCCCTCTGACATCCGCAGCGGAAATTGTTGGGTAATCAGGAGGGCGCCTGCAGCGGGCTGCAAAGCCGCTGCTCCCGGCACCAAAAGACTGCGAAGTGCTCCAGACACTTGGCGCGGTGGTTTGGAGGGGCAGCGCCCCTCCCACGCGACAGTGGCCCCGCAGGATGACCGGGAAGGAGCAGAGCTCCTCCCCAGCCTCTCCGCGTCAGACTTCCTCGTCGTTGCCCCAGTCGCCGCCATTGTCCTGGGCGCCATAGGCGTCCTGGTCGGGGGTGGCATCCTGTTGCGCCCAGCCATTGTCCACGGGGGTGGCGTCCTGGCCCCAGCCCGAATCGGCCGGTGCCTTGTCGCCGCCCCAGCCGCCCGCGGCTGCGCCGGGATCGGTCCAGGGGGAAGCGACCGGGGAGGCATCAGCGCCGGTCGCGAAGGGGCTTGCCGCCGCCTGCGCCGCGCCACCGGCGCCGCCGAAGGCGTTCATCAGCATGTTGCCGAGCAGCATGCCGCCCGCCACGCCCGCCGCGGCCGAGGCCGCGGTGCCCAGGAAGCCCATGCCACCGCGCCCCTGCGGCTGCAGCGCCTGGGGGTTATAGCCCGGCGGGTACTGCGGCTGCGGTGGGGGCGGCATCGCCGGGGGCATGTTCGCCGCCGGACGGCCGCCACCGAACAGCCCGCCGAACACGCCACCGCCGCCGCCGGCCTGCGCCGCCGCGGCCTGGCCCTGGCGGCGGGCATTCTCGACTTCCCATTCCAGGCGCTGGATGCGGTTATTCGCCTCGACCAGCGCCGCTTCCTGCACGAAGGCGGTCTGGGTGATGCGGTACCGCGCCTCGGGGTAGCGGGCGAAGAGATCCGCGATGAACTGGTCGGCCTCCGGATCCACCGGCGGCAGGTTCGGGCGCTGCGGCGCCGGCGCGGCGCCCCAGGGGCCGCTCGGCAGCTGCGCCACGGGCGCTGCCCCGCTGATCCGCTCCACGAAGGCGGAGATGATCCGCCGTTCCTCTTCCGTCATCCTCAATCCCTCTCCCGGCTGGTCCGGCGGCGCGCCGTCGACCCGGCACGCTCTTCCGTCCGCGGGCGAAGTGGCCCGCGACGCCGCTGGTTTCAAGACGATTCCGGCGCGGTTCACCCAATGGTATCAATGCGGCCAGGCAGGCCGAGCCGCCGCCATTCGATCGCCGGGCAACGGTCCATGACCACGGCAAGTCCCGCCTTGCGCGCGCGTTCCGCCGCTGCCTCGTCGATCACGCCGAGTTGCATCCAGACCGTCTTCGCCCCGAGGGCGATTGCCTCGTCCACCACCGCCCCGGCCTCGGCCGAGCGACGGAAGATGTCCACCATGTCGAGCGGCGCTGCCTCGGCGAGCGACGCGACCGAGGCGACGCCCTGCACCGGCCGGCCGGCGAGGCCGGGGTTCACCGGCACCGCGTCATAGCCACGATCCCGCAGGAAGCCGAAGACGCCGAAGCTCGGTCGGCTGGGCCGGTCGGAAGCGCCCACCACGGCGATGCGCCGCGTCCGCAGCAGCAGGTCGCGGATCTCGGCGTCGCTCATCGGGGCGCTCCCGGCGCATCGAGGAATTTCTGCAGGAAGACGACATCCAGCCAGCGGTCGAACTTGCGTCCCACCTCGCGCAGCACGGCATGGCCCTCGAAGCCGAGCCGTTCATGCAGGCGGATCGATCCGGCATTGTCCGCGTCGATCGCGGCGATCATCACATGCTTGCCGAGCGCGCGCGCCGGATCGAACAGCGCGCTCACCAGCGTGCTGCCAAGCCCCTTGCCGCGCATCTCCGCCCGGATGTGCACCGAATGCTCGACGGTGTGGCGATAGCCGGGGAAGGCGCGGAAATCGCCGAAGGAGGCCACGCCGGCCACGACCCCGTCCTCATCGGCCACCAGCACGGGATACCCCGCGGCACGCCGCGCCGCGAACCAGGCGCCGCGATCCTCGATGCTGAAGGGCTCATCGACATAGACCGCCGTCGAGGTCGCGATCACCTCGTTGTAGATGGCGGTGATGGCGGGCAGGTCGTCCTCGGTCGCGGGGCGGATCATCGTCAGAATTCCTCGAGCAGCCGGCCGCAGCCTTCGACCTTGTCCGTGATCCCGTTGGCGCGCAGCGCGTGCCAGTAGGTCGCCGCATTGATGGCGATGACCGGCTTGCCGAGCCAGAGTTCCGCCATGGCCGCGAGCTTCACCATGGACAGGTTGGTGCCCACCTGGATGATCGCATCGACGTCGTCGCCGTCGAGCTGCTTGATCGCCGTGACGCATTGCTGGGGCGTGACCTGCGCGATGCCGGTCCAGGACCGCACCTGAAGCGCGATGTCGCGTACCACGCTGAAGCCCATATCGCCGAAATAGCGCGCGACCTCGATGTTCATCGACGGCCAGTAGGGCGACAGCACCGCGAGCCGTTTCATCCCGCCATAGGCGTTGAGCGCCGCCGTGCAGGCGTGCGAACCGACCGAGATGTCGCGCCCCGATGCCTCCTTCACCTGCGCGATGAAGCGATCCGCCCCCTTCGCGCCGTCGAAGAACGTCACCGCCGACATGCCCATCACCAGGTAGTCCGGCGAACAGGTCATGACCGAGCGCACCGCATCCAGCGTGTTCGCGCCGATCAGCTCCGCCCCCGCGCGGAAGCTCTCATTGGAGATCGCCGTCGCATCGGGCGTGTAGATGCGGGAATAGTGGTTGGTCACGCCGGCCGGGCGCATCATGTCGAAATCCGGCTGGACCACGGTGTTGGTGGACGGCCCCATCACCCCGAACAGCTTCCGCCAGCCCAGTACGTCGCGGCCCATCGCCTTCTCCCGCAGGAATCATCGAGCGCAGCCTGCCACAGGCACGCCGATGCGCCAGCCCTTGCCGGCACGCCGCATGCTTGGCCACCCTGCCGATGCTTCACGCTGGAGAACCCTGCCCATGACGGCGACACGCCGCGCCCTGCTGCTGGCGACCCCTGCCCTGGCGCTCCCGGCGGCCCTGCATGCCCAGGCGCCCTGGCCGGACCGGCCGATCCGCTGGATCAACCCGGGGCCCGCGGGCGGTGCGGGGGACGTGCTCTCCCGCCTGGTCGGGGATCGCCTCTCGGTGAAGCTCGGCCAGCCCGTCGTCGTCGAGAACCGCCCGGGCGCCGGCACCAATATCGGCATGACCGCCGTCGCACGCGCCGCCCCCGACGGCTATACGGTCGGCTTGGCCTCCATCGCCTCCAACGCGGCGAACAGGTGGCTCTATCCGAACATGCCCTTCGATGCGGAGAAGGACTTTGCCGCCGTGGGCATGATCGCGCTGGTGCCCAACATCGTCGTCATCCCGCCGCAGAACCCACCGAAGACGCTGCCGGAATTCATCGCCTGGGCGAAGGGCCTCGGTCGGCCGCTGAATTTCGGCTCGGTCGGGATCGGCTCCTCGCAGCACCTCGCCGCCGCGCAATTCGGCCAGATCACGGGCATCGAGATCATCCACGCGCCCTACAACCAAGCCGGGCAGATGAACACCGACCTCATCGAGGCGCGGCTCGACGTGCTGTTCCAATCCATCTCGGCCGTGGCCTCGATGGCGCAGGCGGGGCGGATGCGGCCCATCGCGGTGTCCGGCCCCGATCGCGTGCCCGCCTTCCCCGACCTGCCGACGATGCGGGAACAGGGCGTGGACGTGACGACGACAGGCTGGTTCGGCCTCGCCACGCCGGCGGGTGTGCCGGAACCGATCCTCGCGAAGCTCGACGAGGTGCTGACCGCGTCGCTGGAGGAGGCGGAACTGCGGCAGCGGATCATCACCGGCGGGTCCATCCCGACTATCATCCGGCGGGCGGAATTCGCGCAGTTCATGACAGAGCAGAGCGAGAAGATGGGGGCCATCATCCGGGCGACGGGGGCACGCTTGCAGTGAAGGCGGGGGAGGGAACTCCCCCGCACCCCCTCCTTTTTCTGTCTATCGCCAAGGCGGGGCGGCGATGCTGTCAGGGCCCCTCGGCGAAGGCATGGGCAAGGCAGAGGCCGACCGGGACCATGCCGGGGATCACCTCCCGGGTGAACAGGCGCAGCGTGGCGAGGAAGTCGTCGATGCCGGCCGGGGGCGGCGGCGCCGGGCCAAGCGCAACGATCAGGCCTGGCGCCTCGGCCTCCGCCGCGGCGACCGCCGCCATGCGGCCGGCGGGCAGCCAATCGCCCTCGAACAACGGTGCGAGGAGCAGCGGCAACCGCGCCAGCAGATCCGGCCACACCGCGAGATGGAGATAGAGGCTCGGGATCACGCTGGCATCCGGGATCGCTTGCCGCGCCGTCAGCGCCCGCACCACGAGCATCGTCTCCGCCGAGAGAGCATCCCGTCCCGGCAGGGCAGGGGGTTCCGGCAGCACCGGCCCGACAGGTGCCGCTGCACGAAGGACGCTCGGCGCCACGCCCTCCGCCCGCAACCGCACCGCCGTCAGCACGGCGAGGTTCGTGAGGTTCCCGCGATCATAGGTCTCGACCAGCGCCGCAGCCTCGGCCGGTGCGGCGGCGCGCATGACCGCCGGCAGCGCCACCGCCGCGGCGATCCGATCCCGCGCGCCGGCCGCCGCACCCGATTCCAGCGCCGGCCGCGCCTGCGCCCAGAGCCAGTCCAGCACACCCGGCAGCGCGGCCGCATGCCGCCAGATCAGGTTGACCTGCGGCACGCCGCTGGCGGCGCGCAGCGCGGCATAGACAGCGGCGACGGCTGCCGGGGCCTCTGCCTCGCGGATCTCCGGCAGGCTCATCCGCGCGCCAGCCAGGCGGCTTCCAGTTCCGCCCGGGCCATCAGGTCCGCGTATTTCTGGCCCATGTCGAACAGGTTGGCCTCATGCGGCGCGAGGGCGCGGTCGCCCACGCAATCCGTGACGCAGATGGTGCGGAAATTGTGCTGCATGGAATCGACCACCGTAGCCCGCACGCAGCCGGAGGTGGTGCAGCCCGCGACGGCCACCGTGTCCACGCGGCGGAAGGCCAGCCAGCCGGCGAGGTTGCTGTCGAAGAAGCCCGACGCCCCCTGCTTGCGGACGATCAGCTCGCCCGGCGCCGGCGTCAGTTCCGGCACGATCTGCGACAGCGGTGATGTCTCGGTCAGCTTGCGCAGCGATGGGGCCTTCAGCGTGAAGACCCCGGCATCCGAGCCGTCATCGGCATACACGACGCGCGTATGTGCCACGGGCCAGCCCTGCTGCCGTGCGAAGGCGAGCAGCGACACGGTCTGCGCGATGGCCGGGCCGATATTGCCGCCGCCGAAATGCGCCGGATCGGTGAAGCCCACGACGAAGTCGATGATGACCAGCGCCGGCGCAGCACCCAGCCCCGCCTGCTGCCCCATGCCCTGCGCGCGATAGATGCCGGCTTCGGGATGCTCGCTCATGCCACCGTCTCCAGGTCGCGCAGGGATTGGATCATCGAGCTGCGCAGCAGGAAGGCGCGATGCTTCGCCGGGTCGGCGGCCGTCGCGCGCAGATCGTCGTGATGGGCACGTCGCACCTCGGGGTCGCGCTGGTTCAGGATCTGGCGGTTGCGCAGCGCGGTCGCCTGCACCGTCTCCAGCGCGACCTTCCGCCGTTGGCGCGAGTAGCGTTCCAACAGCGCCGGATCGGCGCCGCGCCAGACCTCCGCGAGCTTGCCGGCGAGGTTGAAGGCGTCATGCACGCCGCCATTCATCCCCATGCCGCCGAGTGGATTGTTGATGTGCGCCGCATCGCCGGCGATGAAGCAGCGGCCGGCCAAGTAGGTATCGGCAACGCGCTCATGCACGCGGTAGGCGGTGCGGTGCCGCAACTCGTATCCGGCCGGGTTGGGCACCACCGCCTGCAGCCGTTCCTCGATGCGGGCCGGGTCCATCATGCGTTGCTCGGTCTCGGCCGGGTCGGTCGGGAACAGCACGCGCCAGAGCGAGGCGGTGCGCAGCAGCACGAACCATTCCTCGGGATCGGAGATGTAGGCGATGTTCGCCAGGTCCCCGATATGCTCGTGGAAGGGGAAGGTGGTGGACAGGGTGAGGAAGATCTCGGGGATGGTCATCCCGTCGAAGCCGATGCCGAGTGCCTTGCGCACCGCCGAGGATGCGCCATCTGCCCCGATCAGGAAACGCCCGCGGATCGGTTCGCGCGATCCGTCGGGACGTTCGACCATCAGCGTCACGCCGCCGTCGTCCTGCGCGACATCGACCGCCCTGGCGTCATAGACGAACGCCACATCCGGATTCGCCGCCAGCCGGTCGCGCAGCATGCGGGTCAGCCGCCATTGCTCGCATTGCAGGCGATAAGGGTGCTTCGTGTCGTCCTTCAGCATGCCCAGGTCGAAGGTCGCGATCACCCCGGTATGGCGGTCGCGGAACTGCCAGGTCGGGCAGACCAGCCCCTGCTCGATCATCGGCCCGGTCACGCCGAAGCGGTCGAGCATGTCGAGCGTCGGCGGATGGAAGGTGGAGGCGCGGAGGTCGTCGGGCAGGTCGCGCGCCTGCTCCACGATCAGGACGGGGATGCCTTCCTCGGCAAGCACGGCGGCGGCGACGAGGCCCGTCGGGCCCGCACCGGCGATCAGGACGCGGTCTTCGGTCATGGGTGCAGTGCAGCGCGGGACGGGCGCGGCGGCAAGTGGCGGCGGTGCCCGGCCGGATGTCTTGATGCAGCCCGGCGCGGGCGCATCTATGGCCGGCATGAAACTTCCCTTCCTCGACCGCGCGCCGCGTGTCGCGCTGATCCGTCTCGCCGGCCTGATCGCTGCCCGTCCGGATCCGCTCTCCGGCGGGCTGAACGACGCCGGCATCGGCCCCTTGCTGGACCGCGCCTTCGACCTGAAGCGGCTCTCGGCCGTGATGCTGGTGGTGAACTCGCCGGGCGGCTCGCCGGTGCAATCCTCGCTGATCGCCCAGCGCATCCGGCGCCTGGCCGAGGAGAAGAAGGTTCCGACGATCGCGGTCGTCGAGGACGCCGCGGCGTCGGGCGGCTACTGGATCGCCTGCGCGGCGGATGAGATCGTCGCGGACCCGGCCTCGATCCTCGGGTCCATCGGCGTGATCAGCGCCGGGTTCGGGCTGCACCAGGCGATGGGGCGGCTGGGCGTGGAGCGGCGCTTGCACACGGCGGGGACCGAGAAGTCGTTCCTGGACCCGTTCCGTCCGGAACAGGAACCGGATGTGGCGCGGCTGGAAGACCTGCTCGCCAAGCTGCACGAGGAATTCAAGGCCTGGGTCCGCGCGCGGCGCGGGGCCAAGCTGACGGCGCCGGAGCAGGCGCTCTTCACCGGCCGCTTCTGGACGGGGCGGGAGGCGGTGTCGCTTGGCCTCGCCGACGGCCTGGGCAGCGCGGAGGCTGAGGCGAAGCGCCGCTTCGGGGAGAAGACGCAGATCATCCGCATCGGCCCGCGGCGCCGGCCCTTCCCGTGGCGGTTGATCCCGGGTGCGCGGGAAGGCGTGGAAGCCTTTGCCTCGGCCGTGGAAGAACGCGCGGCCTGGGCGCGGCTGGGCCTATAGCCCGCCCACCCCCGGCCCCAGCGTCTCGAACAGCCGCGCCAGCATTCGCGTGCGCGGCACCAGGCAGCGCAGCTCGATGTACTCCTCCCGCGTATGCGGGCCGCCACCGATGACGCCGAGCCCGTCCAGCGTGGGCACGCCGAGTGCCCCGGTGAAATTCCCATCCGACCCACCGCCGGCGACGCGCTCGCCGGCCGAGGGCAGCCCGGTCTCCACCGCCAGCGCTGCGGCATGGTCGTACAGCGCCTGGATCGCCGGCGTCTTCCCGAAGGGTGGGCGGCCGAGGCCTTCCGTCACCGTCGTCGTCACATCGGGGTCGTGGCGTTCCAGCGCGTGCACCGCATCGCGCAACTCCGCCTGCTCCATGGCAGTCGGCACCAGCGCGTAGCAGATCGCGCCGCACTCCGCGGGCACCATGTTCTCATGCGTGCCGCCCTGCACGATGCCGATATTGACGAAGAAGTTGCGCGGATGGTCGGTCAGCGCCTCCAGCGCCAGGATGTGATGTGCCATCTCCCGCACCGCGGACCGTCCTTCCGCGTGATAGGCGCCCGCATGCGCCGGGCGTCCTTCGGTGCGCAGATGCCACCGCGCGATGCCGTGCCGCGCCACGGTGAACTTGCCGCCTTCGCCCGAGGGCTCGACCACCAGCGCGGCACGATGCCGCAGCGCCTCGGCCTCGATGGCGGCGCGGGATGACGGGCTGCCGACCTCTTCATCCGGGATCATCATCACGCTGACGGGCAGGCGCGGGCGACGGCCGGTCGCGTGCAGATGTTGCAGCGCCGCGACCGCCATCGCGTTGCCACCCTTCATGTCATAGATGCCCGGCCCATAGGCGCGCTCGCCATCCACGCGATACGCAAACGTCCCGCGCTGATGCACCGTGTCCATGTGGCCGAGCAGGAGAAGCCCCGGCCCGTTCACCTCGCCCGGCACGCGCCCGATCAGGATGTCGCCATAGCCGTCGCGGCCCGGGCTGCGTTCGATCGTCGCGCCGATGCCGCGCAGCAGGGCTTCGGCATGGTCGGCGACGCGGTTCACGCCCTCGGCGTCATTGGTGGGGCTTTCGATCTCGACCCAGGCCCGGACGGCATCCAGCAACCCGTCCGTCGTCAGTTCGCGCATCTCAGATATTTCCGTCCGCTGCCTTGGCGGGCATGCGGTTGAAGAACCAGGCACGCGCCGCGACGGGCAGCATGCCGAGGAAGCGCGCGCCGAGATAGGTCGGCCAGGGATAGGCGATGCGCGTGCGTCCCGCCGCGATGCCGGCGAGGGTCCGCCGTGCGGCGTCATCCGCATCCATCAGGAAGGGCATGCGGAAGGCGTTCCGCGCCGTCATGGGCGTGCGGACATAGCCCGGGCAGACCGCGTGCAGCCGGATGCCGCGGCGGCGCTCGCTGGCGTCCAGCGCCTCGGCCCAGCGCTGCACCGCCGCTTTGGTCGCGCAATAGGTCGGCGCCCCCGGCGCGGCGACGAAGGCCGCCAGGGAGGCGATCACGGCCACCCGCCCGCGCAACCCATCCGGCCCCGGCGCCTGGGCCGCCATGGCCTCGATGGCGGGCAGGGCGGTGTTCAGCACGCCCGTCACATTGGTCTCGAAGATCCGCCGGGTCTGGGCCACCGGCTCGGTCGTCCCGCCCGTGCCGGCCGAGATGCCCGCATTGGCGATGACGAGGTCGAGCTGCCCCGCCCCCGCGATCCAGGCCTCCATCGCCGCCGCGTCGCAGACATCGACGACCATCGGCCGGACCTCGGCCCCGCGCGCGCGGCAGGCGGCGACGGCTTCCCCGAGCCGCCCGGCATCGCGGCCCGACAGGTGCAGCACCGCCCCCGGCCGCGCGCAGGCCTCGGCCAGCGCCCGGCCCAGCCCGGAGGAAGCCCCGGTGATCAGCACATTCGCCCAAGCACCTTGCATCATGCGCCCTCCGGGGGGAGAAGCGGCGCCATGGCCGCACACCCCTTATCCTCGATGACCGGCTTCGCCCGCGACGGCGGCACGCTGCCGGACGGCACCTCCTTCCTGTGGGAACTGCGCAGCGTCAATGGCCGGGGGCTCGATGTGCGCCTGCGCCTGCCCAACGGCCTCGACGCGCTGGAAGCCCCGCTGAAGGAAGCGACGGGCAAGTTGCTGAAGCGCGGCAATGTCTCCGCGACACTGGTCATCAAGCGCGAGGAACGCGCCGCGCCGCGCCTGACGCCCGACCCGGCGGCGCTCGATCAGGCGCTGAAGATCGCCCTCGACCTCGCCGGGCGCATCCCCGGCGCGCCCGCGCCGCGCGCCGAAGCGCTGCTGACCCTGCCCGGCGTGCTCCGTGCCGAATCCTCCGAACCCGACGAGGCCGAGGAGGAGGCCAAGCGCGCCGCCATCAGCGCGGGCTACGCCAAGGCGCTGAAGGGCCTCGATGCCTCCCGCCGCGCGGAGGGTGCGAAGCTTGCCGAGATCCTCGGCGTCCTGCTCGACGAGGTCGCGGCCCTGCGCGACCTGGCGCAGGCCGAGGCCGCGGATCAGCCCGCCCAGCACCTGGCCCGGCTGCGCGAAAGCCTCGCTGCGCTGCTTGAGGGCGAGCGCCGCGTGTCGGAGGAACGCCTCGCCCAGGAAGTCGCGCTGCTGGCGACGAAATCCGATGTGCGGGAGGAGCTCGACCGCCTCTCCGCCCATATCGCCGAGGCCCGCCGCCTGCTGACCTCCGGCGAGGCGATCGGCCGCAAGCTCGACTTCCTCACCCAGGAATTCGTGCGCGAGGCGAACACGCTGTGCAGCAAGTCGTCCTCGATCCCGCTCACGCGCATCGGGCTGGAGCTCAAGGCGGCGATCGAACGGCTCAAGGAGCAGTCGGCGAATGTCGAATGACATGATCGCCCGGCGCGGCCTCTGCCTGGTGCTGGCGGCGGCGCCCGGGGCGGGCAAGACCTCCGTCTCCCGCGCGCTGCTGGAGACCGAGCCTGAACTGTCGCTGTCGATCAGCGCCACCACCCGCGCCCCGCGCCCGGCCGAGCAGGAAGGCGTGCACTACTTCTTCAAGTCCGACGCCGAATTCGACGCCATGGCGGCGGATGGCGAGTTCCTGGAGCATGCCCGCTTCCTCGGCCGTGCCTATGGCACGCCGCGCGCGCCCGTCGAAGCCGCGCTCGCCGCCGGGCGCGACGTGCTGTTCGACATCGAATGGCAGGGTCATCGCCAGATGAAGTCGATGCTGCCCGAGGATGTCGTCGGCATCTTCCTCCTCCCGCCCTCCCTGCCGGACCTCGAAGCCCGCCTGCGCGGGCGCGGCCAGGACAGCGAGGTGGAGATCGCCCGCCGCATGGCCGCCGCGCGGGAAGAGATCACCCATTGGGACGAGTTCGACCACATCGTGGTCAACCGGGACTTCGCCGCGACCGTCGCGCAGGTCCGTTCCATCCTGCATGCCGCGCGCAGCGAACGCCGCCGTCAGCCGGGCATGGCCGCCTTCATCACGAAACTGCTGGCAGTCTGACGCTTGGGCGTCATCCTCGACATCGTCGCGCCCGTCTTCCTGATCGTCGGGCTCGGCTATGTCGCGGCGGTGCGCGGATTCATCGACGAGGCCGGCTTCCGTGGCCTGACGGGCTTCATCTTCAACCTGGCCATCCCGGCGCTGCTCTTCGTCGGCGGGACATCGGGGCAAGGTGGCGGCGGGCCCGCGGCGATCGCGTATTTCGGCGCGGCGCTGGTGCTGTTCGGCGTATCGCTATGGCTCGGCATCGGCCGTATCGGGATGTCGATGGGCGAAGCGGGGCTCTTCGCGCTCAACTGCACCTACGGCAATGCGGTGATGATGGGCATCCCGCTGGTCGCGGCGACCTATGGCCAGGCTGGGCTGCCCATCCTGATCGCGATCATCGCCCTGCATTCGATGATCCTGCTGACGCTGGCCACCGTGGTCGCCGAGATCGGGCTGCATCGCCATGCGCCCTGGCGGCGCATCCTGTCCGCGACGATCGCCGGGGTAGTGCGCAACCCGATCGTGGCCACGGTCTTCGTGGCCCTCGCCTGGCGGCTGATCGGGCTGCCCGTGCCGGGCGTCGCGCGCCGCACCATGGAGATGCTGGGCGCGGCGACGCCGGCGGTGGCGCTGTTCTGCCTCGGCGGTTCGCTCGCCGGCTTCCGTGTCGGGCGCGCCTGGGGGGAAGTCGCCTGGGCGACGGTGCTGAAGCTCGCCGTGCTGCCGGCGCTGGTCTGGGGGGCGTGCCTGCTGCTCGGCCTGACATCCATCGAGACCGGTGTGGCCGTGATGGCCGCGGCGCTGCCGACCGGGGCCAATGCCTTCATGCTCGCGCGGCGCTATGCGGTCGGGACGGATGGGTCGGGGGCGACGGTGCTGGTCTCGACGCTGATCTCCGTCGTGTCGCTGGCGTGCCTGCTCGCCTGGCTGCGGCCCGGCTGATTGGAGGGCCTAAGGGCCTTCCTGAGCACCGGTGACGGGTGCTGTGGATGTCAGAGGGGCCTTGCCCCTCCGACACCTCCCCAGCAAAGGCCGAAAGGCCTTTGCAAACCTCAACCTGGCGCCGAGCACCACTGCCAGGACCGGCACCCAAACCCGCTTTTACGCCCCAAGCGTGTTGAGCGGGGAGGAAGAACGGCCGCGGCGCCCAGCACCAAATGATTGCGGTCCAGGATGCCCAGCATCCTGGCGGGAGGAGGCTCGGAGGAGGGCAG
>JAYSDS010000167.1:0-12260 GCA_041914265.1 Roseomonas sp.
TTCGGCCTTTGCTGGGGAGGTGTCGGAGGGGCAAAGCCCCTCTGACATCCACAGCGCAAGCAATTCAGTGATCGGGAAGACCTGTGCCCTTCGGCATGCCATCCCCGGACCGCCGCTGGCAGCGGTCCGGGCGCTCCGCGTCAGCCGCCGAAGCCCTCCAGCACGATCTTCCCGCGCGCCGTGCCGCTTTCGAGCAAGGCATGCGCCCGGCGCAGGTTCGCCGCGGTGATCGGCCCGAATTCCTCGGCGAGCGTGCTGCGCAGCGTGCCGGCATCGACCAGACGTGCGACCTCGTCGAGCAGCGCGCCCTGGGCGTCGATATCGGCCGTGTCGAACATCGACCGGGTGAACATGAATTCCCAATGGGTCGAGATGGATTTGCGCTTGAGCGGCAGGATGTCGAGCGTGGCCGGGTCGTCGATCAGCGCGAAGCGGCCCTGGGGTGCGATCAGCGCGGCGATCTCGGTGAAATGATCGCCCGTGTTGGTCGTCGAGAAGACGAAGCCCGGTGCGCCGAGACCCAATGCCGCCACCTCCTCCGACAGCTTCTTCCGATGATCGACGACATGGTGTGCGCCGAGTTCGAGCGCCCATTGCCGCGTCTCGGGGCGGGAAGCGGTGGCGATGACGGTCACGCCGGTCAGCTTCCGCGCCAACTGGATCGCGATGGACCCCACCCCGCCGGCGCCGCCGATGACCAGGATGGCGTCTGCCGTGCTCGGCACCGGCCGCCGCACATCCAGCCGGTCGAACAGCACCTCCCACGCGGTGATGGCGGTCAGCGGCAGGGCCGCCGCGGCGGCATGGGACAGGCTGCCCGGCTTGCGGCCGACGATGCGTTCATCGACCAGGTGGAATTCGGCATTGGCGCCCGGACGGGTCAGCGAGCCGGCATAGAACACCTCGTCACCCGGCCGGAACCGCGTCGCCTGCGGTCCGGCCTCGACCACCACGCCCGAGACATCCCAGCCCAGCACCTGCCAGGCGCCCGGTTCGGGGGCCGCGCGCATGCGGATCTTGGTGTCGACCGGGTTCACGGAAATCGCCCTCACCGCGACCAGCAGGTCGCGCCCGGCGGCGGCCGGGCGCGGCAGGTCGATATCCTGCAGGGAGGCGGGATCGGTGATGGGCAGGGAATGCTGATAGCCGACGGCACGCATGGGCTTGCTCCTTGATCGTGTGGCGCCAAGGTGAAAACGACCTGCCGAATGAACAAGTACGCACATAGAATGCAGGTAGTGTCGAAAAGGATACCGACCCATGCCGCGGATGCGCCACAGCCGGCTCGATTGCAGCCCGGGATGCTCGGTCGAGGCAACGCTCGGCCTCATCGACGGAAAGTGGAAGGGCGTGGTGCTGTTCCACCTGCTCGATGGCACGCTGCGCTTCAGCGAGATCCGCCGGAAGCTGCCGACGGTCACCCAGCGCATGCTGACCAATCAGCTCCGCGAGCTGGAGGCGGACGGGCTGGTCGCCCGCAAGGTTTTCCCGGAGGTCCCGCCCCGCGTGGAATACAGCCTGACCGAGCGCGGACGCAGCCTGCGCCCGGTGATCATGGCGCTGAAGGAATGGGGGGATGCCCATGCCGCGCTGTTCGCCCCGGCCAGCCTTGCGCCGGCGGCGGCTTGACGCCCGGCCGGGCGGCTCCCCATAAGCCTGCCATGTTCCGGGTCGCGCAGCGGCGAATTACCGTCCCGGCCCTTGCGTAAGGGCCGGGTTTTCCAGCGCGCGCATTCCCCATGACACGCCGCCTGGCGCGAGACTGACCGCAGCCGGGCGCACCGAGACAGGCATCCATGACCGACAGCCCCGCCGAGGTCCGCGACTACCGCAGCACCGTCTTCCTGCCGAAGACACCCTTTCCGATGAAGGGCGACCTGCCCAAGCGGGAACCCGCCATGCTGGAACGCTGGGCGCGGCTAGGGGTGTGGGAGAAGCTCCGCGCGCGGTCCAAGGGCCGCGAAACCTTCGTCCTGCATGACGGCCCGCCCTATGCGAACGGCAACCTGCATATCGGCCACGCGCTGAACAAGATCCTGAAGGATGTGATCAACCGCGCGGCGCAGATGGCGGGATACGACGCCAACTACGTCCCGGGCTGGGATTGCCACGGCCTGCCGATCGAATGGAAGGTCGAGGAGGAGTACCGCTCCAAGGGCCGCGACAAGGACGCGGTGCCGGTGCTCGACTTCCGCGCCGAGTGCCGCGCCTATGCGACGCATTGGCTCGACGTGCAGCGGGCGGAATTCAAGCGCCTGGGCGTCGCCGGCGACTGGGACGACCGCTACGCGACGATGGATTTCACCTCGGAAGCTGCGATCGCGGGGGAGATCGGCAAGTTCCTGCTGAACGGCTCGCTGTATCGCGGGCTGCGGCCGGTGATGTGGTCGCCGGTCGAGAAGACGGCGCTGGCCGAGGCCGAGATCGAGTACCACGACCACGTCTCGCCGACTCTGCATGCCAAGTTCCGCATCCTGAAGGCGGCGGCGGAGGACCTGGTCGGCGCCGATGTGGTGATCTGGACCACCACGCCCTGGACCATGCCGGGCAACCGCGCCGTCGCCTATGGCGAGGAGATCGACTACGCGCTGGTGCATGTGGAAGGCGTGACCGAGACCTCGCTGATCAAGGTCGGCGACCGCCTGCTCGTCGCTCTGCCGCTGCTGCCCGCCTTCGAGAAGGAAGCGGGCATCGGGCCGCACAGCATCAAGCGCGTGCTAAAGGGCGCGGCACTGGCCGGCGCGATCGCCGCGCATCCGCTGCGTGGCCAGGGCTATGATTTCGACGTGCCGCTGCTGCCGGGTGACTTTGTCACCACCGATGCCGGCACCGGCTTCGTGCACATCGCCCCGGGCCATGGCGAGGACGACTTCAACCTCGGCCGGCAATACGGGCTGCCGATCCCCGAGACGGTGAACGACGACGGCACCTTCACCCAGCACGCGCCGGGCTTCGAAGGGCTGCACGTCTTCAAGGCGCATACCGCCGTCTATGACGCGATGCGCGCGGCCGGCACCCTGGCCGCGACGGGCAAGCTGACGCACAGCTACCCGCATTCCTGGCGGTCGAAGAAGCCGGTGATCTTCCGCGCGACGCCGCAATGGTTCATCGCGATGGATGACGCCAACGCCATCCGCGCGAAGTCGCTGGCGGCGATCGACGCGACCTATTTCGTGCCGGATGCCGGGCGCAACCGCATCGGGTCCATGGTCGCCGCGCGGCCGGACTGGTGCATTTCCCGCCAGCGGGCCTGGGGCGTGCCGATCCCGGTCTTCGTGTCGAAGCAGTCTGGCGAACCCCTGCGCGATCCCGCGATCATCGAGCGTGTGGTCGAGGCCTTCCGCGAGGACGGCGCGGATGCCTGGTACAAGCCGGGTGCGGCCGCGCGCTTCCTCGGCCCCGACCGCGATCCGAAGCTCTATGAGCAGGTGATGGACATCGTGGATGTGTGGTTCGAATCCGGTTCGACCCACGCCTTCGTCCTGCCGGCGCATGACCTGCCCTTCCCGGCGGATCTGTACCTCGAAGGCTCGGACCAGCATCGCGGCTGGTTCCATTCCTCGCTGCTGGAATCGGTCGGCACCAATGGCGTGGCGCCGTTCAAGGCGATCCTGACGCATGGCTTCGTGCTCGATGAGCAGGGGCGGAAGATGTCGAAGTCCCTGGGCAACGTCACCGCGCCCCAGGACGTGATGAAGCAGTATGGCGCGGACATCCTTCGCCTGTGGGTGATGAACGCGGACACGGCGCTCGACCTGCGCATCGGGCCGGAGATCCTGAAGCAGCAGGCGGAGCTGTATCGCCGGATCCGCAACACGCTGCGCTGGCTGCTCGGCAGCCTTGAAGGCTTCAGCGAGGCAGAGACCGTCCCCTATGACGAGCTGCCCGAGCTGGAACGCTGGGTGCTGCATCGCGTGACGGAGCTGGATGCCAAGATCCGCGCGGCCTCGGCGCCGGATTCGGCGACGCGCTTCGCCTGGACCGGCGTCTATCCCGAAATCCACAATTTCTGCGCGACCGATCTCTCGGCCTTCTATTTCGACATCCGCAAGGACGCGCTCTATTGCGACCGGCCGGACAGCCTGCGCCGCCGCGCCGCGCGCACGGTGCTCGACATCCTGCATCGCTGCCTGTGTTCCTGGCTCGCCCCGGTGCTGGTCTTCACCGCCGAGGAAGCCTGGCTCGCCCGCTTCCCCGATGAGGAGGGCAGCATCCATTTCCTCGACTACGCCTTCGTGCCGGAAGGCTGGAAGGACGAGGCGCTGGCCGCGACATGGGCGCGCATCCGGGAGCTACGCGGCCTCGTGACCGGCGAGCTGGAAAAGGCCCGCGCCGCGGGCACCATCGGGTCGAGCCTGCAGGCCGCGCCGTCCCTGGCGGTTCCGGTCGAGGATCGCGCCCTGCTGGACGAAGCCGGCTGGGCCGAGATCTGCATCACCTCCGGCTTCGCCCTGTCGGTGGACGAGGCCCCGGCGGCGAGCTTCGCACCGGCGCCCGGCGCCAAATGCGCCCGCTGCTGGCGCGTCCTGCCGGAGGTCGGTGCTTCCGCGAAGCACCCCACCCTTTGCCTGCGCTGCGAGGACGCGGTGGAGGCCCAGCAATGACGGCGGGCTCCGGGGTGACACGGTTGCCCCGGCGGGGGTCGAGGCGGCGGCGCCCCCTCATGGCTCCCTGCCCATGAGTCTCCGCCTTGGCCTGCCGGTCGCCGCCGGCATCCTGGTTTCCGACCAGCTCACGAAATGGTGGATTCTCGAGGTCGTGCGCCTCCCCGAGGTCGGCCAGATCCCGATCTGGGAAGCGGGACCGTTCAGCCTCGACCTTACCATGGTGTGGAACCGTGGCGTCACCTTCGGCATGTTGGCCGGCGACGGCCCCTGGCATCACCTGGGTCTGGCGCTGCTCGCCGCGCTCATCGTCGCCTTCCTCATCCGCTGGATGGCGCGGGCGGAGAACGGCATGACCGCGGTCGCGCTGGGCGCGGTTACCGGCGGCGCCATCGGCAACGTGATCGACCGGGTCCGTTTCGGCGGCGTGGTGGATTTCGTGGATGCTGCGGCCTGGGGCTGGCACTGGTATGTCTTCAACATCGCGGATGCCGCCATCGTGTGCGGCGTGATCGCCCTTGTCGCGGATGCCTTGTTCAGGCCAAAGCCGCGGCCTAAGGAAGGGACATGAGGATGCGCCTCCCCCCCTTGTTCGCCGCTTTCGCCCTGACCGCGCTGCTGCCGGCCTGTGGCGACAGCACGGCCCGTACCCTCGGCCTGGTGCGCGATGCGCCGGACGAGTTCCAGGTGACGACCCGTGCGCCGCTATCCATGCCGCCGGATATGACGACGCTGCCGACGCCACGGCCGGGCTCGCCGAGGCCGCAGGAGCGGTCGACCCGCCAGCAGGCCGAGGCGCTGCTGTCCCCAGGCCTTGCGCTGGACGATCCGCGCCGGGCGCCCGGCGCCCGTTCCTCGGTGGGTGAGACGGCGTTGCTGCAGCGCGCCGGCCCCGCGGCACCGGATGATGTCCGTCGCCGGGTGGATGAGGAGAGCCTGCGCCTCGACCAGCCGGATCGCAGCTTCACTGACCGCCTGATCTTCTGGCGCGATCCGCCGCCGCCGGGCACGCCGGTCGATGCGAGCCGCGAGTCGCAGCGCCTGCGGGAGAACGCGGCGCTCGGCCGGGACGTCGAATCGGGCGAGACCCCGGTGGTGCAGCCGCGCCAGCGCACCTTCTTCGAGTGGCTCGGCTTCTGAGGCAGCGCCGGGGGCCTGCCTCCGAACCTCCGGCCGTCGGGGGCGTCTGACGGTCAGGCCAGTTCCTGGATGAGCGATCCGAGGATCGCGTTCAGCATGCCGGGCTGCTCCAGGGGCACGTAATGCCCGCAATCCGGCTGGATGATCAGCCGCCCATGGCGGGCACATGCCGCTTGCGCCGCCGTGGTCTCGGGCCCGGGCGCGCGATCATGCTCGCCGGAGATGCAGAGGATCGGGCATCGCAGCGTTGCCAGGACCTCGGAGCGTCCCGTGCGGGTATGAAACGCCTCCACGCCCGTCGCGATCTCGGCCGCGCTCAGCCCCGCGGCGCGACGCGCCGACTCGGCGAGCAGCGCCTTGGGGGCCGACGGCGAAAACAGCGGCGCCCAATACCGGCGCCAGGCCGCCGGCACGCCCTGGTCCCGGAGGAGTTCACGGGCCTCGGTCCGGAGCCGGGGATCGGGTCGATGCCCGGCCTTGGTGCCGATCAGCACCAGGGCAGCCATGCGATCCGGCGCCAGTGACGCCATTTCCAGCGCGCAAGACCCGCCGACGGAATTGCCCACCACGATCAGGCGATCACCCGGAATGCGGTCCAGCACCGACGCCGCCCACTCGGCAAGCGTATCGCCGAGGCCATACAATGTCGGCGCATAGGTTCGACCCGGCATCAGGTTCCGTTGCGGCTGCCACATCGACCCGTCGAAGGGCAGCGCGTGCAGCAGCACCAGTTCCATATCCCTGACCTTGCCTTCCGGGCCGCCCGTCCGGGCGCCTGGATACGCTTCTGCATACGCTTTCGTAAGGACGCTTCCCCTTGTGCCTGCCCGGACCCATCTTGCCCTCATGCCCGAGATGACACGCCGCACCACGCTCTGCGCCGCCGCCGCCGCGCTCGCCGCATCCCCTACCGCCCGTGCCGCCGCCCAGGCCACGCCGCCCGCGGCCGCGCCCGAGGCGCCGCTGTTCGGCGCGAAGATCTGGAAGCTCGGCAACGGGCTGACGGTCGCCTTCGTCGAGAACCGCCGCGCGCCCGTGGTGGCGCAGTACCTCTATTACGCCGCCGGTGGCGGAGAGGACCCGGCCGGCCGCTCGGGCGTCGCGCATTTCCTCGAGCACATGATGTTCAAGGGCAGCCCGAACGTGGCCTCGGGCGCCTTTTCGCGCCTGGTCGCGCGGGAAGGGGGCAACGACAACGCCTTCACCTCCCGCGACGTCACCGCCTATTACCAGCAGGTCGAGGCATCCCGCCTGCCGATGATCATGCGGATGGAGGCGGATCGCTTCGCCGCCGCGCTGATCCCGGCCGACGAGTTGGAAAGCGAGCGCAACGTCATCCTGGAGGAGCGCCGCCAGCGCACCGATTCGAGCCCCCGCGCCCGCTTCCAGGAGGCCTTCCGCGCGGCGCTCTGGGGCCCGCAGACCTGGCCGGGCCGGCCGATCATCGGCTGGCCGGACGAAATCCGCGCCATCACCCGCGATGACCTGACGGGGTTCCACAGCCGCTACTACGCGCCGCTGAATGCGACGCTGGTGATCTCCGGCGCGGTGCCGGAGGAGGAGGTGCGCCGCCTCGCCGAGGAACATTACGGCCCGGTCCCCGCCCGCGCCGTGCAGCGCCGCGACCGCGCCGCCCCGCCGACCCAGGCGCATGAACCGCGCCTCGTCACCCGGGAGCCGCAGGCGCGCGAGGCGTTGCTGCTGCGGTCCTGGATGGCGCCCTCCCTGACCACGCCGCGCGCCGAGCTGGGCCTGCCGCTCGAAGTGCTCGCGCATCTGCTGGGGGGCGGGCAGGGCTCCCGCCTGCATGCCGCGCTGGTCGAGACCGGCCTCGCCGTCTCCGCCGGCGCCTCCTACGATTCCGAGGCCTATGGCGTGACCGAGTTCATGGTCTACGCCGTGCCGCGCCGTGGCGTGACGCCCGAACGCCTGGAGGAAGCGGCCAATGCGGCCATCGCGACCCTGTTGCAGGACGGGCCGAGCGAGGCCGAGGTCGCCCGGTCCATCCGCCAGCTTTCCGCCGGCGCGCTGATGACGCTGGACAGCTTCGGTGCCGCACCGCGCATGCTGGGTGGCGTCCTCGCCATCGGGCTGCCGGCCGATGTCGTCGAATACTGGCCGTCCCGCATCCGCGCCGTGGCGCGCGACCAGGTCATGGCCGCCGGCCGGGCCGTGCTCGGCGCGCCGGGCACCAGCACCACCGCTTGGCTGCTGCCGGAAGGGGCCTGAACCATGGCCGACAATTTCACCCTGCCGATCCAGCGCGTCGAGGCTGGTGCCTTCACCGCCTGGCTGGTCGAGGATCATTCCGTTCCGGTCGTCTCCCTGGCCTGGTCCTGGCCGGGCGGCGCGGCCAATGACGCGCCGGGCCGCGAGGGCACCGCGGCCATGGCCGCGGCCATGCTGACCGAGGGCGCGGGCGACCTGCCGGCGCTCGCCTTCGCCGATGCGCTGCGCGATGCGGCGATCGGCCTGTCCTTCTCCGCGGGGCGCGACAGCTTCGAGGGCAGCTTCCGCTGCCTGACGGATGCGGTGCCGGAGGCCTTGCGGCTCACCCGCCTGGCCATGACCGCCCCGCGCTTCGACGCCGACGCGCTGGAACGCGTCCGCGCCCGGGCCATCGCGAATGCGCGCACCCAGCTCGAAACCCCGCGCGGGCAGGCGGGGCGGCATTTCTGGGCCGCGGCCTTTCCGAACCATCCCGCCGGGCGGCCGGCGCATGGCACGGCGGAGAGCCTCGCCGTCATCCCGGTCGAGGCGCTGAAGGAATCCCTCGCCGCGCAGCTCCGCCGCGGGGGGCTGCTGATTGCCGCGGCTGGGGCCATCCGGCCGGCCGAACTGGCCAGGCTGATGGAGGAGCTGTTCGGCGTGCTGCCGGCCGGCACCCCCGCCACCCCGCCGCCCTTGCCGGCCTTCACCGCCTTCGGCCGGCAGGTCGTGCCCGTGCCGTCGCCGCAGTCCCAGGTGGTGTTCGGCCAGCCCGGCATCGCGCCCGAATCCGCGGAATGGGAAACGGCCCAGGTGGTGCTGCGCATCCTGGGCGGGGGCGGCTTCTCCTCCCGCCTGATGGAGGCGGTGCGGGTCCAGCGCGGCCTGACCTATGGCATCGGCGTCGGGCTCGACACGCTGTTCGGCGGCGGCGTCGTCACCGGGGGCTTCGCGACCGAGAACGCCAAGGTGGCCGAGGCGCTGCAGGTGACGCGGGACGTGTGGGCGGACCTTGCCCAGAAGGGCCCGAGCGACGCCGAGGTGGAAGAGGCGGTTGCCTTCCTGACGGGGTCGTTGCCGCTGCAATTCACCGACAGCCGGCGCATCGCCGCGACCTTGCTGGCGATGCAGCGCAACCGCCGCCCGATCGACTGGCTCGACGGCCGCAATGCCCGGCTGCGCGCGATCACCCAGGCGGAGGCGACACGCGTCGCGGGGTCGCTGCTCCAGCCGGAGGTCCTCGCCGTCACGGTGGCGGGGGAGCCGGCCGGGCTGTGATCGCGCCGCCGCGTCAGCGGCAGGTCACGCCATAGCCCGCCACGGTCGGGATGTCGCCGTCGCCCACCGTGGTGACGTTCAGCGTCCCGGCCGCACCGCGGTAGCCGAAGCCGCAGAAGCCGAATCCGGTGCCGGCGCAGTCCTCGACCTCGGGCAGCCCGCGCCGGACCAGATCCGCGACGCGGGTGTCGTTGCCGTCGCGCGGGTCCGGCGGCGGAGCAGGGGTCCAGCCGTGGCGCTGCAGCATCGCGCGCGCCTCGGTGATCGGCCTGCCATAGATGTTGGGCACCACCATCGCCCCCCGGCAGACCGGCTCCTCGGCGGCCAGCGGCTGGATCGTCAGGCTCTCGCCGGCGCCGAGGTGCAGGTCCGCCACGGGCTGGCTGAGGAAGTCGCCGTCCCAGATCCGCAGCGAATCGTTCCCGAACGGGCGGAGCGAACCAACCGCCGCGGCCCCGGCCGTGGGGGCATAGGCGATGGCGACCAGCGCGCCGTTGCGGAAGACGCCGATATTGCCGTCGCCCAGCCGGCAGGTGCCGCTGGTGCCCGGTTCGATGGCGCCGACGAAGCTGACGACGTTATAGGGGCCGAGCCTCGCCTCCCGCGTCACCGCCCATCCGGCGGCGGCGACCTGGCGCGCCGCCTCCGATCGCGGCGTGGCCAGCAGGTGACGGCAGAATTCCGGCTGGCGCAGGGCCGGCGCGCGCGGCAGGCGCTGCAACGGCGCGAATCGCAGCGCCGGGACATCCGAGCGGATGCCCGGCGCCGGCTGCGCCGCGGCCGGCTGGTGCAGGACGGGGGATGCCAGGAGCATGGCGAGGAGGGACAGGCGCTTCATCATCGCGTCACCGTGACCGTGTCGGGCGGGAAGCCTTTGGCATGCAGCGAGATCGCCGGTGACGCCAGGAACCGCTTCATTCTCCGGTCAGGGGCGGCATCCGCGCAACGCCGGGCGCGCTCGCGTGGGGCGGCGCCACGGGGGTGCCACAACCTGCTGGTTCGATGCAGGATGCCGCGGGGCGCGACGCTCCCGACGGAATGCCCCGCTGCAGGAGCCGCCATGACGCCTGACGACGCCTGGTCCACCCTCGACGCGCTTGCCCGCCGGCCCGGCGCCGCGTCCATCCGGCCGCTCTTCGCCGCCGATCCGGATCGGCCGGCGCGAATGACGCATCGCGCCGGCGATGTCCTGCTGGACCAGTCCCGCACCGCGATCGGGCCGGAGGTGCAGGCGGCGCTCTTCGCCCTCGCGCGCGCCGCCGGCGTCGCGGCCTTCCGCGACGGCATGGCAGGCGGCGCCATCGTGAATGCCACCGAGGGTCGCAGCGCGCTGCACATGGTGCTGCGCCTGCCCGATGGCGGCACGCCCTTCGCCCCCGGCGAGGCGACCGGGAACGCGGCCCAATCCGCCGCCTGGGAGCTGGTCCGGCAGACGCGCCCCCGCATGCAGGCCTTCACCGAGGCGGTGCATGCGGGTGCGATCCGCAGCGCCACCGGCCAGACCTACACGGATGTCGTCAACATCGGCATCGGCGGGTCCGACCTGGGCCCCGCCATGGTCTCGCGGGCGCTGTGGACACCGGCGAGCCCGCTGCGCGCGCACTACCTCGCCAATGTCGATGCGCATGCGTGGGAGGCGATGCGCCCGCAGCTCGACCCCTCCCGCACCCTGGTCCTCATCGCCTCCAAGACCTTCACGACGCAGGAGACGATGACCAATGCGCGGCTCGTCCGGGCCTGGCTGGCCGAGGCGCTGGGCGACGAGGCCGCGGCGACGCAACTCGTCGCGCTGTCCACCAATCTCAAGGGCGCGGCAGAATTCGGCATTCCGGAGGAGCGTGTCTTCGGATTCAGCGACACGGTGGGCGGGCGGTTCAGCCTCTGGAGCGCCATCGGGCTTTCGGTCGCCCTCGCCCTGGGCTGGCCAGCCTTCGAGAGGCTGCTGGCCGGGGCGCGGGCGATGGACGAGCATTTCCTCACCGCGCCCTTCGAATCCAACCTGCCGGTGCTGATGGCGCTGGCGGAGGTCTGGCACGTCAACGGCCTCGGCTATCCGTCACGGGCCGTGCTGCCCTATGACGAGCGCCTGGCGCGGTTTCCCGCCCATCTCCAGCAGCTCGAGATGGAAAGCCTCGGCAAGGCGGTCGGCGTGGATGCGCGGCCCGTGGCGCGCGCCACGGGGCCCGTGGTGTTCGGCGAGCCCGGCACCAACGCGCAGCATTCCTTCATGCAGCTCATCCACCAGGGGCCGACCCCGGTGCCGGTGGATTTCGTCCTGGTCGCGCGGCCCGACCACGCGCATCCGGACAGCCATCGCAAGCTGCTCGCCAACGGCCTCGCCCAAGCGGAAACGCTGCTGATCGGCAAGACGCTCGAACAGGTGCAGGCCGAGATGACGGCGGCGGGCGCGAGCGACACGCAGATCGAGAAGATCGCGCCGCACCGCGTCTTCTCGGGCGACCGGCCGAGCAGCGTGCTGCTCATCCCGCATCTCGACGCGTCGACGCTCGGGCAGCTCGTCGCGCTGTACGAGCACAAGGTCGCCTGCCTGGGGGCGCTGTGGGGGATCAACCCGTTCGACCAATGGGGCGTGGAGTTGGGCAAGGTGATGGCCGGTCGGACCGAAGCGCGGCTCGACGGCCGCACGGCGATCCTCAGCCCTGCGACGTCCGCACTGGTGGACGAGATCCTGCGGCTGCAAGGGCAGGGATGAGGCGGCGGTCGCGCCCCGGAGAGGGGCGCCGCCCCTCTCCGGACCTCACCCCGCCAATGGCCGAAAGGCCTTGCTGGTTGGCCGGTCGCTTCCGCTGTGGATGTCAGAGGGGCTTTGCCCCTCCGACACCTCCCCAGCAAAGGCCGAAGGGCCTTTGCAAACCTCGACTTGGCGCGCTGCGGCCCTGTCAGAATGATGATCGAAGCCCGCTTTTGCGCCCGGAACGCGTTGAGCGGGGAGGAAAAGCGGCTGCAGCGCCCGGCACCAAGTGCCTGCGGTCCAGGATGCCCAGCATCCTGGCGGGTGGAGGCTCGGAG
>JAYSDS010000168.1:0-12060 GCA_041914265.1 Roseomonas sp.
CCCGGTTGCGGATCTGGACCGATCCGAAGACCTCGGCCGCCTGGGCGAGAACCGGGGCCAGCCGCGCCACCCTGCGATCCCGTGTCAGCCGCGCCACCGTGACCCCGGCGCCGAGGCTCAGCCGGTCGGCCGCCTCCGCGATCCCGGTGATCGCTTCGAGGCGTGTGAGGTCGACGATCAGACCGCTTTCGGGCAGGGCTGCCGGCGCGATCAGGCGGTCGGTTCCGCCGGCGATCAGCCAGGGCGCGGTTCCCGGCCCGAGAAGCGTCGCAAGCTCGCCCAGGGTTTCAGGCGCGGCGAAGGCGAGGCTCACGGCCGCTCTCCCGCGACGCGTTCGCTCGCGGTGCGGGCGATGGCGCGGACGATGTTGGCGTATCCGGTGCAGCGGCAGATGTTGCCCGCGATGGCGCGGCGGATCTCGGCCTCCGTCGGGGCGGGGGTCCGGCGCAGCAGCCCCTCGGCGGCGATGATCATGCCGGGGGTGCAATAGCCGCATTGCACCGCACCCTCGTCGACGAAGGCGCGCTGCAGATCCGAAGGCCCGGACGCGCCCGCCAGCCCTTCGACGGTCTCGATCCGGCGGCCCCCGGCCTGGGCGGCCAGCATCACGCAGGAACAGACGGGTTCGCCATCCAGAAGCACCGTGCAGGCGCCGCATTCACCCTCGAGGCAGCCCTCCTTCAGCCCGGTCAGGCCGTGGGTGCGCAGCGCCGAGGACAGGCGCTGGGCCGGATCGGCCGGAATCCGCGCCGCGACTCCGTTCAGGTTCACGTCGATATCCAAGCCGGCCCGCTTTCCTGCGCCAGGGTGGCCGGCAGGCTAAGGCTCAATCCCCGCCGCCGCCAACCAATTCCGACCGGCGCGTCGCGCGAAAGCGACCTGCGTCCCTGCGTCGCAGCCGCGGGGTGCCAAGGCAGGCGGCGTCGGGCGCTTCCGGGGCAACCGCTGCCGTGCATATCTGAGGTCATGTTTTTCCTGTTCTTTTCATCAAGAGTAGTATTTCATACATCAATACTGAGGCGAAAGGGAGAGTCGCGGGTGATCACCGGTGCGCAGATGAAGGCCGCGCGAGCGCTTCTCGGGATCGGGCAGAAGGACCTTGCGGGGATGGCGGGGGTGTCGGTGCCGACGATCCAGCGGATGGAGGCGAGCGAAGCGAATGTCCGCGGTGTCGTCGAAAGCCTCATGCGGGTCATCGAGGCCTTCGACCGCGCAGGCGTCGAGCTGATCGGGGAGGGAGCCAGGAGCCCGCGGGGCGGGCGGGGCGTGCGCCTGAAGGAAGCCGCGCCGGCTTCCGCCGGCGGGGGTGCGGATGGCCGCGATTGATCTCGCCGCCGCGGCCGTTGCGGGCCTTCTCGGGCTGTCCGGTGTCGCGGTCGCGCTCGGGCGCTATCCCGGCATATCGGGCCTTGTCTACGCCCTGAGCGCCGCGCTCTGCGCCGTCCTGGCCCTGCTCGGCGGTCTGGTTCTGGCAACCCGTGCCGAGGCCGCGGTCCTGAGCCTGCCGATCGGCCTGCCGTGGATCGGCGCCAATCTGCGGCTCGACGCGCTGTCGGCGCTTTTCCTCGCCCTGCTCGGGACCGGCGGCGCGGCGGCGGGCGTCTACGGCATCGGCTACGGGCGGCACGAAGCCGAGCCGCAGCGCGTGCTGCCGTTCTTCCCCGGCTTTCTCGCCGCGATGGCACTGGTGGTCCTTGCCGATGACGCCTTCACCTTTCTGCTGTCGTGGGAGGTGATGTCGCTTCTGTCCTGGGCGCTGGTCCTGGCCCATCACCGCGCCGCGGCCGCTCGGGAGGCCGGTTTCCTCTATCTGGTGATGGCCGGCTTCGGCACGATGATGTTGCTTCTGGCCTTCGGAGTGCTGGCCGGGCCGCAAGGCGACTATGGCTTTGACGCGATCCGCGGGGCCGCCCGCGCGCCCGCCGCGACGGGCGTCGTGCTGGCGCTGGTCCTGATCGGGGCGGGATCGAAGGCCGGGCTCGTGCCGCTGCACGTCTGGTTGCCGGTCGCGCATCCGGCGGCGCCGAGCCACGTCTCGGCGCTGATGAGCGGGGTGATGACCAAGGTCGCAATCTACGGCTTCGTCCGGGTCGCCTTCGACCTGCTCGGGCCGCTGGAGTGGTGGGCAAGCCCGGCGGTGATCCTGGTCGGCGCCTCGACCGCGGTGATGGGCATCCTCTTCGCCGTTGTCGATGGCGACGCCAAGCGGGTGCTCGCCTATTCGACGATCGAGAACGTCGGCGTGATCTTCGCCGCTCTGGGGCTGGCGCTCGCCTTTCGCGCCAACGGACTTGGCGCGCTCGCGGCGCTGGCGCTGACGGCTGCGTTCGCCCATGCCGTCAACCACATGCTGTTCAAGAGCCTCTTGTTCATGGCTGCGGGTGCGGTGCTGTCGGCCACCGGGCGGCGCGACCTCGACGCGCTCGGCGGGCTCATCCACCTCATGCCGGTGACGGCCTTCCTGGCGCTTGTCGGCGTGACGGCGATTTCGGCGCTGCCGCCCCTGAACGGTTTCGTGTCGGAATGGCTGGTGTTCCAGGCGGTCCTGCAAAGCCCCGAGCTGCGCCAGCCGGCGCTGCAATTCCTGGTGCCGGCGGCGGGCGGGCTTCTGGCGCTGGCGGCGGCGCTCGCGGCGGCCTGTTTCGTGCGCTTCTACGGCGTTGCCTTCCTTGGCCGCGCGCGCTCGCCGGAGGCGGCCGCAGCCGTTGAAGTCGACCGCTGGTCGCTTGGCGCGATGGCGGCGCTGGCCGCGCTCTGCGTCCTTGCCGGGATCGTGCCGGGGGCGCTTCTCGACCTGATGGCACCTGCCGCCGAGGCGACGCTCGGTGCGCGGATGCCGCCGCAGCTTGGCAACGCCTGGCTCACGCTCGTGCCGGTTGCCGAGGTCAGGAGCAGCTACAGCGGCATCCTGGTGATGGCCTTCGTCGCGATCACCGCCAGCGCGGCCGCCTGGCTGGTGCACCGGCTGGCCTCGCGCCGGATCCGCCGCGGCCCCGCCTGGGACTGTGGTTTCCCGAACCCCGATCCGGTCACGCAGTACGGTGGCGGCAGCTTTGCCCAGCCGATCCGGCGGGTTCTGGGAACGGCGCTGATGGCCGCGCGCGAGGAGGTGGAGATGCCGCCCCCGGGTGACATGGCGCCCGCCCGCCATCGCGTGACCACCAGGGATCTGGCGTGGAGCTATCTCTACCTTCCCGTCGCCGCCGCCGTCGACTATGCGGCCACCCGCGCCAATGCCCTGCAGTTCCTGACCATCCGGCGTTACCTCGGCCTCGTCTTTGCGTCGCTGATCCTGCTTCTGGTGGGGCTCGCGATATGGAACTGATCGCCGGGCTCGTCCTCCAGGGTCTCCAGATGCTCATCGTCGCCGGGCTCGCGCCGGGCCTCGTGGGGCTGGTTCGCAAGGTGAAGGCGCGGTTGACTCGCCGGCGCGGGGCCTCTGTCCTCCAGCCCTATCGGGACATCCTGCGGCTGATGCGCAAGGACGTCGTGCTGGCGGAGAATGCGTCATGGCTGTTCCGCGTCTCTCCCTACATGATCTTCGCCGCGACCTGGGTCGCCGCGGCGCTGGTGCCGACCTTCGCCACCGGGCTGCGCTTCAGCTGGACGGCCGACCTCATCGCCATCGTCGCGCTTCTGGGCAGCGCGCGCTTCTTCCTCGCGCTCGCCGGGATGGACGTGGGCACGAGCTTCGGCGGGATCGGTGCCTCGCGCGAGATGATGATCGGCGCGCTGGCGGAGCCGGCGATGCTGCTCACGGTTTTCACCGTCGCGCTGATCGCGGGATCGACGCAACTGTCGAACGTCGTGGACTACATGGCCTCGCCCGCGGTGGGGATCCGCGTGTCGCTGGGCATGGCGCTGGTGGCACTGGTGATCGTGGCGATTGCCGAGAATGCGCGCATCCCGGTCGACAACCCCGCAACGCATCTGGAACTGACGATGGTGCACGAGGCGATGGTGCTGGAATATTCCGGCCGCCACCTGGCGATGATCGAACTCGCCGCCGCGATCAAGCTGATGCTCTATGTCGCGCTGATCGGCTGCATCTTCATCCCCTGGACCATCGCGCAGCCGGGCGCGGGGCTCGCCGCCCATCTCGCCGGTTTCGCGGCCTTCCTGGCGAAGATCACCCTCGGCGGCACCGCGCTCGGCCTGTTCGAGACGGCGATCGCAAAGATGCGCGTGTTCCGCGTGCCCGATTTCCTCGGTGCGGCGCTGATGCTGGGCCTTCTGGGAACGCTCCTGATGTTCGTGACGCGGAGTCTCTGAGATGAGCGGTTACGCCTTCGACATCGCGCACCTTCTGGCCGGCGGGCTGGTGCTGGTCAGCTTCATGATGATCTACCAGGACCGGCTCTATTCGCTGCTCAACGTCTTCGCGCTCCAGGCGGTCCTGCTGTCGCTGGCGGTGGGATGGCAGGCGCATGTCCAGGGGGCGCAT
The DNA here is from genome assembly GCA_041914265.1 of Roseomonas sp. Taxonomy (GTDB): domain Bacteria; phylum Pseudomonadota; class Alphaproteobacteria; order Acetobacterales; family Acetobacteraceae; genus Neoroseomonas. The sequence continues at coordinate 4,445 of JAYSDS010000168.1, forward strand.
CACCTCTATGTCACCGCCGCGATCGCGATCCTGTTCAAGGCGATCATCGTGCCCTGGGCCCTGCACCGGATCGTGCAGCAGCTCGGCATCCACCGCGAGGTCGAGACCGTGGTCAGCGTCGGACCGACGATGCTGGCGGGCATGGGGCTCGTCGCGCTGTCGATCCTGCTCATGCTGCGGCTCACCGCGGCCAGCGGGAATGCGCTGGCGCGCGAGGATCTGGCCTTTGCCCTGTCGGTGATCCTGCTCGGGCTTCTGATGATGGTCACCCGGCGCAACGCGGTCAGCCAGGTGGTGGGGTTCATGTCGCTGGAAAACGGACTGATCCTTGCCGCGGCGGGCGCGAAGGGGATGCCGCTGGTGGTGGAGATCAGCGTCGCCTTCTCGGTGCTCGTCGCCATGATCGTGATCGGGGTCTTCCTGTTCCGCATCCGCGAGCGGTTCGATTCGGTGGACATATCGGCGCTGGACGAGTTTCGCGGAGAGCGGCGATGACAAACCTTTCCTTCGACGCGCTGTCCGCTGTCCTGATGATCCCCGCGGGCGGCGCGGCGCTGTTGCTCCTGCTGCCCGGATACCGGCTCGCCGCCTGGGCCAATGTCGCGCTCGGCCTCGCGACCTTCCTTGCCGCGGCCTCGCTTTTCGTCGTGCCGCGGCCCGCGCCGGGCAGCTACCTGCACCTCGACGACCTCAACATCGTCTTCATCGTCCTGAATACCTTCGTCGGCTTCACCGCGGCGCTGTTCTCGGCCAGCTACATCGGCCATGAACTCCAGATCGGCCGGCTGAGCCCGCCGAACCTGCGTTTCTACCACGCGATGTACCAGTTGATGATGTTCGGCATGAACCTTGCGCTGGTGTCCAACAACATCGGCCTGATGTGGGTCGCGATCGAGCTTGCGACCCTGACGACGGTGCTGATGGTCGGCCTCTACCGAACGCACGAGGCGCTCGAGGCGGCGTGGAAGTACTTCATCCTTGGCTCGGTCGGCATCGCCCTTGCCCTGTTCGGAACGATCCTCGTCTACATGGCGGCGCAGCCCGTCCTCGGCGAGGGCACGCCGGCGATGGTCTGGACCAACCTCATGCGGGGGGCGGCGCGTTTCGATCCGGCAACGCTAAACGTCGCCTTCGTGTTCCTGCTGGTGGGCTACGGAACCAAGGTCGGTCTCGCCCCGTTCCACGCCTGGCTTCCCGATGCCCATGCCGAAGGCCCGACGCCGATCTCGGCGGTGCTGTCGGGGCTTCTGCTCAACGTCGCGCTCTATGCGGTGCTGCGCTTCAAGATGCTGATGGCGGCCAATGCCGAGGCCGTGGCGCCGGGGCCGCTGATGATCGGGCTCGGGCTCCTGTCGCTCGTCTTCGCGGCGCTGATGCTCTACCGCCGCCGCGACATCAAGCGGCTCTTTGCCTATTCCTCGATCGAGCACATGGGCATCATCGTCTTTGCCTTCGGCATGGGCGGCGCGCTGGCCAATTTCGCGGGGCTCCTGCACATGGTGATGCACAGCCTGACGAAATCGGCGATCTTCTTCGCCGTCGGCAGCGTGGCGCAGATCAAGGGCGGCCAGTCCATCGCAGAGATCCGCGGCCTGACGCAGAGCCATCCGGCGCTCGGCTGGGGCCTCGCGCTGGCGGTGCTGTCGGGCGCCAGCCTGCCGCCCTCGGGCGTGTGAATGAGCGAGTTTATCGTCGGCACGTCGAGCTTCGCGCGGATGCCGCTTCTGACGCTGGTGCTGGTGCTGGGTCTGCTTCTTGCCTTCGGTGCGCTTCTTTTGCGGCTCACCGGCTTCCTCTTCGGCGATCCCGGAGAGCGCAACGAGCCGATGCACGGCTCGCTGGTGCCGCTCTATCTGCATATCGGGCTGGTGATCCTCGTCGGGCTGCACATGCCGCAGGCGATGGTGACCTGGTTCCGCTCCGTGGCGGCGCTTCTGGGATGAGACCACGATGACACGACTTCCCCCGCTCACCTTTCCCCGCTCGCGGGATTTCCGGCGCCGCCCCTTCCCGCTTGCGATGGTTTCCGAAGCAGAGTGGTCGGCGCTCGCCCACGCTCTGGGGCGCGGGGAACTCACGCTTTTCAGCCTGTGGGGCGAGGATGGCGCGGCCTGCATGGCGCTGCACGATCCCGCCGGGCGCGGGGTGGCGGTGGCGCGCGTCGCGGCGGCCCAGGGCCGCTTTCCCTCGGTCGGCCGCCATCACGCGCCGGCGCAGCGGCTGGAGAGGACGGTCGCCGACCTTTTCGGCCTTGTGCCGGCCGGGGCGGCGGACAGGCGGAAATGGCTCGATCACGGTCGCTGGGGAATCGTCCACCCCCTGGGCGAGGCGCGGGCCGGGCGCGGCAGCGCCGCCTACGCCTTCGCGCCGGTGGAGGGTGAGAGCCTGCACCAGGTGCCGGTGGGGCCGGTCCATGCCGGGATCATCGAGCCCGGCCACTTCCGCTTCGCCGCACAGGGCGAGACGGTGGTGCGGCTCGAAGAGCGTCTCGGCTATGTCCACAAGGGCATCGACGCGCTGATGCGGGGGGCGGATCTGTCCCGCGGCGCCGAACTCGCCGCCCGCACCTCGGGCGACAGCACCGTCGCCTATGGCTGGGCCTTCGCCCAGGCCGCCGAAGCAGCGATGGAGGTGGAGGTGCCGGAACGAGCGTTCTGGCTGCGCGGGATCATGGCTGAACTGGAACGGCTCGCCAACCATCTCGGCGACATCGGCGCGATCTGCAATGATGCCGCCTTTTCGATGATGCTGGCGCATTGCAGCGTGCTGCGCGAGAAGGTCCTGCGCACCGCAGACAGTGTCTTCGGGCACCGTCTCATGCGCGACCGGATCGTGCCGGGCGGCGTGACCACCGATCTGGCGCGCGACGGCGAAGAGGCGCTGCGGGCGCTTGTCGCCGAGATCCGCGACCGCTTCCCGGCGCTCGTCGATCTCTATGACAACACTGCCTCGCTTCTCGACCGCACCGTCGGAACCGGGCGCGTTACCGCCGAGCTTGCGCGCCGGTTCGGGGCCGGCGGATTTGTCGGCCGCGCCGCGCTGCGCGATTTCGACACAAGGCGCGACCTGCGCTACGCGCCCTACGACATGCTGCGGCTCGAGGTTCCCGTGCGCGATGACGGCGATGTCAACGGCCGCGTCTGGATCCGCATCCATGAGGTCGAGCAAAGCTGTTCGCTGATCACTCAGATGCTGAACGGGCTGCCCGGCGGGCCGGTCCTGGCCTCGTTCGATCCGGCCGGAAGGTCATGCGAAGGGCTCGGCCTGGTCGAGGGCTTCCGCGGCGACATCCTTGTCTGGCTCGCGCTCGACGACGCGGGCCGCATCCGCCGCTGCCACCTGCGTGACCCCTCGTGGTTCCAGTGGCCGCTTCTGGAAGCCGCTATCGAGGGCAACATCATCGCGGATTTCCCGCTGTGCAACAAATCCTTCAACTGCTCGTATTCCGGGCACGATCTCTGAGGCGGAACGATGCGCAGGTTTCTTCTCGAAGGTCTTCTCCGCCGCCCGCTGACCGAGGCGGCGCCGGAGGCGGGGGCGGAGGCGGCCGGGGAACTGGGCGAGACGCTCGCCCGCGCCGCGCGCGCGAGGCTGGGGCGCAGCCTGTCGATCCGGGTCGTCGATGCCGGATCGTGCAATGGCTGCGAACTGGAGATCAACGCGCTCGGCAATCCGTTCTACGACCTGGAGCGTTTCGGCCTGCATTTCGTGGCTTCGCCGCGCCATGCCGACGTGCTGATGGTCACCGGCCCGGTGACCCGCAACATGGCCGAGGCACTGCGGCGCACCTATGACGCGATGCCCGATCCGAAATGGGTGATCGCGGTCGGGGACTGCGGGCGCGATGGCGGCTGTTTCGCCGGCAGCTATGCCGTTGCCGGCGGGGTGGCGGCGGTGGTTCCGGTCGATCTGCATATTCCCGGCTGTCCGCCGACTCCGACGGCACTGCTGCAGGGGCTTATTGCGCTGCTTTCTGCCGCGAACGGGCAACCTGCACGAAGCGCGTGAGGGGGTGCCATCGGCTGGCTCCGCCCGCCATGTCCGGTCTGCCGGAACCCGCCAGACGGTCGGCATCGGGTTGGCGGGGGCGACGGTCCGTGACATAAGGCCGTCGCAAAGATCATTGGATCGCCGGCCCTCGGTTCGTGCCCCGGGGGGCGGCCGGCGAGGAGAAGCGGGGGAACGGATGATACGGCTTGCATGTGTCAGCATCAACGGGCGCGGCGGGGGCGGTCGCTTTCTCGCCCGCGTCCCCGCCCGGCCGGAGGCCGCCTATGTCGGCTGACGCGCCTCTGATCGCCATCCTCGTCGTTTCGGACCGGGCCTCGCGGGGCGAATACGAAGATCGCGGCGGCCCCGCGGCCGAAGAGTGGCTGCGCCGCGTGGTCGTGTCGCAGGTCCGCATCCTGCGCCGCATCGTGCCTGACGGCCGCGACACCGTCGCAGCCGCCCTGCGCGGGCTTGTCGACACCGAGGGGGCGGACCTCGTCCTCGTCACCGGCGGCACCGGACCGGCGCCGCGGGACGAAACGCCCGAGGCCGTCGCCGCCGTGATCGACAAGCACCTGCCCGGCTTCGGCGAGGCGATGCGGTTTGCAAGCCTTGCCGAAGTGCCGACGGCGATCCTGTCGCGGCAGGATGCGGGCATTCGCGGACGGACGCTGATCGTCACCCTTCCGGGCAAGCCCGCGGCCATCGCCACCTGCCTCGATGCCGTGTTCCGCGCGGTTCCCTATTGCCTCGACCTGATCGGGGCGGCGCGGATCGAGACCGATCCCGCCCATTGCGCGGCCTTCCGCCCGAAGTGATCCCGCCCTGAGGGCGCATCCGGCCCGGGCGCCGTGCGGGCGGTGCGGGTTGCGCCCTTTCCTTCCCGGGCGTCACTGCCGTGGCAGTTTCGACATGCGTCGCCTCGGCGCTGCGTCGCGCTTCCGGGAGCACTGTCGATGACGCTTTCCTCAGTTGACTATACAACCATATGCAATTAGCTTGATTCCAGTTCGCTGTGAGGGAGGAGGGCAACTGCACGCAATCTGACAACACCGCCCATCGCGGCCCTGTCAGCGGCGGCATTTGCGGCCCAAACAAGAGAACCGGCAATAATATGCCTGTATTTCAATAGACTATCTGGACCAGCAGGGAGACGACCATGAAGACGATGATGCTTGCCGTTGTTGCCGCCTTCGCCGCCACGGCGTCAGCGGCAATGGCTGATGAATGTCTAGATTCGATCAAGGAGAAGGGCCTTATGCTGTCCGGCAACGGGCTGATGGGCACCAAGCCGTTCATCTGGAAGAACGAGGACGGAACCTATGGCGGGTTCGAGTGGGAGCTGTTCCAGGAGGTCGGCAAGCGGATGGGCATCTCGAAGGTCGATCACGAGATCACCGAATGGAGCACGCTGATCCCCGGGCTCAAGGCCGGCCGCTGGGATGTGATCTTCTCGTCGATGTCGGCGACGCAGGAACGCATCCAGAGTGCGGGGATCGACTTCTCGAACCCCTATTTCCTGCTGCTCGACTATGTGATCGTCAAGGACGACTCGCCCATCAAGTCGGTGGACGACCTGAAGGGCAAGATCCTCGGCTCGACGCTCGGCACCAAGGATTCGCTCAACGCCCACATGCTGGTCGACCAGGGGAAGGCCGGCAGCGTGCTGGACTTCAACACCTTCGGCGAGCCCTTCGTCGCACTTCAGAACGGCCAGGTGGATGCGGTGATCCTTGACCAGGGCACCTTCGCCGGCCAGCAGGAGGAACTGGGCAACATGCGCATCGTCGGCGATCCGATCTACTACTCGGCCCCCGCCGAATGGGCCGAAGCGGAAGCCAAGGCGCCCTACATCCTCGGTTCGATCGCCGTGGGCGTGCGCCGCGAATGCCCCGACCTTCTGGCCGAGATCAACAAGGCGCTGGCCTCGATGGAGGAAGACGGCACCCGCAAGGCGATCCTCGAGAAATATGGCATGTGGGCCGACTATCAGGCCAAGCTGATGAAATAGGACGGGCCTTCGGGGGAGTGAACCGGCATGTATGAATTCTTCTTCGATCTGATACCGGAACACTTCCCCTACCTGCTGGAAGGGGCGGTCGTCACGCTGGAGCTGTCGATCCTCAGCATGGCGATCGGCATCCTTCTGGGGCTGGTGATCGCGCTGGGGCGGCTGTCGGGGCGCTGGTGGCTGGAATGGCCGCTGCGCGCCTATGTCGAGATCTGGCGCGACGTGCCGCTGATCGTGCAGCTTCTGGTGATCTACTTCACCCTGCCGACCATCGGCATCGTGCTGCCGGGCTTCTGGGCCGGAATCCTCGGGCTCAGCCTCAACATGGGGGCCTACCTGTCCGAGGTGTTCCGCGCCGCGATCCAGTCGATCGACCCCGGCCAGCGCGAGGCCGGCCTGTCGATCGGCATGTCGCGCAGCATGATCTACGGACGGGTGATCCTGCCGCAGGCGCTGCGCATCGCCATCCCGACGGTCGGCGGTTATTTCATCTCGTTGCTGAAGGATTCCTCGCTGGTTTCCTTCATCGCCGTGAACGAACTGCTGCGTCACGGCTCGATCCTGATCAACAACACCTTCCGCAGCATGGAAATCTACATGATGGTCGCGATCATCTACTTCATCATGAGCTTTGTCGCCTCGCGCCTCGTGATCAGGATCGAACGGATCCTGACACCCGAACACCAGCGGGCGGCGCTGCGGGCGGGGGCGGGCGCATGAACGACGAACCGATCCTTCAGGTGCGCGGGCTGAAGAAGTCCTATGGCGCGCTGACCGTGCTGAAGAACATCGACCTGACCGTGCACCAGGGCGACGTGACCTTCCTGATCGGGCCAAGCGGCGGCGGCAAGTCGACGCTGCTGCGCTGCATCAACTTCCTCGCCCGGCCGAACGGCGGCGAGATCCGCTTCGACGGCCAGCGGCTGTGCCACGACGATCAGGGGCATTTCCGCGTCGCGCCGGAAAGGGAATTGCGCCACGCGCGCAGCGAAATGCCGATGGTGTTCCAGCATTTCAACCTGTTCGCCCATCGCACGGTCCTGGAAAACGTCATCGAGGCGCCGGTGCATGTGCAGCGCCGCCCGCGGGCCGAGGCAGTGGCCGAGGCGATGGAGACGCTGGCGCTGGTCGGGCTGGCCGAGAAGCGCGACCATTATCCCGACCAGTTGTCGGGCGGGCAGAAACAGCGCGTCGCCATCGCCCGGGCGCTGGCGATGAAGCCCAAGCTGATTCTGTTCGACGAGCCGACCTCGGCGCTTGACCCGGAACTGGTCTCGGGCGTGCTCGACACCATCCGCTCGCTGGCCGAACGCGGCATGACGCTGATCGTCGTCAGCCACGAAATGGGCTTCGCCCGCAAGCTTGCCGATCGCATCCACTTCGTCTGCGACGGGGTGCTGATGGAATCGGGTACCCCGGACGAGATCTTCGCCCGGCCGAAGTCCGAACGGCTGGCGAACTTCATCCGCACCGTGAGTCACTGACCATCGGGGGGCGGGCGGCGTTGCGCCACGCCCCGCCGTCCCGCCCGTGCGGCCAGCACGGGCAGCGCCCGACCCGCCCCCCGGGGCGGGCGCTTCTCGCCCACCCCGCGGGCCGGGCGCTGCCCTCCGTG
>JAYSDS010000169.1:0-11908 GCA_041914265.1 Roseomonas sp.
GGGGGGGGGCGCGGGCCGGCGCCCCCGCCCCCCCCCCCGCCCCCGCGCGGCCCCCCCCCGGGGGGGGGGGGGTGGGGGGGGGGGGGCGCCCCCCCCCCCCCCCCTTCCATCCGGACCTTTGGAAACCGCCACCCGGCGCCGCGCTCCCCGGATGGGGCAGGGCCGTCACGCCCCCTGCCGCCGTATCGCGCCCTGCGCGTCCTCCATCGTCTCCTGCAGGCAGTCGAGCGGCATCCGGCCGAGTGCCCTTGCGCAGCTTTCCCGCGCGGTGACGTAGCGCGCGATCAGGGCTTCCAGCTCCGCCAGGGCTGCCGGGTTGCGTGCGAGCCTGGCGCGGGCGGCCTCGGCGTCGCGCACCACGGCGGCGTCGAGTTCCCGCATGCCGGGGGTCGCGCAGACCTGCGTGGCGGCCCAGCCCGGCGTGCCGGGGCAGGTCACGGCACGCAGGGCAGCGGCGGGCGGCGGGGCCGCCGGGGCGGGCTTGTCGCCGGGCAGTGCCGTGGCTTGGGTCATTGCTTCCAGATCGCGCGCGCGGCTGCGCATGACGCGGCGCAGGCAGGATTGTGCCTCGCGTGCCTGGGGACCTTCGCAGCCGCGCCGTTCGGCGAGCCAGGTGCGTTGTTCGGCCTGCAGGCGACTACGCTGGTCGGGCGTGGCCGCCGTCGTCACCGCCCGCCAGGCCGCGGCGATCCGCCGGTCGAGCTCGGCGAGATCAGCCTGCGCGCAGATCTGGCGCTCATCCCAGGCGCGGGCCTGCCGGCAGTCGAAAGAAGGGCCGGTCTGCGCCAGGGCGGGCAGCGGCAGCAGGGCCAGGGCGGCGAGGATCAGGGCGCGCATCATGGCGCGCAGACCAGCATGGCGCGCGGGGCGCCGTCCATCCGGACTATCCGGGCGGCGCGACCTGCGTCACCTTGCGGACCGGCTTGGTTGAGGAGGAAACATGCCCGCTGCCCTTGATGGCTTGCGCGTGATCGACCTGACCCGGGTGGTGGCGGGGCCGCTCTGTGCGCAGATGCTGGGCGATCTCGGCGCGGATGTCGCCAAGGTGGAACGGCGCGGCGATGGCGACGACCTGCGCGCCCTGGGCCCGCCCTTCGTGCCGGGCAGCGAGGACAGCACCTATTTCGTCGCGCTGAACCGGAACAAGCGGTCGGTCTCGGTCGATTTCTCGAAGCCCGAGGGTGCGGCGATCCTCAAGCGCATGGTCGCGAAGGCCGATGTGCTGATCGAGAATTTCCGCCCCGGCACGCTGGCGCGCTACGGCCTCGGCTATGAGGATCTCAAGAAGGTCAATCCGCGGATCGTCTATTGCTCGGTGACGGGCTTCGGGCAGTCGGGGCCCTATTCGGGCCGGTCCGGATACGATTTCGTCGCCCAGGCCATGGCGGGGCTGATGGAGGTGACGGGCGAGGCGGATGGCGCGCCCGGCGGCGGGCCGCAGCGCGTCGGCGTGCCGGTGGCGGACATGTTCACGGGCTTCGCGGCGACGGTGGCGATCCTCGCGGCGCTGCGCCATCGCGATGCGACGGGCGAGGGCCAGGCGATCGACGTGAACCTGTTCGAGACCATGACCTCGCTGATGCAGGCGCCGATGTCCTCCTGGCTCAATGCCGGGCGGCTGTTTCCGCGATCGGGGAACGACAGCCCCATCGCCGTGCCCTATGGCGTCTTCGAAGGGTCGGATGCGCGCTTCGTCATCGGCGTGCTGAACGACCGCGAATTCGTCCGCCTGGCCGAGGCGCTGGGCCATCCCGAATGGTCCGAGGACCCGCGCTTCCGCCGCGCGCGCGACCGGGTGGAACACCGTGCCGCCCTGCTCGACCGCATGAACACGCTGCTGAAAACGCGCCCCCGCGCCGAATGGCTCGCGAAGCTGGAGGTCGCGAAGATCACCTCCGGGCCCATCAATACCGCCGCCGATGTCCAGGCCGACCCGCATATCGCGGCGCGCGGGATGATCCGGGAAATCCCGCATCACGCCGCGGGGGCCGTGCGGGTGGTGGCCTCGCCGCTGCACCTTTCGGCGACGCCGACCACGATCCGGCACGGGGTGCCGGCGCCGGGCGGGGATACGGATGCGGTGCTGGCGGATTTCGCGGGCATGGACGCGGCGGAGATCGCGGCGGCGCGGGAAGCCGGGATCGTCTGAGGGCCTGTCTCGAAAGTCGCACCGACGCGGCTTTCGCCGTCCGGCGGCGCGAAGCGACCCGCCGCGTGCGCCGCGATACGCGCGGGCAACCAAGCCCTGTGCCATGATGTTCCGACTCACGCACAATGAGCCGGGGATCACATGAGCACAGGGCTACTCGCGCTGCTGGACGACGTCGCGGCCATTGCCAAGGTCGCCGCGGCGTCGATCGACGATGTCGCCGCCCAGGCGGCCAAGGCGGGCGCGAAGGCTGCGGGCGTCGTCATCGACGATGCGGCGGTCACGCCGCGCTACGTCGTCGGCTTCGACGCGAAGCGCGAGCTGCCCATCATCGGGCGCATCGCGTTGGGCTCGCTGTTCAACAAATTTGTGATCCTGCTGCCGGCCGCCTTGCTGCTCTCGGCCTTCGCTCCCTGGGTGATCACGCCGCTGCTGATGCTGGGCGGCATCTACCTGTGCTTCGAAGGGGCGGAGAAGGTGCTGGAATGGGCGCGCCCGCATCCCGAACAGGCGCAATCCTCCGCGGTGCCGATGGATGCCAGGCAGCTCGAGGATGTGCGCGTCAAGGGCGCCATCAAGACGGACTTCATCCTGTCGGCCGAGATCATGGCGATCGCTCTCGCCACCATGCCCGAAGCGAATGTCTGGACGCAGGCCGCGGCACTGGCCGTGGTCGGGCTCGGCATCACCGTCGGCGTCTATGGCGTGGTGGCGCTGATCGTGAAGGCGGATGATGTCGGCGCGGCCCTGGTCCGGCGCGGCATCGGGGCCGGCGCCGTGCTGGTGCGCGGCATGCCGGTGGTCCTGAAGCTGCTGTCCATCGTCGGCACCATCGCGATGATCTGGGTCGGCGGCGGCATCGTCCTGCATGGGCTTGAGGTATTCGGCCTGGGCGGGCCGCAGCACCTGGTGCACGGGGCCGGGACCGCCATGGGCGGGGGCTTCATAGGCTGGGTGGTCGAAGCAGCCCTGTCCGGCGTGGCGGGCCTGATTGTCGGTGTCGCGGTGATCCCGATCCTGTCGCGCCTCCTCGGCAAGGGGCATTGACGCGGCGCGCAGGCCGGGGAGGATCGTGGCGGGAGATAACGCCATGACCGGACTGCGCTTCGACCTTCGCGACCCGCCACCGGGCGCTGCCGCCCTGCGCGCGGAGGTCCGCGCCTTCATCGCCGAACACGAATCGCGCTGGTCGCCGGAAGTGCGCGCCCGGTCCTGGATGGGCTTCGACCGCGACTTCACCCGCGCGGTCGGTGCCAAGGGCTGGATCGGCATGTGCTGGCCGAAGCAGTATGGCGGCGGCGAACGCTCCTTCCTCGACCGGCTGATCGTGCTGGAGGAGATGCTGGCCGCCGGCGCCCCGGTCGGCGCGCATTGGATCGGCGACCGGCAATCCGGCCCGCTGATCCTGCGCCTGGGCAGCGAGGCGCAGCGCGCGACATTCCTGCCCAAGATCGTGACCGGTGACTACGCCTTCTGCATCGGGCTGTCCGAGCCGGATTCCGGGTCCGACCTCGCCTCCCTGCGCACGCGCGCGGACAAGGTCGATGGCGGGTGGAAGCTCAATGGGCGGAAAATCTGGACCACCTTCGGCCATCTCTGCGACTGGATGATCGCGCTGGTGCGCACCTCGCCCCCGCCCGAGGGCGGATCGAAGCATCAGGGCCTGTCGCAAATGCTGGTCGACCTCAAGGCGCCGGGCGTGACCATCCGGCCGATCCGCGACCTGGTGGGTGAGGAAGGCTTCAACGAGATCACCTTCGACGACGTGATGCTGCCCGAGGAGGCGCTGGTCGGCCGGGAAGGCGCGGGCTGGGCACAGGCCACCAGCGAGCTGGCCTTCGAACGGTCCGGCCCCGATCGCTACCTGTCGTCGCACCCGCTGCTGGAAGCCTCCCTGGCGGCGCTGCGCGAGGATCAAGCGGCCGCACCCGCGCTGGGGCGACAGGTCGCCCGGCTGTGGACGCTGCGGGCGATGTCCACCGCGGTCGCGGGCATGCTGCAGGACGGCGCGGACCCGGTGCGGCAGGCAGCGCTGGTGAAGGACCTCGGCAATGATTTCGAGCAGGCGCTGCCGCACGAGATGCGCGCGCTGCGCGACGTGGAGGAGATGCCCGAGGCGATGCGCCGCATGCACGACTACCTGACGCAGATCACGCCGACCTTCTCTCTGCGCGGCGGCACGCGCGAGATCATGCGCGGCATCATCGCCCGCGAGCTGGGGCTGCGCTGATGACCGGGATGACGATCGCCGCCGAACTCGCCGAACAGGTCACGCGCGCGCTGGCGGATGCCGCCGACGTGGCGACGCTGCGCATGGTGGAGGCCGGTGCCTTCCCCGAGGCCGCCTGGGCCGCGCTGGATGGCCTCGGCCTGTCCGCCGCCCTGGTGGCCGAGGAGCAGGGCGGCGCGGGCCTTGGCTTCCAGGACATCATGCCGCTGGTCGAAGCGCTGGGCCGCGCCGGCGCGCCGGTGCCGCTGGCCGAAGGCGTCGCGGCTTCCGCGCTGCTGGCGGCGGCCGGCATCACCCCGCCGGAGGGTGTGCTGACCTTCGCACCCCTGGGCGCGCGCGTGCCCTGGGCGCGCCACGCCGCGCATGTCGCGCTGGTCGATGGCGCGTCGGTCGGCCTGTACCCCGCCGCCGCGCTGCGCATCGACGCGGCCGGCAATATCGGCCGCGAGCCACGCGATGCGGTGGCCGTGACCGGCGCGCCAGTCGCGCAGGGCACGCTGCCCAATGCCTGGGGCAGCGAGGCCGCGCTGCTGCTCACGGCCCTGATCCGCGCCGCGCAGATCGCCGGCGCGATGCAGGCGGCGCTCGCGCTGGCGGTCGAGCACGCCAACACCCGCAAGCAGTTCGGCCGACCGATCGGTCGATTCCAGGCGATCCAGCAGCAGCTCGCGGTCTTCGCGGCCGAATCCTCCGCCGCCTCGGTCGCCGCGGCGGCGGCGGCGCGTGCCGCCGACCAGCGCGGCCTGGCGGATGCCGCCTTCGAGATCGGCTGCGCCAAGATCACCGCCGGGGAGGCCGCCGCGCGCGGCGCCGCCATCGCGCACCAGGTCCTTGCGGCCATGGGCATCACCGAGGAACACGCGCTGCATCACGTCACCCGACGTCTCTGGGCGTGGCGCGACGAGGGCGGGTCCGAACGCTTCTGGTCCGCGCGCATCGGGCTTGCCGCGCAACAGGCCGGCGCGCTCTGGCCCTTCCTGACATCCCGCGACGAGGAGTCCGCCGCATGACCGCCTTCCTGAAGATCGAGCGCGACGGCCACGTCGTCACCCTCACCCTCAACCGACCCGACAAGCGCAACGCCATCTCCACGCCCGAGGAATGCGCCGAGGTCGCCGACACCTGCCGCGCGCTCAACCGCGACGACCAGGTGCGCGTGGTGATCGTGACGGGCAGCGGTTCTTCCTTCTGCGCCGGCGGGGACCTCAAGGGCATGCGCGACCGCACCGGCATCACGGGCGGGCATTCCGGCGCCGAGATCCGCGAATCGTATCGGCGCGGCATCCAGATGATCCCGCTCGCGCTGTATGAGATGGACATCCCCACCATCGCCGCGGTGAATGGGCCGGCGATCGGCGCGGGGCTCGACCTCGCCTGCATGTGCGACATCCGCATCGCCGCCGAGACCGCGCGCTTCGCGGAATCATTCGTCAAGGTCGGCATCGTGCCGGGCGATGGCGGGGCCTATCTGCTGCCGAAAGTGGTGGGGATGTCGAAGGCGCTCGAGATGTCGCTCACCGGCGATGCGCTGAACGCGACGGAAGCGCTGGCCTGCGGGCTGGTGTCGAAGGTGGTGCCGGCGGATGAGCTGCTCGGCGCCGCGCGCGCCATGGCCGACCGCATCGCGGTCAATCCACCCCAGGCCGTGCGCCTGACCAAGCGCCTGCTGCGCGAGAGCCAGCACATGCGCCTGTCCACGCTGCTGGAGATGTCGGCGGCCTACCAGGCGCTCGCGCACGGCACGCGCGACCATCGCGAGGCGGTCGATTCCATGCTGGAGAAGCGCGTCCCCCATTTCGAGGGGCGCTGAGTCGGCCGGCGGCGCAGTGGTGGTGGCTCCTGATTCTCGACGGTGGGACCGAGAGGGGCGCCGCCCCTCTCGGACTCTCCCCAGCAAAGGCCGAAGGGCATCTGCAGACCTCCTTCTGGCACGTCGCCCGCCAGTCGGAATGATGCCGACACCGGCTCCTGCGCACGAAAGGCGCTCGGAGAGTGCGTTCCATCTGTCGCGCCAGGCAGCAGAACACTACGGTCCAGCACCCGGGGCACCCATCGACGCATCGGCCGGGCAACGGCCCGCCTGAACCGTCTCTACAGCACGAAATCCGATGCGCTCAGGGCGAGGGTGCCGGTCAGCCGGATCTGCGCATCCGCCGTCGTATCCCCATCGAGGTAGAGCGACACGATGGTGGTGCCGAACAGCGAGATCGAGGTCACCTCGCCTTCTACCCCGGCGGTGTGCGTCGCGACGAAGCTGAAGGCCTGATTGCCGGAGGTGCCGGGCTTCGCGTCGATCACCGTCAGGTCGATCCGATCCTGGCCGATGACGAAGTCGGCGATGACGTCGGCATCGCCCTGGGGGCTTTCATCCGCAGCATGGAAGGTGAAGGTGTCGTTGCCCGCACCCCCGATCAGGCTGTCCTGGCCGTCATTGCCCTGGATCGCGTCATTGCCGCCGCCGGATATGGTGTCGTCCCCGGCACTGCCGAACAGGTTGTTCGCGATGGCGCTGCCGACGATGTAGTCGTCGTAGCGGCTGCCCAGCGCGCGCTCGATGCTGACCAGCCGATCCGTGCCCTCGCCGCCGGTCATGGTGCCGAGGTCGAGGCGGATCACCACCGCCTGCGGCGCGTTGAAGGCGATGACGTTGTCCAGTCCGGCGCCGCCATCGAGCGTGTCGTTGCCGAGCCCGCCATAGAAGCGGTCATCGCCATCGCCGCCCACGAGGCTGTCATCCCCGCCGCGGCCCATCAGCAGGTCGCCGCCACCGCCGCCCTGCAACGTCTCGGCAAATGCCGTGCCGCGGATCTCGTCATTGCCGGTGCCGCCGGTCACGCGCTCGATGCTGTTGACCGCCGCCGCGTCGGTCTCCGTGACCAGCAGCCCGCGCGCGAGGTCGAGCGTGAACGGCCCATAGCCCGCCAGGTCGAGCGAGTCCGTCCCCACCCCGCCAAGGATGGAATCGATGCCGCCGCCCGGTGCGATGGTGTCATCGCCGAGGCCGCCATCCAGCGTGTCGTCACCTGTCCCGCCGGAGATGCTGTCATTGCCGGTGCCGCCGAGGATGCTGTCGGCCCCCGCCCCGCCCAGCAACGTGTCCGCGCCGTCATCGCCGCCGAGGATGTCGTCGCCATCGAGGCCCGAGACCAGGTCAGCGCCCGAGCCGGCGAGCAATATGTTCATGGAATCGCTGCCGGTCAGCATGTCGGCGAAGGGGGTGCCGCGCATGCCCTCCAGATTCTCCAACCGCGCCGTGCCGTTGAAGCTCGGCAGCAGGATGGTGGAGGAGGCGCTGAAATCGATGGTGACGCCCGCCGTCGCACCAGTGTTCCAGTCGAGGAAATCCACCCCGTCGCCACCATCGAAGGTCAGCGCCAGCCCCATGGTCAGCGTCGCGGTGTCGTCGCCGCTGCCGCCGATGAAGGTGTCGTTGCCGGAGGCGGCATTGAACAGGTCATTGCCGTCGCCGCCCTCGACATAGTCGTTGTTGCTGTCCGCGAAGAACTGGTCGTTGCCGCTGCCGCCCAGCAGGGTGTCGTCGCCAACGCCGCCACGCAGGGAATCATTGCCGTCGCCGCCCGTGATCGTGTCGTTGCCGGCAGCGCCATTGATGCTGTCGCTGCCCTGCCCGCCATCCAGCCAGTTGGCCAGCGCGCTGCCGATGATGCTGTCGC
Source organism: Roseomonas sp. (assembly GCA_041914265.1). GTDB lineage: Bacteria > Pseudomonadota > Alphaproteobacteria > Acetobacterales > Acetobacteraceae > Neoroseomonas. The sequence goes on from JAYSDS010000169.1 coordinate 8,054, forward strand.
CGCCCTGGCCGCCGATGACGTGTTCGATGTTCGACAGTACATCGGTCCCGGCCGCACCCGACGCGGTCTGCGCCGAGACGGTGGTGAGGTTCACCGTCACGGCGCCGGTGGCATCGGCGTAGCTCACCGTGTCGTTGCCGGTGCCGCCGCGGATCGTGTCGTTGCCGAGACCGCCTTCGAAGACATGGTCACCCGACCCGAGGGCCTGCATCGAATCATGGCCGTCGCCGCCCGACATCCAGGTGCCGGCGCCCATGCTGGTCAGCGTGTCGTTGCCGCCACCGCCCTCGAAGCGGTCCGCGCCGCCCAGGCCGAAGATAAGGTTGGCGCCGTCATCGCCGACCACCGTATCGGCGCCGGCAGTGCCGTAGACGTCCTCGATGCCGATCAGCGTGTCGGTGCCGATCAGGATTCCGGTCGAACGCCCGGCCGCGAGATCGACCCAGACGCCACGGCCGGCGATGACCACCGCATCGGTGAAGCGGACCATGTCGCGATCCGCGCCGCCATCAAGGCGATCATTGCCCGTGCCGCCTTCGAGGTCGTCATCCCCCGCCCCGCCTTCCAGCGTATCGTCGCCCGCGGCGCCCGCCAGCCAATCGCGGCCGCCCACGCCGCGCAATCGGTTCGCGGCGGCATCGCCTTCGATCTGGTCGTCGCCGCTCGATCCGGTCACGCTCTCGATGGCTGTGAGGATATCGCTGCCCCAACTGCCGAAGGCGATGCCGGCGGCGAGATCGACCGTGACGTCGGGCACGACCAGATACGACGCCTCGTCAGACCCGGTACCGCCATCGAGCGTGTTGAAGCCGGTTCCCCCGAGCAGCACGTCGTTGCCCGTGCTGCCGCTGAGGAAGTCGTTGCCGCCGCCGCCGTAGAGGATGTCGTTGCCGCCCAGCCCATACACACTGTCATTCGTGGCGGTGGGCGGGTTGTTCAGAACATCGACCGTGGAGGTCCCGGTATAGACGGCCATGTGATCGCTCCCGCTGCGTAACGGAAGCCTAGCGGGGCCGCTCTCGGCCAATCAACGCGTCACGTCACAGTCAAGGAACGGTTTCACGCCGGATCGAGCCGCAGGATCCGCCCGCTCGCTTCGTCGGTCAGCAGGTAGACGCGGCCATCCGGTCCGATGACCACGTCGCGCAGGCGCTGTTGGTCCCACAGCAGGCGTTCTTCGCCCGTGATGCGGTCGCCGTCGGTCGTCAGCCGAACCAGGCCCGGCGTGTTGAGCGCTGCGACGAAGAGGCTGCGCTGCCAGCCGGGAAAGGCCGCGCCATCGTAGAAGGCAATCCCGGAAGGGCTCACCGACGGCACCCAGACATGCAGCGGGTCGGCGATACCCGGCGCCGAGGTCTCGCTGGAGATGCGCGGGCCCCAATATTCGCGCCCATGGCTGACGACCGGCCAGCCGTAATTCGTCCCGCGGCGAATGATGTTGATCTCGTCGCCGCCGCGCGGACCGAATTCCGCCTCCCACAGGCTGCCGGTCCAGGGGTTGAGCGCCAGGCCCTGCGGGTGGCGATGGCCATAGGACCAGATCTCCGGCCGCGCATCCGCCCGCCCGACGAAGGGATTGTCCGGCGGCACGCGTCCGTCGCGCGTCAGGCGGATCACCTTGCCGGCGAGATCGTCGAGGCGCTGCGCGCGGGCGCGTTCGTTGCGTTCGCCCGTGGAGAGGTAGAGGAAGCCGTCCCGGTCGAAGGCGATGCGGCAACCGAAATGCAGCCGTCCGTTCGACTGCGCCGGCGTGGCGTCGAACACCCGCCGCACGCCGGTCAGCGCGTCATTGCCGGGCGACAGCCGCGCGGCGATCAGCCGCGTCAGCGCGCCGCCTTCCACCGCGGCGGCCTGGCAGAGGAAGACCTCCCGCGTGCGCGCGAAATCCGGCGCCAGCGCCACGTCCAGCAACCCGCCCTGCCCGGCGGCCTCGACGCGCGGCACGCCGCCCAGCGGCGGTGACACGCGGCCATCCGGCGTGACACGGCGCAGCCGGCCCGGCCGCTCGGTCACCAGCAGCGACCCGTCCGGCAGGAAGGCGGCGCCCCAGGGGTGTTCAAGGCCGGTGGCGAAGTTGGTTACGCGGAAGCTCGCGCGCTCCGAGGCGATCGGCTGCTGCGCCTGAGCCGGCATGGCGAACAGGGCGAGGGCGAAAAGAGCACGACGGAACATGCCATGCAGGTGGCCCCGCCCCGCCGGTCACGCAACCTTTCCAACCCGCATCATCCGGGGCAGCCTGCATGGCAACGGAGGAAACGACATGCAGGACAACACCCGCTTCGATGGCCGCGTCGCCATTGTCACCGGCGCCGGCTCGCGCGATTCGGGGCCGGGCACCACCAGTGTCGGCAATGGGCGGGCCATCGCGACGCTGCTCGCGCGACGCGGGGCGCGCGTTTTGCTGCTCGATGTCGAGCGCGGCTGGGTCGAGACGACGGAGCGGATGATCCGCGAGGAGGGCGGCACCTGCGCCGCCGCGCTCTGCGACGTCGCGAAGCCCGAGGATTGCGCCCGGGCCGTGGCCGAGGCCGTTCGTCTCTGGGGCCGGCTGGACATCCTGGTGAACAATGTCGGCATCGGCGGCCCGCCGGGCGATGCGACGGTGGTGGACCCCGATGGCTGGGACCACGGCATGGCGGTGAACGTCAAATCCGTGATGCTGATGGCGAAATACGCAGTGCCCGAGATGCGCCGGCAGGACGCTGGCGCGATCGTGAACCTCGCTTCCGTCGCCGGGCTGCTGGGCGGTCATCCGGGCCTGCTCTATGCGACGACGAAGGGCGCGATCGTGCAGATGACGCGCGCCATGGCTGCGCACCACGCGCCGGACCTGATCCGCGTGAATGCCGTCGCGCCGGGTTATGTCTACACGCCGATGGTCGCTGTCAGCATGAACGAGACGCTGCGCCGTCAGCGCGCGGAAGCCGGCCTGCTGAAGGTGGAAGGCACCGCTTGGGACGTGGCCGAGGCGGCCTGCTTCCTCGCCTCCCCGGCCGCGCGCTGGATCACCGGCCTGACGGTCCCGGTCGATGGGGGACGATCGGCGGGGCATGCCAGTTCCTCCCCCCGGCCGACCGGCGAGACGCGCTGAACGCTTGCGTCCGGGCGAACGAAGGAAGAACATCGGCGGCATGGAGCCGCTGACCATCCCCGCCCGGACGCTGTCCGTCACCCGCGCCGCCGCGCGTTTCTGCGCCTTGCGCGGCTGGGCGCCGGTCGAGCAGGTACCGCTGCCCGATGGCCGCCGCGCCGATATCCTGGCGCTGCGGCCGGATGGCGACTTCGTGATCCTGGAAGTGAAGTCCTGCGCGCGGGATTTCCTGTCCGACGGCAAGTGGCACGACTATCGCGCCTGGTGCGACCGGCTCTACTTCGCGGTGGATCTCGACTTTCCCCAGGACCTGCTGCCTGAGGATGTCGGCCTGGTGGTAGCCGAGGATCGCGAGGCCGCATTGATCCGCGAGGCCCCGGAACACCGCCTGGCCGCGGCGCGGCGGCGGTCGCTGATGCAGCGCATGGCCATGCTGGCGGCCGGGCGTCTGGCAGCGGTGGCGGACCCGGCCGGCGCGGCGGAGATGCGCGCGGCGCTCAGGCTGGAATGATCTCGGCGCGCCGGGGGTTGCGGGTGGGGCCGGGCAGAGGTCGTTGCGCCTCCATGGCGCATCAGCAGGGACCGATGGGCCTTCCCGGCGATACCCGCATGACGGAACCGGAGGGGCGCTGCAGTCGGACTTCCTCCCCACTGAACACGCTTCGGGCACAAGAGCGGGTTTCGACAATCATTCCGACAGGCGTGCAGCGCGCCAAGTCGAGGTTTGCAAAGGCCTTTCGGCCTTTGCTGGGGTGGCTTGGAGG
>JAYSDS010000170.1:0-11773 GCA_041914265.1 Roseomonas sp.
ATGACGAAATCCAGGCCAGCTACGCGCGGATCAAGGGCCGCCTGGGGCGGTTCGGGCACTCGGTCTAGCAGCGATCAGGGTCTGCCGGCTCGACAGGGCGGGGGGGGGGCTGGGCCGCGATGTCGGTCCGCCATTTGTGATCATTCGATCCGAGGAATCCATCATGCCTGAAGAACCCACGGTCGCCGTGGCTAAGATGGCGGCTGCTCGTTTCTGTCTTTGACTAGGAGAGATTCATGGCTGATCCGATTGGCGCTCCGACCTTGAGCCGGAGCGGAACACTTGCGGCCGGCGCTTCGTCGGGTGGCTATCCGATCTGGTATCCGTTCAACCTCCTGATCAGCGGGACGTGGACGGGCTCCTGGTGGGTCGATGTCTCTGACGACAACGCGGCGTGGTTCACCGCCACTGCCGGGGGTGCTCCGGCCACCTTCAGCGGCAACGGGTTCTTCGTGGTGCCGAACGTCTTCCAGAAAGGTCTGCTCTATCGAATTACGCGCAGCACCGGCACCGGGACGATGGCGTACAAGCTGCAAGGTCAGGCACCGTCATGAGCGCGAGCATCTTCGGCAACGGCAGCGGCGCCACGATTGATCAGGTCAGCCGTCTGCTGCACCCCGGCTACCCGGCGGGGAATTTTGCATGGATGACAACGGGGCACGCGGCGGCGACTGTCGCGGCGGCAGATGTCCTCTTCATCTATCCGTACCCGCTGTTCGCTCGGGTGGTCATCACCTCCATCTCGGCCAACACGGTGGGGGGTGGTGCTGGGAGTTCAATGAAGTGTGCGGTGTGGCGCAATGACCCCGCAACGGCGCGCCCCACGGGGTTGCCGATTTTCGGCCAGAATGCGGGGTTCAATACGTCGGATACAGGGTTCGACACGGCCGCCATCGCGAATGTTCCTGCTGGCCCTGAAGTCTTGTGGTTCGGGTCGGTTTTCACCGGAACCATGCCGCAGATGGTCATCCAAGCCCAGTCCGGGCCCGGCTCTTCCATGATTGTCCATTCGTCGTTGGCCGCCTTGGGGACGCCGTCGCAGAACATGCAGGTCGCGCAGCCCTACGCGAGTGACATCATGGCACTGAACCTCACGGGGGCCTCTCTGGTGAGAACGGCCAGCCCCGCTCCGATCCTCGCGCTTGGCTGGGCCTGAGCATGAAGCACGAATTCATCGCCCTCGACGGCACGCGCACCGTGACCGAGGTTCCCGATCCTGTCCCGTTCTCCGTCCCGCTGTGGAAGGCGCGCGTCGTGCTGGCCGCCACCCCGCACAAGACGGCCGGCGACATGCTCAAGGCCGTGCAGGCGGGAGCGTCAACCGCGCTGAAGGCGTTTCTCGAATACGGCTCGGAGATCGAGCGCCATCATCCATCCACGGTCGCCCTCGGCAAGGCTCTCGGCCTGACCGACGCCGAGATGGACGCGCTGTTCATCGCGGCCGACGCGATCCAGCCGGCCTGATTTCACGCTGATTTCGCGCGCGCACACGCGCGCGTGAGGTATGGATGGGGGCATGGATGGCGGAAATAGACGCGCGCGCCTTTGGCAAGCTTGAGGGCGCGGTGGAGAGTTTGAACGATCGGATCGATGTTCTTGAGAAGAAGATCGAACGTCTCGACGTCAGCATTTCGAATCTGACATCGCTGCTTGAGCGCGCGCGTGGTGTGAGGTGGTTCCTGACCTTCACGATTGGCGCCGCCTCGTTCCTCGCCGGCATCGCGGCTGCGGCGAAGGGGCTGATTAAGTAGCTGCGGGCCGGGGCGTTATGACGACGGCAATGCCGTCTTGGTCCTGCTGGACAGTTACATCGGCTTTGCGCGGGACTACGATCGGCGCTGGGAACGTCCAAGACATCATAACCCCGGACAGACCGGTTGCTTCAAGACGGACATCGCCCACCGGCATGGCGGCAGTCACCGTGTAGAAGCTGCGCCCCTTTTCGTCGAACTGCATTGGCATAGCGCCAGCCTACCACCCCCTGAATCCACCCCGCAACGGAGATCACCATGGCACGCCTAGCTGCGTACCTGCGCGACCGGCTGTCTGAGGCCGGGACGATGCGCTCGCTCATCTGGGTCGTCATCGGCATCAGCACCGGGGCGCGCGCCGAGACGATGATCGAGGATCTTGCTGCTCTGGCTCTGGTCGCCCTCGGCGGGTGGTCGGCGCTCAAGTCAGAAAGCAAATGATGGCGCTCTTTGCCGCCCCGCTAGCCCGCTGGGGCGCCGTGGCGGTGCTGGCGCTGGTCATCGCCGCCAGTCTCTACGCATGCGGTCGTGACGCCGGCCAGGACGCCGCGCGGGCCGATGCCGCGCAATCCGAACAGACAGCAAGGAGGGCAGGGGATGCGGCTGCTGCTGATGCTCAGCGTGACGGTGCTGATCGCCGGCTGCGAGACGGTCGCTTCTAGACCGTGCCCTCGCGTCAGTGAGTTTCCGGAGCTCTACCAGCTCCGCGCGGCCGATGAGCTGGCGACCCTGCCACGCGGCGCCGTGCTGCCGGGGATGATGGACGTGATGGCCGCCGACAGGGCGTTCAACCGGGCGATCTGCCGCTAACCTTCCAAGGACATAGCCATGAACATCTTCGCCTGGCTGCGCGGGCGCGGGACGCCTGCGGCTGCTCCGTCGGCTGTGCTCCCGGCGGCAAAGCCCGACCGCTTCGACGCCTGCCTGACCGAGCTTCTGAAGCACGAAGGCGGCTATGTCGATCACCCGGCAGACCCCGGCGGCGCGACCAACATGGGCATCACCTTCGCCACCTTGCGCGAATGGCGCGGCAAGCCCGTGACCAAGGACGATGTGCGGAACTTGACCAAAGGCGAGGCCGGCGAGATCTACCGCGCCCGCTACTGGAACGCCGTGAAGGGCGAGCAGCTACCGGCCGGCGTCGATCTGGCCGTGTTCGACTACGCGGTGAACAGCGGGCCGGGCAGAGCGGTTCGAGACCTGCAAGCCATCCTCGGCGTCGCGCAGGACGGCGCCATCGGTCCTAAGACGCTGGCGGCCGTGGAGCGCGCCGGGCCCAAGACGGTCATCGTGGACCTCTGCGACAAGCGGCGGAAGTTCCTGCGGTCACTGGCGAGCTACGCCACCTTCGGTCGGGGCTGGGAGCGGCGGGTTAACGAGGTCGAGGGGGCCGCGCTCAAGGCGTAGTTGCCCCGCGATTCGGCGGGGTGGTGGCAACCTTGCCTTCCGAGCACTGTGTGAGCTGAGCGCGGGCAAAGAAAAAGCCCTTGGTTTCCCAAGGGCTTATCTTCCGCGGCGGCGACCGGAATTGGTCGGAGTGAGAGGATTCGAACCTCCGGCCCCTGCGTCCCGAACACAGTGCTCTACCAGGCTGAGCTACACTCCGGTGCCGGGTCGCCACCGCGGAGGCCGGCGGTATAGCGGCCTCCCCTCGGCACCGCAAGACGGGGTGCGCGCGACTTTTTCACGCGCCTTCGTCTCGCCATGCCGGCAGCATCACCTTGCCGCGCCGGCGTGGCGCCGGCCAGAGACGCATCAAAGGGACACCCGGGATGAAGTCTGGACTTGTTGTGGGCGTGGCCGTTGCCACGCTCTGCCTGGTGGGCGGCGCGCTCGCGCAGGATGTGATTACCCAGCGCCGCGAAGGCATGCGCACCGAAGGCAGGCAGATGGAGGCCATCAAGACGGTACTCGACGCCCGCGGCGATACCCGCCCGCTGGTCGAGAGGGTCGACACCATCGCCGCCTTCTACCAGAACCTCCAGGCGCTCTATCCGGCCGGCAGCGGCACCGGGCCGACCCGGGCGCTGCCCGCCATCTGGTCGGATCCGGCGGGGTTCGAGGCTGCGCGGAACACCATCGTCGCCGCCCTCGGCACGCTGCGCACGGCGGCGGCCTCGGGCGATGCCGCGGCGACCCAGGCGGCCTTCAACCAGGTGGGCGCGTCCTGCGCGTCCTGCCATCGCGCCTTTCGCGGCCCCGCGCGCTGATCCTGCCCGATGCCGGCTCCCTCGGGCGGGCCGGCATCACCCGCCGAGGCGCGTGATCCACCAGACTGCCAGCGCCGAGGCCGCCAGCAGCACCAGGCCCAACAGGGCCGGTGCATGCCGTGGCGCCCGCGCCGCCGAGTCGGGCAGGCGCTTCATCCCTGTGACCATCGGCCGCACCAGGTCCTGCCGCTTCACCAGCGCATAGGCCAGGACTGCCAGCACATGCAGCCCGATGGCCGCGAGCAGCAGGTTGATGAAGGTGACATGCAGGCCGGACGCCCATTCGGACGTCGCCTCGGACACGCTGTTCGCGAGCGGCCCATGCGCCGAGTAGGTGAAGCCAACATCGTGATTGGTGAACAGGCCGCTGACCGCCTGCACCAGCAGCATCAACAGGAGCACCAGCACCATCCAGGCTCCGGCCGGGTTGTGCGTCGTCTCGGTATCGGGCTCGCGCCGGGTGAACCGCGCTAGCTCCTTGAGGCCGGCGAGGGGGGAGCGCAGGAAAGTAGCGAATCGGGCATTCTCCGATCCCGCCAACCCCCACAGGATGCGGAAGATCAGCAATGCCAGCAGGGCGTAGCCGGACAGGTAGTGGACCTGCCAGGCCTCCGCCTGGGCGCTGGCATAGGAAACCGCGATGCAGGCCACGGCACCCCAGTGGAACAGCCGGACCCAGCCATCCCATACCGCCACCGCCACGCGCTGCTCGCTCATGCCGCCTCTCCTTGGTCACGGGAAGCCTGCCACGGGTGCAATCCCGGCGCGACCGGGCGAATACCGCTGCGCGGCACGCGTTTTCAGTCTGCACAGAGGCGGCAATTCGGCGTTAAGCATCCGGAAACACCGGCGGACTCCGCGATGTGGCGCATGGCGCTCCTCGGCCTTGGCGGGCTTGGCCTGCTGGCCGGCCCGACATTGATGCTGTGGCCTCCGGCGGAGGTGGAACAGCCGGCCGGCGTCGCGCCCCTGGCGGAACCCGGGGCGGCGCCGGCGGCCGCGCCCCTTCCGACCGCCGAATCGTCGCGTCGGCCCGCCCAGGCCCTGGCGTCGCGCGCGGCCGCCGATGCGCCGGCCACCGAGGCCGCGCGGGCGACGTCCCCCGCCGGTGCCGCTGCCCAGGCCACCTCCACCGGCCAGCCGCCGCGCTTCGATGTGGTGCGCGTCGGCGCGCGCGGCTCGGCGGTGATTGCCGGGCGCGCCATGCCGGGTGCCGAGGTGCTGCTGCTGCTCGACGGGCGGCGGGAGCTGGGCCGGGCCCGGGCCGATGGGAGCGGCGAATGGGTGATCCTGCCCAGCGAGCCGCTGCCCTCCGGCGCCTGGGAATTGTCGCTGCGGGCGCGCCTGGCGGGCGAGGAGACCGCCGGCCCCGATGCGGTGGTGGGGGTGGTGCCCGACCAGGCGCCCGCCCGCACCGCCGCGCGAGGCCCCGACCGGACCGCGCGTGACGCCGCGCCGGCGGAGGCCGATCCGGCGTCGGGCCCCATCGCCGTGCTGATCCCGCCCAGCACCACGGCGACGCCGCGCATCCTGCAGGGGCCGCAACCTGCCGCGGCGGCCCAGGGCCGCCAGGGGGCACCGCGGCTCGGCATGGATTCCGTGGATTACGAGGAAGGCGGCAGCATTCGCTTCGCTGGCACGGCGCCGCCCGGGGCCGCGGTGCGGGTCTATGTGGGTGAGCGGCATGCGGGCGATGCGGTGGCGGATGCGGCCGGACGCTGGGCCCTGGCGCCGGAGCAACAGCCACCGGTCGGGCGCAACGCCCTGCGGGTGGACCAGATCGCCGCCACCGGTGCCGTCGCGGCGCGCATCGAAGTCCCCTTCCAGCGCGACGAACTGCCGGCCGATGCCTTCGATTCACGCCGGGTGGTCGTGCAGCCGGGCACCAACCTGTGGCGCATCGCGCGCGCCGCCTATGGCCGTGGGACCCGCTTTACCGTGATCTACCAGGCCAATCGTGAGCATATCCGCGACCCGCACCGGATTTTCCCCGGCCAGATCTTCGATTTGCCGGAGGCCGGATCCGGCACGGTGGTGCGCTGAGCCGCACTGGCCGCTTCGTGGCTGCCATTGTAGATTGGCCAAACCGGCCGGGCGATGGCGCCAAGGCGAGATGGGATCCTGCCTCGTGATTCGCGTCGCCTGCCTAATCCTGCTTGCCAGCCTTGCGGCGTGTGCGCCGGCCAAGGTGGAGCCATCCCCGCTTGCGACCCCCTCCATACCGACCCGCGGCACGGCCGGAGCGCCCGCCAGTCTGAGGCCGGACCTCGCTACGGGCGAGCGGTTCTGTCGCTCCTCAGGCCAGTTCGTCAGAGACGCTGCCGCTGCGCGCGACCGCGGCGTACCGCGTGCCGCCGCGGTCGCCACCGTTCCTGAGGGGTCGCCGGGCGCCCGGTACAATCGCGGCCTCATCAATATGGCCTACGACGCGCCCGGCACGGACGGCGCGAGACTCGAGGCCGATGTCTATGCAGGCTGCATGGATGCCGTCAGCGGCGCGCCGCGGCGGTAGCCCTGCCGGTCAACCCGCCCCTTCCGCCTCCAGCGCGTCCAGATAGGGATCGAGCGCCAGCGCGAAGCGCACCAGCGCCGTGACCAGCGTCGTGGCGTTGGAGGGGTTGTCCATCGGCGCCTCGGCCTCGATGCGGATGCGGTGGTCGGGCAGCAGCCGCGCCCGCCAGCCCTGGGGCAGGTGCCCCGGTAGCCCTGCCAAGGCCGCGAAGGCGCGCGGCCGGTCATGCGGGCGGTCGGCGGTCGAGGGAATGCGCGCCGCATCCGCGCTCAGCCGGATTGATCCGGGGTCGAATTGCGCGGAGCAGGTCCGCCCGCGCCAGGCGAAGCGCAGGGCGGGGGGTTCCGGGGCGGGGCGGGGGGTCAGGCCACCATCCGGGGCGACGGCGAAGCGGCCGAGTTCGATCGTGTCCATGGCGGCACAGGGTTGTCCGAAAGGGATGAACACACCATAACCGCGGCCACGATGGCCCTCGGACAAAGCCTTTCCATGGTGCTCGCGCCGCCGCATCCGGCCGCGCGACCCTTCCTGATCGGCGGGGGTGCTGCGGCGCTGCTCGGCCTGATCCTCCTCGGCAACTGGCTGTTCTGGCTGGGGGTGATGTTCATCGCCTTCTGCCTGTATTTCTTCCGGGACCCGGAACGGGTGCCGCCGGACCGGCCGGGGATGGTCGTCGCGCCAGCGGATGGCCACGTCGTCTCGGTCGTCCAGGTGGTGCCGCCGATCGAGCTCGGGATGGGGGATGCGCCGCGCTGGCGCGTGGCGATCTTCCTCTCGGTGCTCGACGTGCATGTGAACCGCATGCCGGTGGACGGCACCGTCACCCGCGTCGCCTATCATCACGGCAAGTTCCTCTCGGCCAACCTGGACAAGGCATCCGAGGAGAACGAGCGCAACGCGCTCGCCATCGCCCTGCCGGACGGGCGCGACCTCGCGGTGGTGCAGATCGCGGGCCTCGTGGCGCGGCGCATTCTCTGCGACGCCAAGGCCGGAGATTCCGTGCAGGCCGGCGAGCGTTTCGGCATCATCCGCTTCGGCAGCCGTACCGACGTGTATCTCCCGATCGGCGTGCTGCCGCTCGCACGGGAGGGCCAGACCATGATCGGCGGGGAGACGGTGATCGCGGAGCTCAGCGCGTGAACACCGAGGAAGGCCGGGTCCGCCGCCTGCGCCGGCGCTTCCGGCCGCGCACGCGCCCACGCTTCGAGGGTCAGTCCTTCAACCGGCTGATCCCCAACATGATGACCATGCTCGGCCTGTGCTGCGGCCTGGTCGCCATCCGCTTCGCCTTCGAGGACCGGTTCGAGCAGGCCGCGACTCTCATCCTTGTCGCCGGGGTGATCGACGGGCTGGACGGGCGGCTGGCCCGGCTGCTCAAGGCCACCTCGCGCTTCGGGGCGGAGTTCGACAGCCTGTCGGATTTCCTCTGTTTCGGCGTCGCGCCGGCGATGGTGCTGTATCTGTGGACCATGCATGACTACCGCGCGCTGGGCTTCGCGCCCTGCCTGCTCTTCGCGGTGTGCATGGCGCTGCGGCTCGCGCGGTTCAACGCCGCGCTCGATGTCGGTCCCGTGGTCAAGCCGGCCTATACCTACAATTTCTTCACCGGCGTGCCGGCGCCGGCGGGGGCGGGCTGCGTGCTCTTCCCCCTCTTCCTCGGCATCTGGCTGCAGCAGATGGACTGGCCGCTGCTTGCCGGCGCGGTGCGCCACCCCGCCTTCGTGGGCACCGTGATGGTGGTCGTGGCGGGGCTGCTGGTCAGCACGCTGCCGACCTGGTCCTTCAAGAACTTCAAGGTGCCGCACGGCTACGTGCTGCCGCTGCTGCTCGGCACCGGGCTGTTCGTCGCCGCGCTGCTGGCCGAACCCTGGCTGGCGCTGGCGCTAGCGGGCCTCTTCTATCTCGGCATGCTCCCCTTCTCGGTGCGTTCCTACCTGCGGTTGAAGCGGGAGGCCGAAAGCCTTCTCGAACCGGTCGTGGTGGGCGGCGGGACCGGGAGCGGGGCGGCGCGCTGAGGCGGGCGCCCTGCCCAAGACCATCATTCCCGATAGCCGCAGCGCCCGGGGCGCCTGGTGGGCCGCCGGGGCCGCGCTGGTGGCGGCACTGGCGCTGATCGCGATCGGCGTACCGCGAATCGTCGAACGCGCGACCCTGGCCAGCCGCGCCGGCGACATCGCCATCGCCGCGGACTCGCTGTTCACCGCGCTGCTCAACGCCGAAACCGGCCAGCGCGGCTATCTGCTGACGGGCGAGGAGCCCTATCTCGAACCCTATCGCCAGGCCGAGGTGGAAGTGGCGCGGGCCTCGGCCCGCATCGCGACCCTGGCCGCGGCGCGGGCCGAAGGCGACCCGCTGCATCCCGTCCTGGGCGAATTGCTCGCCGCCGCCGCGGCGAAGCAGGGGGAACTCTCGGGAACCCTGCGCCGATATGCCGCGGCTGGCCGGGAGCAGGCGATCGCTTCCGTGCGCGAGGGGTCCGGCCGGCGCCTGATGGATGAGGTCCGCCGCCTGGTGGGCGACATCCACACCATCTCCGACGCGACCGGCGCCAAGGCGGCCAGCGAGGCCGAGCGCCTGCTGACCTGGGGCGGGGCCGCGGTGGCCGGCCTGCTGGCCCTCGCCCTCGTCGCGGGGTTGCGCGGCCAGCGCGTCACCCGGTCGCGGGAGACGGCGGTCGCCGCGCGCACCCGTGCCATCGTGGAGACCGCGCCGCTCGGCATCGCCATGTTCGACGGCACGCTACATCTGATGATCGCCAACCAGGCCTTCGCGGAAGCCTGCGGCTGGTCGGGGACTACACCCGCCGGGCGCACGCTGGGCGAGGTATTGCCCGAGGCGCTGGCCCCGGCGCTGACCGCCATGGCGCGCCAGGCCCTCGAGCATCCGGGCGAGCTGGTGCAGGCCGACATGGACGGGCCGGGGGCGGCGCGCGAGCGGCGTTCCTGGCACGGGCTCGCCCGCGCCGTGACGAGTGCCGGCCGTGGCCGCGCCGTCGTGCTGCTGCTGCAGGACATCACCGCCCGCCGGGAAGCCGAGGCCGAGCGCCTGCTGCTGATCCACGAGCTGAACCATCGCGTGAAGAACGTGATCGCGACGGTGCAGGGCCTTGCGACCCAGAGCTGGGACAGCGCCGAAGGCGATGGCGAGCTGTTCCTCGACCTGTTCGGTGCGCGTCTGCGCAGCTTGGCGCGTGCGCACGGCCTGCTGACCGAGGCCGGCTGGGGACATGCGCGGCTGACGGATGTGCTGCGCGTCGCCCTTGCCCCTTGGACCGGCGGGACCGAGAGCGTGCTGGTGGTCTCGGGCGAGGCCGAAGCAGTGCCGCGCCTGTCGCCCTCCCAGGTGCTGGGCCTGGCGCTCGTGCTGCATGAACTGGCGACGAACGCGACGAAGTATGGCGCATTGTCGGTGCCGGAAGGGCGCGTGCGCTTGGATTGGGCGCGCGAGGCCGAGGGCGGGCGCGTGCGGCTGACCTGGCGCGAGGAAGGCGGGCCGCCCATCGACCATCCGCCGGCGCGCGAGGGCTTCGGCTCCTTCCTGATCGGCCGCGCCTTCGGCAGCGATGCCGAGCCGGGGGAGGTGACGCGCGACTTCACGCCGGAGGGCCTGGTGGCGGTGTTCCGCTTCACGCCGGAAGAAGGCTGATGGCCCTTCCGGCCTTGCGCGGCGCTGTGACCCTGCTGGTGGATGGGCGACCCGTGCGCGTGACTGGCGGGCCTTTCGATGCCTTGCCGGCCGGTGCGCGCGGGCTGTGCCTGGAAGCGCGGTCCGCGCGCGTGGACGAAGCGGAGTGGCGGCTCGACGTGCCGGATTTCGGCGTGCCGGATGCCGCGGCGCTGCGTGCGGTGTTGGAAGCGATGCTGGGCGCGATGCGGGAGCGGCCGGGCGATGCCTTCCATGTCGGTTGCCGCGCCGGGCTGGGGCGGAGCGGGATGGCGTTGGCCTGCCTCGCCGCGATGACGGGGATCGCTGACCCGATCGCCTGGCTACGCGGCTGCTATGACCCCGCCGCTGTCGAGACGCCGGAACAGGAGGCCATGGTAGGGCGCTTCGCGCGCGCCTGATGGCCAGGGCGCCGCTTGCGCGGGATCGGTCTCGCCGGTGGCGCGAAACGCCGGCGGTTCTTGTCAGCGCAGGGCGCCGCCGAGAGCCCGGGCCGCGCGCCAATCCGCCCATCCCGTCAGTCGCACGCCGCGCTTGGCGGCCGCGGTCAGGTCGTGCCGAGAGGGGAAGGGGCGATAGGGCAGGGTGGGCACATCCCTGCCACGATCGCGGCCGGCGGCGATGTCGTCGATCACCTCGACCAGCATCTCGGCCCCGACGCGGTGCAGCGCGCGCGCCATGCCCGAGACCGTGGCCCCCGCGGGTGGCGCCACCACGCGCTGCGCCAGGACTGCCCCCGCATCGATGCGCGGGGCGAGGCGATGCACCGTCACCCCGAATTGTCCTTCACCGTCTGCCGCCGCCCAGAAGCAGGGCATTGGCCCGCGATGATGCGGCAGGAGCGAAGGATGCAGGTTGATGCCGCCCAGCCGCGCCAGCGCGATCGTCTCCGGCGCTAGGATCTGGTCGAAATGGCAGGTGACGATGAGGTCCGGCTTCAGTGCTGCGAGCATGCCTGCCGTCGTCGCGTCGTTCACCGAGCGGACGATCGTCGGCGGCCCGCCGCGCGCCACGGCGGCGGCGCCGACGGGGCCGACACCATGGCGGCGGAGCAGCCGTGGCGCGGCGAATTCGACGAAGAGCCAGGGCAGGATGTGCCAGCCGGAACGCGCCGCATGCCTGCGCGTCGTGGCGAGGCTCTGGCTATAGGCATCCGACAGGCCGAGGTAGACGACATCGTGCGGCGTGGCGCGGAGGACATGTGCCGCAGCCTCGGCGGTTGCCGTGGATTCGAGGGTGAGGAAAGCCAGGCGAAGGGTCATGGCACCGCGGCAAGGGCCTTAATCCCTCTCCAGACACCAATGCCCGATGCCGCCCGCGGCGATATGGTGGGGGACCACCCCGAAGCACGGCGCACCGTGCTGCCCGACCGGTCCCGGTCGTGTTGCTCGACAGTCCCGCGCGGCGCCAGACCGAGATTTCCCAAAGCCCTTCTGATTACCTTGATGCTTCCGCTGGGGGGAAGCGGAGGGGAGCCGCCCCTACCTCCGCCAAGCCACACCGTGGCCTGGACCGCCGGGACCTGGCTCAGGGCACGGGAGCGAGATCGGGCACCAATTCTGTCCGTGGGGCACGGCGCCAGGTTGAGGTTTGCAAAGGCCTTTCGGCCTTTGCTGGGGTGGTTTGGAGGGGCAAAG
>JAYSDS010000171.1:0-11760 GCA_041914265.1 Roseomonas sp.
AACATGGGCCAACTCTCTCATAGCCCGTGGATCCCCACGCAGGGGCAGGTCAGGTTCGGTGCTGGGGCCGTGAAGACGCGCCCGACGAGATCGCTGGTCGGCCCGTGCGCCGGTTCGCGGCGCGTCGTGATCGGAAGCCGGCGGCGGGAGACGCCGCAGAGCCCGGGCGTGCGCTGAAGCCGGCCGGCGCCGCCAAGCGTAGTAGCCGGAAGCCGAGACCCGCAGAACGCGGGCGATGACGCGGATGGCGAATTTGGCCTGGTGCGCGCCCATGAATTCAAAGACCCGGACGGGGTCTTGTCCTTCGCGAACCAGGCCGCCGCCTTTGCCAGAATGTCGCGCTCCTGGCGCAGGCGATGGTTCTTACGGCGAAGGCGGCTCAGTTCGTCGCGCTCCGCGCTGTTCGTCCCACTAGCCTTGCTTGCGCCAGCCTCGCGGTCCGCCTGGCGAACCCACTGCGCGTTCGGTTCGAACTCCCGCGCAAGGTCCTGCGGGGTTCGCCCCGACCGGACCAGCTCCATCCACCATCTGCCGCCGGAACTCCGGCCGGCAGGGCACTCTGAACCTGGGCATCTCGACACCTCCTTCTCAAGCCTCATGGTGTCCACGAAAGCGGGTCGACTCAACGACGCGGTTACCCGGCTTTGGCGGTGCCTTTGGAGCGGACCGTGCGGTGATCCCCGCGGAATGGCACGGCTCCGGAGAAGTCTGCCACGACCCTTCCCTCGATCAGGGCCTCGGCGCAGGCATAGTGCCAGTTGGTGCGCTGGGTGGTGGCAAAGACCTGGGTCGCACAGCCCGGCAGGTCCGGGGCGGCGGTGGTGGCATCGGTTGCCTGATAGAACGCCAGCCTCCGGCCGCCATAGCAGCCCGTCAGGTGCTGGAAGAGCGGCAGGTAGGCCCGGCCCCCGAGGAAGACCAGATCGGGCTCAGGCGCCTCCCACAGGGGCTGTGCGACCCAGTCCTGATAGCCCCCGATGGCGCGCCGGCGGTGATGTGCCTTGGTGCCGCCACCGAAGGCGATGTCGTAGGTGGGGAGCAGCCAGTCGGCACGTACCAGGCCCCACCCGGCTGAGAGGATGAACACGTCCTCGATGCCATAGCGCTCAATGAGGGAACGGTAGATCCGGGGTCGGTAGAGTTCGCCGGCCGGCAGCAAGCCCCAAGGGTTGGTACCACCGGCGACATTCTCCGCCGCCACCCGCTCCCGCCAGGTGAGGCCTGGTTGGTCCGAGGGGTCGTCCGGGTGGGCGTGAAGGACACCCGGCGCAGGCGGGGCAATGGCGGGATCCGCGACGAAGGCGACGCGGTAGCCATCGGCGGTGCGGAAGGTGCCGGCATTCTGGTTCTTGGTTGCAGCACATTGAATGACGATGCGCATCTCAGCGAACCTCCGCAACCAGCTGAGCCAGGCGATGGAGGAAGGCCGGGTCATGGCCTTCTCCGACGTGGCGGACATTCCACAGGCCAGACTCCTGGACAGCTAGGGCGGGTGCATACCGGCCGAGCCACGTCGGCGAGGGCGGGTCGAGGCGGTTGGCGGCAGGGCTGCTCAGCAGGGCGATCGCGTTGCGTTCAATCAACCCACGCTCGCTATCCGGTCCGGCCTCGTCCTCGATCGGCAACCAGAGGAAGGGCATCGCGCCGATGTGTTGGCTGACCAAGATCTCCACCTCCCGCTCGGCATCGCGCTGTGCAGCGGGGGCGCTGCTGCCTTGATGCCAGCCAGGAATAGTGGGCACCCGGCCGGCAGCCATCAGGGCGGCACCGACGTGGCGGCGGAAGATCGAGGTGCGCTGATTGCCGCCGGCAGTGGAGCCGCGATGGTTGGCGAGACGGGACCGCAGCGTGCTCCTGCTGCCTGCGGCAGGGCCGTGAGTGCCGATGCGGACAACGCGAGGCCCCCGGCCGGAGCCGGTGCGATCCTCGGCGGGCTCGAAGAAGACGTAGACACCGCGGTGGTGGCCGAGAGCGGCGGGGAGGCCGTCGCGCAGGTGGGAGAAACCGCCGAGGTGGCCCCGGAGGTCATCGAGAATGCCGTAGAGGCGCTGCAGGGCGGAAAGGGTCTGGCCGTCGCCGGCAGTATCGGCGGCGACGGCGGCGACCGGGGCTGGTGAGATGTCGGTGGTTGGGATGGGGGTGTGGTCGGTGCGCATGGTGTTCCTGCGAATGTGAGACTTATAGGGTGCAGACGGGGCGCGTCACGGCCGGAGCGGGCCGCGCGGGTGTTGTCTGATACGGCAGGGTATTGCTTGGCGTGGGCGGGGTAGTCGAGTCGAAATGAGACTCATCGTCTGTAGAGAACGAATGGTCTCCGCGGCTCCCTGTTGGCCATGGATATCCGGCGTCGTGTGGGGCGCAATCTGCGCCGGCTGCGCGACGAGCGCGGCCTCAGTCAGGAGGAGCTGGCCTTTGAGGCCGAGCTGCACCGGACGTACATCAGCGGGGTGGAGCGGGGGGTCAGGAACCCGACCATCGAGGTGCTGGCGAAGATTGCCGAGGCGCTAGGGGTGCAGCCGTATCGGCTGCTGGAACCACATCAGGCCGGCGCAGCGCGGGCCCGCAAGGCGAAGGCGACCGGCTAACCGCTAAGCCTGCGGCTGTCGCACCAGCCCGCACGAACTTCCGTCGTTCCCGCAGGCTGCTTCTTGACTGGTGGGCGCGCCAGGGAGGTCATGTGCGGGCGCGCGCCGCGCGCGGCCGAGCGAGGTGCGCTAACACCACCGCCCGGCCTGACCCTTGGCACAGAGACAAGCCATGCCGCAGGCTGAGCAGCGATCTATCATGTTTTCGCGGAGCGCGCCGTGGCGCTCTCCGGCATCCGACTGGCATCATCGCGGTCTCTGAGCGTGGCCAGGATCTCGCGTCGGGCCAGCATGGTCGCCACGCTGTTGGCAGGACTCAGATCACGCACCGCCGAAGCCGCTGCCTGGGGGACGTCACCGGATGACGATCTCATCGAGCTCAGCCGGCAGTTCCTCGAGACGACAGTGGAGGAGGAGCGCCTTGTCGCGCCTTACTATCGCAGGGTGCGGTTCACCTATCCGCCCGATGTCGAGGCGCGGCTGGAGGTGATCGTCGAGCAGCAGGCGAACCTTCGGTCCCGCATCGCCGCGCAGCCCGCCACCACTATCCGGGGCCTGCAGGCGAAGGCCCGCGTTGTCATGATGTGGCTGGCACCAGATGGGGAGGTCGTGATTGACGAGACCGATGCCGACGCCCAGCTCGCTTGGTCTTTGTGTCGGGATCTGCTCAGCTCTGCCGCCTGAAGCCGCGGCTGCTTCGCGGCCAATCTGGCCATCCGCGCGCCGCGGCTGGGCTTCCGAAGGCAGACGCGGCCCCGTGTCGGCGCACGATGCCGAGACCGGTGGGAAGGGTCTGTCCCCCTTCGGGCTTTCGTCACAGGGACCGGACATTCAGCCAGGAAATCGCTGAGCCCCCGCTGGGCTTCAGTGCGCGCCCACTCGCACGAGCTCCGCGATCAATCCTTCGCTTCCATTGCCAGGAGGGCGAAGCTCGCGAGCCAGTGCTCGCCCATGTAGTCCTCGAAGAGGTGCGGTAAGCTCGTCGCCAGATGCGTCCTGGCGGCTTCTTCCATCACCGGCCGGCGCGCATCCTCCGTCGGCAGCGCCCTGGCGAGGGCACGGAAGCACCAGGCGCGGCTCAGGTTCAGCCCATCGAGATGGGCGATCTTGCCGTCGCTGCGATCGGTCACCGCGGCCGGCTTGAAGAGCGTCGCCGGCTGCCGCGTGACGAGGTGTGGCAGGAAGCGGTCGAACCAGGGTGCGAAGGCCTCGGGCGGAAGCAGCCGGCGCAGGCACTCGGCCTCGATCAGCGCGGAGGAGAGAAAGTCATCCCCGCCTGGCTCGCCCCATGCGGGGCAGTCGGCATCCTCGCCGTACCAGCGCAGCGCCGTCTTGCGCAGCAAGCCGAGCATGGCCGCATCGCCATGCCCTTCCGCGTAGTCAGCGGCCATGCGCAGGCCGAAGGCGGTGTTGAAATGCGTGCCGACCCGCACGGGATACGGGGCGATGGGCAGGAAGTCGCGGTAGCGCTGGGCGAAGATCTCCGCGAGCGGTGCCATGGCCTCGGCCCATCGCGCCTCGGGAAGCGCCCCAAGTTCATGGGCCAGCTTCAGCAGCCAGGCCCAGCCATAGGGGCGCTTGAAGCCGCGCGCGGTCGACGCGGCGAGGTAACGGCATTCACCCGCGATCTTCTCCGGCACCAACTGCCGGTCGAACAGCGCGCGGATCGCGCCGGCCTGCACACCGTCGGGAAAGCGCCGCAGCACGCGGGCGAGAAGCCAATAGCCGTGCACGCAGGAATGCCAGTCGTAGCTGCCATGGAAGACGGGATGCAGCGCGCTGGGCGTTTGCGCATCGCCCGGCCCCGTCAGGACATGGTCGGGCTTGTTTGGATATTCGCGGGTGACATGGCCGAGGGTGACGGCAGCGAAGTGAGCGGCGGTGTCGGCGACGAAGGTGTCAGACATGGACATCTCAGGGTTGGGGTGAGAAGGCGGCGCGCTGCCGCCGCGCCAGGATGGATTGGAGCAGACGCGGCAAGGTGTAGATCGGCAATTGCGTCGCGGCGAAGTAGAGCGCCGTGGCAGGCGAGGCGGTGCTGCCCAGAGCAGACCAGACCAGCCCGACATTGCGATTGCCGAGCAGCAGCGCAGCCGTCGCCCGCTGCGGAAGAGAACCGGGCAGAAGCAGCATGCCGAGGCCCTGGAGGCCCAGATTCACGCCGAAGGCGAGGGCCACGTGTCCCAGCGCCATGAGCGGCTCGGCCACCAGCCTCGCCTGCAACCCAGCCATGGCCGATAGCGCGAAGACCAGCAGTGCCGCGAGCAGGAGTGCGTCCAACAGCGCGCCCTGCCGTTCCAGGGTCGCCTTCGCATAACGTCTGAGCGGCAGCGCAATGGCGGCGGCACCGCCGACGAGGATCAGTAGCCGCAGGGCGAGAGTCAACGGATCGAGTACCAGCCCGCCGAAGATCATCCCGCTCAGCGGCACGGTCAGCGGAGCGATCGCCATGGCGGTCATGGTGACGACCAGGGCCAGCGCATCATCCAGGCGCAGCATCCGCGCCACCGCCGCGTTACCGATGGAGGGCGGCGCGGCGCTGGCGAGCACCAGGGCGAGCGCCATCTCGGGCGGCAGGGCCAAGAGCTGCGCCAGGATGCCCATGAGCAGCGGGCACGGCAGCATGATGAGCAAGGGCAGGGCCAGCCCCACCGTCGGGCGGGCGAGAGCGCGGCGAAGCTGCCCCGCTTCCACGCGCAGCAGGCTGCCCAGGATGAGCAGGAAGATGGCGAACGGCATGGCCGGCGCAGCGAGCTCAGCGAGTCCCGGCCAGGCAAGTCCGAGAAGGGCGCCGAAGGCTAGCAGGCTCGGCCCATGGCCTGCCAAGGCGGCGAGGAAGCGTTTCATGGCGCGGGCTGCCTTTGCGATCGGCACGCCTATAGGCAAGGATCAAGCCATCGCCTAAATCGATAATTGCTATGCCCCGCATTGCTCCAAAGAATATTACAGCAGTCGATCTCAACCTCCTCCTTGCTTTCGAGGCCATGCTGGAGGAACGGAACGTCACGCGAGCAGGACGCAGGATCGGCCTTGCCCAGCCCTCCATGAGCAGCGCCCTGGCCCGGTTGCGGGCGCTGTTCGACGATGAGCTCTTTCGGCGTGACGGTGGGGGTATGCAGCCGACCCCCAAGGCCCTGCTTCTGGCTGGCCCTATCGGCGAGGCGCTGCGCCACGTGCGGCTGGCCCTGGCACAGGGCTTCGGTTTCGAACCCGCGAGCGCGCGGCATCGCTTCCGGCTTGCAGTGACGGACTACGGCGACCTGATCGTCGTGCCGTCGCTCATGCGCGCGCTGAGGGCGCGGGCGCCGGGCGTGGATATCGAGGTGCGTCCCCTCGTCGATCCGGTCCAGGCCGTGGCGCAACTCGAACAGGGCGACATCGACGCCATCGTCGGTGGCCATCTGCCCCTGCCGCGGGATGGAGCCAGGCATCGGCTCTTCGAGGAGCGTTTCGTCTGCCTACGCGATGCCGGACGGGCGGCGCACGCGACGATGGAACTCGCTGTCTATGCGGCACTGCCTCATGCGCTCTTCTCGGCCTCGGGCGGTGACGGCGCGCCCGCCGCGCTCGATGCCCTGCTGTTGCGACACGGCCTGCGCCGGCGGGTCGTGGCGGTGGTGCCGCATGTCACGGCCCTGCCTTTCGCCATTGCCGGCACGGACCTTGTCGCGGCGGCCGCCGAGCGCGTGGCGCGACGGCTTGCCGAGGCTGCCGGCATCGTCGTGCTGCCGTTGCCGGTCGAGGTGCCGCCCTTCGGCATCGACCTGCTGTACACCCGGCGTGGGGCGACAAGCGAGGCGGTGCGCTGGCTACTTGCGCTGATCACCGAGATCGGCGAGCTAATTGACCGCGGTTGAGGCCTTCCGCACGGGCGCTCTGCAACGGGGCCTGAAGAACCGATAGGCTGAGGCGCTCGGCGTGGGTGGGTGGAGTGCGCCCCGTCAGGGCGCGAGGTAGGAGGCAGTGCTAGTCCTGCTCCGCGGTTCGGATTCTTTGCCGGACTGGAGCAGAAGGGCGTCGAGGTCATAGTGCTCGTCAGGTCCAGCCAAAACAAGGAAGGCCCCGGCGGATCCTACGCTGTCCAAGCCCCGCGCGTCTGAGAGGCCGGATAGCTGTCAAGAAGGCATGGTGGCGTTTTGCGTCGCCCGCGGCGTCCTAGCTCGATCTTGCACGCTATGCCGCCTGGAGATGCGCGATCGCGCCTTCGATATTCCGGCGCGCTCGCTTCTCCCGCTCGAGGTAGAAGCGATCTGTGAGGAAGATACGATCCTTCCATAACAGCATCTGCAGCGCCGCGGCGCGCGCCATGCGATACCTTTCCGCCGGCAGATGCGCGGCTTCCTCACGCAACGCTTCCTCGTGTTTCGCAAACCGTCGCGCATCGGCGCCGAGCACCGCGTTGTCGAAGTCCAGAAGCAGAGTGGCGTCCCCGCGCAGCGACGGATCGTCTGTCTCCGGGATCTCGCCCTCGTCGATTGCGCGGATCAGTGCCTCGGCGCGGTCCAGCAACTCGGACGGCGCGGCCGCATTTACCGATGCGCGCATCAACTCCACGCTGCGCGTGGCAGAGTCGGTCGCGCGTGGCATGAACACGGCCTTGTGAAATAGGATCGCGAGGATGAAGGCCCGCCGATCCGCGATGCCATTCACGACATCCTCTGCGAATTGCAGCAAGTCGCCGACCCGGTCCCAGCGGTGGACTTTCCGATGAGGTTCCGCATAGCGGCGTCGGAGATCCGTAAGGATCTCGCTCCTCAAGAACGTCATCATCCTGCAGGATGTAGCCCACGCTGCATGGCTGTGTCACCGAACGAGCGACCCGTGCCGGCACGCTCCGCGATCTGCCGTGCAGATCGGCGGCCTGACAACAGCAGCCGACGCGCATCTCACCCGGTGGGTCTGCCGGGGAGGGAATCTGGGCGACTACTGCGCTCGCCCCCAAAGCTATCAGCGCCCGCAACCCGCCACGACAACCCGGGGGACCGCTATCCGGCAAGGAAGCCACCATCGGTCGCGAGAACATGCCCGACGACGTACCCAGCTTCCCCAGACATCAACCAGACGACGGCTGCGGCGACCTCCTCCGGATGCCCCATCCGCTTGAGCGGCAGGCCAGCCGCAACGGTGCGCATGTCGGCAATGCCGGAACTCAGCATCATGTCCGTGACGACGCGGCCTGGCGCGATCGCGTTGATACGGATGCCGGAAGACGCATACTCCATGGCCGCCGCGCGGGTCAGAGCGATGACGGCGGCCTTGGAAGCCCCGTAGAGCGCCAGTCCCGGATTGGGGTTCCTGACCCCGCTCACGCTCGTGTTGTTGACGATCGTGCCAGAGCCGGAGGCGAGGAGCGCCGGGATCTCGTGGCGCATCGCATGGAAGATTGCCCGGACGTTTGTGTCGAACACCTGAGCGTAGACGGCATCTGTCTGCTCGGTCAGCGGCGCCCGCCGTTCCTGGAACCCGGCATTGTTGAACGCCGCATCGAGCCGGCCGAACCGTGCCATGATGCGCTCGATGACCCCAGCCAGGTCGGCATCCCGCGTCACGTCACAGGCGAGGAACAGGCCCTCCGTGCCCAATCGCTGGAGATCGTCGGCCAGTGCTTGGCCAAGCTGCTGGCGTCGTCCCGTGACCACCACGGCGGACGCGCCCTCCAACGCCATGCGCAGGGCGGTAGCCCGGCCGATACCGCTGGTGGCGCCGGTGACCAGGCACACGCGGCCCCGGAGCCGCCCGGCCGGTGCGGGAACCGGCGTCGGACCGGCTAGTTCGGTTAGTGTGGCAGCGCCGGTCATGGGCGGGGCCTCACGAAGCGCTGCTCCAGCACTTCATTGCCCCATTGCGCGGCGGACCGTTCCTCCACGCAGGCGAAGCCATGCGCCTCGTACAAGTGCCGGGCGGCCGAGAGACCGTTGAAGGTCCACAGGTGCGTCTCGGCGAAGTCTTGCCCGTCCACGAAGGCAAGGGCGGCCGATAGGAGCCTACGGCCGATACCAGCGCCCCGTACGCTGTCGCCGACGATGAACCAGCGCAGATGGGCCGCGTTCTCTCCCACATCCTCGCCATCAATGGCGACGGAGCCGATGATCTCGTGTCCGCGTCTTGCGGCCCAGATGGCGTTCCGCGCGTTCTCCAGGCGGCTGCAGAATTCAGCCAAGCCGGCAGCGACAACGGATTCGAACCGCTGCCCGAAGCCGGCTTCCCTGGCGTAATAGAGCGCGTGCATCTCCGTGATGCGCGCGATGAGGCCCGTGCAATAGCCGCTGGCAACCGTGGCGCCCGAGGCGGCATCCTGGCCGCCAGTCCGGTTGGCAAGGGCATGGGTGTAGAGCCGCAAGCCTTCGAGCACGGTGTGTGCCTGACGCGGCCTCAGGCGGCTCAGCGCATCAGCGACTTGCGCGCTGGCGAAGGCGTGGATCGCCATGACGCGTTGTTTCCCCGATGTGGTCAGGGACAGTACTTTCACGCGGCCGTCGTCCTCCCCGGGCTCCTCATGCACGTCACCGGACTCCACCAGCTTGCGGAGCATCCGGCTGACGCTGGATTTCTCGAGGCGGAGGCGTGCTGCCAACTCGCGGGCTGTGACGCCCCCCTGCTCGACTTCGATCAACGCATGCACCGCGGACGGCGAAAGGTCGGTTCCGGCGAAGTCCCCGCCCATGAAGCCCCATTCGCGGGCGATTGCCCGCGATACGTCGCGAATGTCTTTGACCAGGCCGGTATCGGTGTTCATCTCGGAAAGTGCCACAATGGAGTTGTATAATACAACTTATTCAGTTGTGTCATACATCTTTTTGCGTGCAGGAGGAGTGCGCTGAGAGTAGGCAGCGTCTGTAAAGTGGAGTTCAGGCGCGGGCAGATGATAGCGGTGAACCGCCGCTCTCGACCAGGCCCACAGGACCGTGCTTGAGGAACCCCCCCCGAGTGAGCGATACCTGCCAACCAGTCGGCTTCGTGCCCAACGCGGTCATGGTTACATATCTGAGCCGCACTCGACAGCGGACGTATCGCTGAGCTGGGTGGCGTCTCAGCTTGATAGTCCGGCTTCCTCGCCGGTCGCGATCTTGGCGACATGCCTGGCTGCTGGAAATGGATAGGACTTTACCGCGAACCGAGACCGGAGCGTCTTGTGGCGTCGCGTGCCGCCTGGATACTTTGCGGCGCAAGCGCAAGCGCAAGCGCAAGCGCAAGCGCAAGCGCAAGCGCAAGCGCAAGCGCGCCGCTGAACCTGCGCGCAGACGGCATCACGCGCATTCACGAACGACCTGAGGGACCGCATAGCCATGCAACGACGGACGCTGACGGCGGCTCTTGGCTCACTCCCTGTTCTGTTGGCGAGCGCGCCCGGTGATGCGCGGGCGCAGGGCGCGAGCGTGGCGGGCAGCCGCGCTGCGCCGGATGCCCCCGCTTCCATCGTGACGCCGGACCGTGTCGAGTCCTGGCTCGGCACGCTGCAGTTCAATGACGGCGTGCCGAACGCGGCGACCGCCGAGAAGCTCTACGAGAACCTCGACCGCGCGCGTGCCTTCGATGCGTTCGTCAACACCTTCCAGGGCGTCAATGCACGGGCCATCCACCGCGGCTTCCTCGACATCGGCGTCAAGGACAACGAGATCCTTATCTTCTCGGAACTGATGGACGCAAAGTCCCTGTTCCTGACGGCCAATGCCGACACCGTCTACTTCGTCGGCATCATCGATCTCTCGAACGGCCCGATGGTGCTGGAGACGCCGCCCGAGGCGCTCGGCACTATCGACGACTATTGGTGGCGGTGGGTGATCGATTTCGGCGCGCCCGGGCCCGATCGCGGCCTGGGTGGGAAGTATCTGCTGCTCCCGACCGGCTATGACGGGATCGTACCAGAAGGCGGCTACTACGTCGCCCGCGCCCGCACGACGCGGGTGCTGCTCCTCGGCCGTTCCTTCATGGTCGACAACAGCCCGCGGTCTGCGGTCGAGGTCATCAAGCGCCACACCAAGATCTACCGCTACCAGCCTGGCGGCGTCGGGACGTCGATCGCCGAGTTCCTCGCCGGTCGCGCGCCCCTCGCGCGCCCCGAGGCGCCACCGGCGCAGGTGTTCCACGAAGGCAGCGGGAAGGTGATGAACACCATCCCGCCGGGGGACTTCAGCGCCTTCGAATTCCTCGACGAGGTCGTGCAGCAGGAACCGGCGACCGCACTCGATGCGGAGCTCATGGGGCCCCTCGCCGCCATCGGCATCATCAAGGGCAAACCCTTCGCGCCCGATGCGCGCATGAAGCGCATCCTCACCGAGACGGCCGCGGTCGCGAATGCGACGCTGCGCACCCTGTTCACCGCGCCGCGCGATCCCGAATGGGCCTATTACCCAGGCTCGGCCTGGCAGAACCCGCTCTTCATCAGCGGCTCGGAGTTCGAGACACCGATCCCCGAGATCACCCGCGAGGGGGTGCGCGTGCACCCGCCCACCGGCTACCGCACGATGAACATCCGGAGCATGTTCTTCTACGGCATCACCGGCATCACGCCCGCCATGTCGATGCGCCTGCCGGGCATCGGGTCGCAGTACCTCCTGGCCTTCCAGGATGCGGCGCAGCGCCCCTTCGACGGAGCGAAGCACTACCGGGTGACCCTGCCGAAGGATATTCCGGAAGCGAAGTTCTGGTCCTTCACCGTCTATGACAACCAGACCCGTTCCATGCTGGACACGCCTCAGCGCTACCCGCGTGCCGGCAGCCAGTCCTTCCCGTCACCGGCCGCCACGGCGAACCCGGACGGCAGCACGGTGATCCACTTCGCGCCGACGCAGCCGAACGGCGTGGCCCGCGGCAACTGGATCCAGACGACACCGGGCCGAGGGTGGTTCACCATCCTCCGGCTCTACAGCCCGCTCGAGCCGTTCTTCAGCAGGACCTGGCGACCGGGCGAGATCGAGCGGGTCGCCTAAGCTCAGGCCTCAAGGCCCGCCTCGAAAGTCGTCGTCGTCAGACGACTTTTGAAGTCCGGCACCGGCGCCAAGAACCGACCGTTGGCTCACGGCCATATCCCGCCCGGCGGTTCTGCGGCAAACTCGGCCGCCTAGGGTAGTATGACCGTCTCGCGAAGCCGGTCATTCCAAGCCCGTGCGCCCAGCTAGATGTTTGGTCCCAGGCTTTGATGGTGCAGTCTTCTCCGCGGCATGGAGGGATGCGC
>JAYSDS010000172.1:0-7918 GCA_041914265.1 Roseomonas sp.
CTCCGACACCTCCCCAGCAAAGGCCGAAAGGCCTTTGCAAACCTCGACTTGGCGCCGGGCGCCACTGCTCGACTTGGGGCCGGACCCGCCTTTGCGCCCGAAGCGTGCTAGCGGGGCGAAAGAACGCCTGCGGCGCCGAGCACCAGAAGATGGCGGTCCAGGATGCCCAGCATCCCGGCGGGAGGAGGGCAAAGCCTTCCTCCGATCGTCACCAGCGGAACCACGCCAGCAGGCGACGATTTCCCGACTGTCGTGCCCATCATGGTGTGCACCGCGGCGTCTGATCATTGATGCCGGGCGCCAAGTGACGGTTTCCAAAGGCCTCGGGCCTTTGGTGGGGTGAGGTTTGGAGAGGGGCAAGGCCCCTCTCCATTTCCATCATCGTCGCAAATCCGCGCCCACGGGCCGCTGGTGCGGGCCTACCCGCGCGGCACGGCGTCGCGGATCGTCTGCTCCCGCCGGTCGTCGAGCGGGCGCGTCGCGACCCGCCCGCCCAGCGCCGCGAAATCCACGTCCGCCATCCGCGCCCGGCGCAGCGTCCGGTCGAACTGGGTATGGTAGTACATGGTGCGGTTGCGGATATCGCTCGCCACCGTCCATTGCGTGGCACTGAGCATGAGCTGCGGCTGGCCAGGTGCGCCCTTCTCATCCGCGACCGCTTCGACGGGCAGGTCGAAATTGTCGAGGATGCGGAAGCTCTCCTGCACCGTGTCGAAGCCGCCTTCGGTGTGCCGTGCCGTCGCGGTGAAGGCCGCGGCGCGGATGAAGCGGCTGGGCGGCGTGTAGTCGCCGGGAATGCCGAGCAGCCCCGACCCCACTCCGATGGGCGCCAGTTCCACCCCGGCGATGCGGCGCGGGCCGCGATCCGTGGTCGAGAGCTCCAGGTAGTTGCGCAGATTGGTCATGTGCCAGTCGTAGCTCGGCGAATTGGTGATGACGCCGAACGGTGCGTCGAAGACGCGCAGCGCGCCCTCAAGCGATTCGATCACCACCGCCTGGCCGGATTCTTCCACGGCTATGACATGGGCCGGCGCCGGGAAGCCGAGCGCCGGTTCGACCACCGGCACCACGCGGATCTCGGCCAGCGCGGCGCGCACCTCGGCAACATTGGCGCAGGTGGTCAGCAGGTAGCCGGCGAGGTCCGTCATCGCCATGGACTTCGCGGCGAGTGCCGGATCATAGGGCGCATAAACCGCCGTGCCGGGGTGGTAGAACATGCCGACGACGAGGCCGGCCTCGTTGAGCCCGTCGGTCACCGCCGACTTGCCCAGCGCATAGATCCCCAGTGCCTTGTGGCGTCCGGTCCAGGCGATGCCCGGCTTGCCGTCCGGCATCTTGTCCGCCGCCTGCAACGCGATGCCGGGGGGCACGGCGGCCAGGCGCGGCGACATGTCGAAGCTGCCCCATTCCAGGGTGCGGGCGAAGACGACCGAGCCATCGGCGCCCTTCAGCCGGATGCCGGTGCACGCCTCGGCCTGCCGGGTGCCCAGCAGCCCCGCCGCGCCCAGGCCAAGCCCGGCGGCCAGCACGCCACGTCGGTTCAGTCGCATGTTGCGTTCCTTCCTGCCGTCGCGGTTGATCCCGCGCGCATCGCGCGAAGATATAGCAGGAATAGCTACAACAGGTTGCGGACCATCAAGGTCGGGGCCTGCCGATCCGGGGGGCGCTTTCCACAGGGTCGTGCCCGCAAAGGAGGGCTGGGGACGGCACTTCATCCACATTCGGTGGGATGGTCAGGAATTAGTAGGTTTTTCAATTCACTAACTGGCCCCTCTGACCCCCCGGCTGAACTTATCCGCAGGCTCTCTCCCCAGACTTATCCACAAGCCGGTGGATTACGCGATCAGGCGCGCCGTCTCCTCCTCGATCGCCGTCTCCAGGGCCTTCATGAGGGCGGCGCGCGGCAGGCCGGCGGGCAGGGGGGGCAGGATCGCCACATGGATCGTCCCCGGCGCCTTGCGGAAGGCGCGTCGCCCCCAGCGCAGCCCGCTATCGGTCGCGACCGGCACCACCGGCGCGCCCGTGGCCGCAGCCAGCGCCGCGACGCCAGGCTGGTAGGGGCGGCGTTCCCCCGGCGCGGTGCGCGTACCCTCGGGGAAGATCACGATGGGGCGGCCCTCGGCGAGGCGCGCCTGAGCCGCCCGCACCATCCCACGCAGCGCTGACGCGCCCGCCTTCCGATCCACCGGCATATGCGCGCTGCGGCGCGCGAGCCAGCCCCAGACCGGGATGTCCATCAGCTCCTTCTTCAGCACGTAGACGACCTCGGGCAGCAGCACGAGCCAGACCACGGTGTCGAAGGCCGATTGATGCTTGGCGGCGATGATCGCGCCGCCGGGGGGAATGTGCTCGAGGCCCGTCACCGCGACGCGGATGCCGCAAAGCACGCGCAGCAGGCAGATCACGCCGCGCGCCCACAGCCGGACATAGGCGCGCAGCACGCGCGGCGGGGCCAGCAGCAGCGGCATGCCGCCGAGCACCGTCAGCGCCGTGCCCCCGATGAAGAACAGGTTGAACAGCGCCGAGCGCAGCAGGATCATTATCTACGAGGTTCCCGATCGTGGACGTGCCAGCGCCGACAGCCCGGCGCGTGCCAGCAGGTAGCGTCCGTATTCCCCGAACAGAAGCCCCCAGGTCGCGGGCCGCCACAGCGTGCCGGGTGTGCGCAGCGTGACGGGTTCGATGGCATGCGGCAGCAACCGCGTCTGCGGCATCGCGCGCCGCATTTCCAGCATCGCACGGGGCATGTGGTAGGAAGCGGTGACGACGCGCAGCGAATGCAGCCCCTCGGCCCGCGCCCAGGCCGCGGCCTCGACCGCGTTGCCGCGCGTGGTTGCCGCCGCATGGCCGATCGTCACGCGCGTGGCGAGCGGCGCGGGATCAAGCCCCGCCGCGGTGGTGATGTCGGCCAGCGAGGCCTCGGGATGTGCGCCGGAGATCAGCAGGCGCGGCGCCCGGTCCTCGGCGAGGAGACGCAGCGCGGTCGAGACACGTTCGGCGCCGCCGGTCAGCACGACGATGCCGTCGGTCTCCTCCATCGACGGCTCGGGCGGATCGAAGGCACGCGCGACGAAGACGGCGAAGCCCGCGAGGAAGGCCAGTGGCAGGAGGAGAAGGAGCAAGAGGCGCTTCATCGTGGCGTAACGCTGCGGTGGAACGGGCGCTGCCTGCCCTGGGTCTTTGCCGGCGGGGAGGCCATGGGCCGAAGGGTCTTGCGGATTACTCCGCTGATGGAGTTGGAGGGGCTTTGCCCCTCCAAGCCACCCCAGCAAAGGCCGAAAGGCCTTTGCAAACCTCGACCTGGTAGTGGGCGCGACGGGCGGAAAGGTGCCGAAGGTCGTTCTTGCGCACGAAGCGTGCTGCTGGGGGCGGCATGTCCGCGGTGCCCTATGCCAACGGATGGCGGTCCAGGATGCCCAGCATCCTGGCGGGGTGGTTCGGAGGGGCAGGGCCCCTCCCGGTCGTCCTGACCTGCCCGCATCATCACGGCAGCCGCCGCAACCACCGCCGGACCGTCGCCTGCGTCGCCAGCCAGGCCACCACCGCCGCCATGGCCGGCAGCAGCGCCAGGTCGATCCAGGGCAGCCCCTGCCACGCATTCTCCCCCGCGAGCGGCCCGGCGAGCTCCGCCAGCCCGGCCAGCGCCGGCACGGCGAGCATCGTGCCGATCACGGCCCCCATCCCGGCCAGGAAGGCGGCCCGGCGCGCGAAGCGGCTGGCGACAGCGGCATCCGTGGCACCCAGGCCGTGCAGCACCAGCACCGCGTCGCGCCGCGCGGAGAGCCCCGCGCGGACGGCGACGCCCACCACGGCGGCCGCCACGCCGGCGACCAGGGCGAGCACGGTCAGCGCCAGTCCCTGGATCGCCTGCGCCAGCGCACCGAGATGCGCGACCCAGACGCCATGCGCCTCGGTGAGCGCACCCGGCACGTCCTGCGCGACGCGCTCGCCGATCAGCCCGGCATTGGCGGAAAGATCGGCCAGGCGCAGCTCGATCACGCCGGGCAGGGGCAGGCCCTCGGCGCCGCCAAGCCAGGGGCGCAGCAATTCGGCCATGCGGGCCGGGTCCACCATGTCGGCGGAGGCGACGTCGGGCATGGCGCGCAGGATGGCGAGCGCGCGGTCCATGCGTTCCGGCGTGGGCTGTGGGATCTGGACGGTGACGGCGGCCTGGGCGCCCTCCCGCCAGCGTTCGGCGAGCCGGTCCGCGCCGGAGCGGCCGGCCAGCGCCAGCGCGGCGAGCAGCGCCATGGCCGCGACCAGGCCGATCAGCAGCCGGTCCGCCAGCGCCTTGCGCAGGCCCAGGGGGTCGCGCGCCAGCCGGCGCTTCGGTTCAGCCATCGGCGACCAGCCGCCCGCCTTCGAGCGTCAGCATCCGCGCCGGATGCCGCTCCGGCAGGTCCTCCGAATGGGTCGCGACGATGACGGTCGTGCCGAGGCGGTTCATCTCGACCAGCAGAGCCATGGTACGGCGCGCCTGGCGCGCATCGAGTTCCGAGGTCGGCTCATCCGCCACCAACAGGGCGGGGCGCGTCACGACGGCCCGCGCGATCACCAGGCGCTGCTGCTCGCCGCCGGAGAGTTCCTCGGGCCGGCGATCCTCCTTGCCGGTCAGGCCGATCCAGTCGAGCAGGTCGGCGACATCGGCGCGGATGGTCGATTCGGCGACGCCCGCGAGCCGCAGCGGCAGGGCGATGTTGTCCCAGGCCGCCAGATGCGACAGCAGCCGGAATTCCTGGTGCACGACGCCGATGCGTCGGCGCAGCGCCGGCAGGTCCCGCCGCCGCGCGCGGGAGAGCGGGATGCCGAGCAGCTCGACCTCTCCCGCGCTCGGGCGCAGCGCCGCCTGCATCAGGCGCAGCACCGAGGTCTTGCCGGCGCCCGAGGGGCCGAGCAGCCAGGTGAACGAGCCCTCGCCAAGCGTGAAGGAGAGGTCGCGCAGAACCTCGGGACCCGGCCGTCCACGCTGATCGGGATAGGCGAGGGCCACGCGGGTGAATCGCACCATGGGGATGTTTTGCCCGCGTGACGCGCGTACCTCAACCGCTGCTTGCCGCATCGCGCGTGGCAGTTGAGGATGGCGGCACGATGCGTATTGCCTGCCCCGCCTGCGCTGCTGCCTATGAGGTGCCGGACCGGCTGCTTGCCGGCCCGGCGCGGACCTTGCGCTGTTCGCGCTGCGGGGCGGATTTCGCCCTGCCGAGAGCGACGGCGCCCGAACCGGTGGCGCCGCCGCCGGCCGAGGTGACGGCACCCGAGCCGCCACCGCCGCCGGTCGTGGCCGCGCCCGAACCGCCGCTTCCATCGCCCGAGCCGGAGCCGGCACCGGAGCCCGAAGCGAAGCCGGAACCGCCCCCCGTGGTTGCGCCCATCGCGGCGGCGCCGCGGCCGGAACCCCTGGCGATGACGGCACGTGCGCCGGTGGTCCAGGCCGAGCCGTCGCGCGCGCTCGCCGGAGCGTGGATCGCCTCACTCGTCGTCGTCCTCGGGGCGGTGCTGGGGTTCTTTGCCTTCCACGCGAAAGTGATGGAGCTCTGGCCGGCCAGCACGCGGCTCTTCGCGGCGCTGGGCCTCGCATAGAGCATTGTTCGATCGATCGGCCGCGGCCTGCTGATCTGCGCCGTTCGTTGGAAATCCAGCGAACCTCGCCGGCAGGGTGTTGGAGCGGATCCTGCCGGACGACCTCATCCGACAGGTGAAGATGCTCGCAAAAACAAACGTCTAGAGCTTTGGAGGTGAACGCAAGTTCACCGGAAATGCTCTAGCCAGCCTGGCGCTTGCCGCGACGCTGCAGCCAGCCGACCGTCAGCAGCAGGAACACCGACAGGACAACCAGCATCGCCGCCGCCGCCGTGGTCGTCAGGCTGATCTGGTCGTTCAGTCCGGCAAACATCTGCCGCGGCAGGGTGCGCTGATCCGGGCCGGCGATGAACAGCGCGACTACCACCTCATCGAGCGAGGTCGCGAAGGCGAAGACCGCGCCCGCCGCGACGCCCGGGGCGATCTGCGGCAGGCAGACGCGGAAGAAGGCCCGCATCGGCCCCGCGCCGCAGGCCGAGGCGGCGCGGAGCTGCACGGGGTCGAAGCCCTCGAGCGCCGCGAGCACCGTGACCACCACGAAGGGCACGCCGAGCACCGCATGCGCGATGATCAGTCCCGCATGGGTCGCGACCAGTCCGATCGGCCCGAAGGCCAGCAGCAGCGCGACCGCGACGACGATCACCGGCACCACCATCGGCGCCAGCACGATGCCCATCGCGACCGCGCGGAACGCGCCGCGCATCCGCCACAACCCGAAGGCCGCCGGCGTGCCGAGCAACGTGGCGAGCCCCGCCGCCGACACTCCGATCAGCAGCGAGTTCCATGCCGCCGAGAGCCAGAAGCCGCTGTCGAAGAAGTCCCGGTACCAGCGCAGCGACAGCCCCGGTAGCGGATAGAACAGGAAGGATCCGGCCGAGAAGGACAGCGGCAGGATGGCGATGATCGGCGCCATCAGGAACAGCGCGACCAGCACGCCGGCGGCCCAGAGCAGCGCGCGCCCCATCACGCCGCTCCCGGCCGGCGGAACCCGGCCAGCTTGCCGTACAGCGCGACGCACAGCCCGACCGCGACCAGCAGCATGACGGACAGCGCCGCCGCCAGCCCCCAGTTGACGCTGCGCGTCGCGTAGAAGCCGACGAACCAGGCGAGCATCTGGTCGTTCGGCCCGCCCAGCAGCGCGGGCGTCACGTAGAAGCCCAGCGCCTGGATGAAGACCAGCAGGCAGCCCGCCCCGATGCCGGGCAGGGACAGCGGCAGCGTCACCCGCAGGAAGACCCGCCACGGCGCCGCGCCCAGCGAGGCCGCGGCACGCGGCAGGCGCGGATCGAGCGCGCGGAAGGATGCGACCAGCGGCAGCACCATGAAGGGCAGCAGGATATGGACCATCGCCAGCACCACGGCGAAGCGGTTCATCATCAGCGGAAACGGCCCGAGCCCCAGCCCGCCCAGTGCCGCATTCACCACACCTTCCCGTTGCAGAAGCACCATCCAGGCGGCGGTGCGCACGATCAGCGAGATCCAGAAGGGCAGCATCACCGCGCCCAGCAGCAAGGTGTTGGCCCAGCCGCGCGTGGTGGCGATCAGCCAGGCCATCGGCCAGCCCAGCAGCAGGCAGCAGGCGGTCACCAGCAACGAGATCCACAGGCTGCGCAGCAGGATCGCCCGGAACACCGCCTGGTCGGGCGGCACGGCCTGCACGGCACCCGTCGCGTCGCGCCGCAGATCGAGCGCGGCCAGGACATGATAGGCCGAGAGCGGCCCGCCCGCGCGGCGGATTGCGCCCCAGCTCTCGACGTCGCGCCATTCCTCGCTGATGGCGAGCAGCGTGTCCTGCGCACTGCCCGCGCCGGGGGCTTCGACGCGCCGCGCCGTCATGGGCAGCAGGCCGCGGAAGCCCGGGCGGTCGGCATTCAGCCGCGCGGCGGCGCGGGCAATGGACCCGCCGCCGGTCTCGCGGTCACGCGCACGGGCCTCGCGCAGATCGTCGATGAGGGCGGCGAAGGCGGGTTCGGGCGGCAGGGTCGCGCCGTCCCAATCGGCCAGGGCGGCGATGGTGCGGGGTAGGACCGGGGCGACCTCGGCATCGGAAACACCGCGCCAGAGGAAGGCGGCGATGGGGGCGAGGAAGGTCAGCAGGAGGAAGAGGAGGAGAGGCGCCGTGAGCAGCGCCGGACGGTTCATGGCGCATCGGAGAGGGGCGCCGCTCCTCTCCGAACCTCACCTCGCCAAATGCCTGGGGCATTTGGAATGCCGATACCTGGCGTCCTGCAACGCTGGCTGGCCCGCAGCCGAGGCGCGCTTTTGTGCGCGGAACGCGTCGAGAGGGGCGTGAGTGCTCGCAATGCCCGATACCAGATCGAGGTTTCCAAAGGCCCTT
>JAYSDS010000172.1:7928-11591 GCA_041914265.1 Roseomonas sp.
GGGTGCGGCCGCCAACGCCCCCACCCCTGATGGTGTTTCCCCCGGCCCCTGGGGCTTTGGGGGGGGGGGGGGCGGGGGGAGGGCAAAGCCCTCCCTCGGGTCTTACCGCGACACCCAGGTATTGAACCGCTGCGTCAGCCGGTCGAGGTTGTCGAGCCAGAACTGGTCGTTCAGGTGCAGCGCGCTTTCGAGGTTCTGCGGTGCCGTCGGCAGGTTGGCGAGCAGGCTCGCCGGCAGCCTCTCATTCACACCCTTTGCCGTCACGCCATAAGGGATCTTCGGCGGCAGTTCCGCCTGCACCGTGGGCTGGCCGACGAATTTCAGGAATTCGAGCGCGCGCGCCTTGTTGGGACTGCCCTTCATGACCACCCAGCTATCCAGGGTGAAGATGTTGTTGGTCCAGACGATCGCGAAGTTGCGTCCATCCGTCGCGTTGGCCGCCGAGATGCGCCCGTTATAGGCGACGGTCAGCGCCACCTCCCCCGCCGCGAGCCATTGCGGCGGCTGGGACCCGCGCTCGAACCAGGCGATGTCGGCCTTCATGGAATCGAGCTTGCGGAAGGCGCGGTCCACGCCGGCCGGCGTGCCCAGCACCTGGTACACCTGGCCGGGCGGCACGCCATCGGCCATCAGCGCCATTTCGAGCGTCGTCTTCGGCCCCTTGCGCATGCCGCGCTTGCCGGGGAAGCGGGCGGTGTCGAAGAAATCGGCCCAGCTCGTCGGCCCCTGGGCCATGCGCGCCCGGTCATAGGCCATGATGAAGGAGTAGAGGATCGCGCCCACGCCGAAATCGTTGACCGCCTGCGGGATATAGGCGTCCTTGCCGCCGATCGCCGCCCAGTCCATCGGCTCGAACAGGCCTTCATCGGCGCCGATCAGCAATTCCTCGGATTCCACCTGCACCACGTCCCAGGTGTTCGCGCCCGAGGCGATGCGCGACCGCAGCACGCCGATGCCGCCATCCCAGGTCTCCTCGAGCAGGCGGATGCGGGTCGCCTGCTGGAAGGGGCGGAAATAGACCTCCCGCTGCGCGTCCTGATAGGCGCCGCCCCAGGAGACGACGGTGAGGTCCCGGCCCTGCGCCTGCGCCGCTGCCGGCACGGCGGTCGCCGCGAGGGCGCCCTTGAGGATGGTGCGACGTTTCATGGGGCGTCTCCTTCGTGGCGTCAGGCTGCGTTGGCGGGACTCTAGACCTGGGGCGCGGTGTCGCGGAAGGCGAAGGCCGCACCTTCCGGCCAGGCGATGGCGATCGGGCAGCCGGGAGAGGGCAGGGCGCCGACGCCCGCGGGGCGCTTCGACAGGATCTCCCCCCCATCGCCGATGGACAGGCGGAGCCGCACATGGTCGCCGAGGAAGATCGCTTCGAGCAGCGTGGCGGGCACCGCGCCTTCCCCGAGATCGGCGGCGGTCACGCCGGCGACCGCGATGCGTTCGGGGCGGATGGCGACCAGGCAGGGCGCACCGGGGCCGCCGCAATCCACCGCCTGCGCGCCGACGACCGGGCCGCAGCGCAGGCGGACGGTGACATCGTCGCCATCGCGGGCTTCGACCGTACCGGGCAGCAGGTTGTTCTCGCCCACGAAGCCGGCGACGAAGGCATCGGCCGGGCGGTCGTAGAGCGTCTTCGGATCGGCGGCCTGGCGGATGCGCCCGCCCTCGAACACCGCGATGCGGTCCGACAGCGTCAGCGCCTCGGCCTGGTCATGGGTGACGTACATCATCGTCACGCCGAGCCGCTGGTGGATGTGCCGGATCTCGAGTTGCATCTCCTCCCGCAGCGCCTTGTCGAGCGCGCCGAGCGGTTCGTCGAGCAGCACGATGGGCGGTTCGAAGACCATGGCGCGGGCGAGCGCGACGCGCTGCTGCTGCCCGCCCGAAAGCTGGGCCGGGCGACGCTCCGCGAAACCCTCCAGCCGCACCATGGCGAGTGCCTTGCGCACCCGCTCATCCCGTTCGGCCCGGCCGATGCCGCGGACGGACAGCGGGAAGGCGACGTTCTCAGCCACGCTCATATGGGGAAACAGCGCATAGGACTGGAACACCACGCCGATGCCCCGCTTGTGCGGCGCGGTATGCGCGATGTCGCGGCCTTCGAGGAGGATGCGCCCTTCGGTCGGCATCTCGAAGCCCGCGAGCATCATCAGGGTGGTCGTCTTGCCCGATCCCGACGGGCCGAGCAGCGTCAGCAGCTCCCCCCGCGCGATATCGAGGTCAAGCGACTGCACGGCGGCGGGCCCGCCCGCGCCATAGGTCTTCCGCACGCCTTCGAAGCGCACCAGCGTTTCGCCCATGGCATTACCTCCGGCGGCCGGGCCGGCTTGTCAACGCCCGGTCGCACGGCTAACGCCGCTGTCATCGTGTAGGGAGCAATGACCATGAGCGAGACTGCCGAGCCCAGCCTGATCGCGAAGCGGGAGGGTCTCGCCGGCACCCTGCTGATGAACCGCCCCAAGGCGCTGAATGCCCTGACGCTCGATATGATCCGCGCCTTCGCCGCGGCGATCGACGACTGGCATGGCGACGAGTCGGTGCGCCTGGTGGTGCTGGAAGGCGCCGGCGGCCGGGCCTTCTGCGCCGGCGGCGACGTGCGCGCGGTGCGCGAGGCGTCCATCGGCGGCGACCGCGCGGCGGTCGAGGACTTCTTCTCCGAGGAATATGCCGTCAACACCGGCATCGCGACCTTCCCCAAGCCGTGGGTCAGCCTGATCGACGGCGTGTGCATGGGCGGCGGCATCGGCGTTGCCGTGCATAACGGCCCGCGCGTGGTGAGCGAGCACGCGTTGGTCGCGATGCCCGAGACGGCGATCGCGTTGTTCCCGGATGTTGGGACGTCCTATGTCCTGCCGCGCCTGCCCGGGAAGGTCGGCATCTGGCTGGCGCTGACCGGGGCGCGGCTGACCGGGGCGGATTCGGTGCACGCCGGTCTCGCGACCCACTTCGTTCCACGTGAGTCGCTGCCGGCCCTGCGCGCGGCGCTGCTGGCCGACGGGGCGGGTGCGGTGTCGAGCTTTTCGGTCACGCCGCCCGAAGCTTCCTTCGCGCCGCACCGGGAGGCGATCGACCGCTGCTTCGGGCAGGACAGCATGCTCGGGATCCTGGCCGCGCTGGATGCGGAAGGCACGGAATGGGCCGCGGCGCAGGCGAAGATCCTGCGGCGTATGTCGCCGACCTCGCTCTGCGTGTCGCTCGAACTGCTGAAGCGCGGGGCG
Organism: Roseomonas sp.; assembly: GCA_041914265.1. GTDB lineage: Bacteria > Pseudomonadota > Alphaproteobacteria > Acetobacterales > Acetobacteraceae > Neoroseomonas. Next base: position 11,138 of record JAYSDS010000172.1, read on the forward strand.
GAGCAGGACCTTGCCGGGTGCCTCGCGACGGAACTCGCGCTGACGCGTGTCGTGGTGAACGAGCATCCGGATTTCGTCGAAGGCGTGCGCTCGGTGCTGGTGGACAAGGACGGCACACCGAAGTGGCAGCCGGCGCGGATCGAGGACGTCGATCCGGCAGCGATCGCGCGGATGTTCGGGTAAGGCGCGGTTGGAACGGAGGGCTCGCCTGCGTACGGGCTGATATCTCCGTTGTGGAACCGAGAGGGGCGTCGCCCCTCTCGGGCTCACCCCACCAAAGGCCGAAAGGCCTTTGGAAACCTTCACTTGGCGCTGTGCACCACGGCCAGAATGGCGCTGAGACCCGCATTTGCGCACGAAGGACGTTTGGAGGGAGCGGCAAGGCTATCGCGCCCGGCACCAGAAGATTGCGGTCCAGGGGCTCCAAGCCCCTGGCGGGGTGGTTTGGAGGGGC
>JAYSDS010000173.1:0-11517 GCA_041914265.1 Roseomonas sp.
GCATCCCTCCATGCCGCGGAGAAGACTGCACCATCAAAGCCTGGGACCAAACAGGAGGGAGCGCGTGGCGTTCCACACGTCTACTAGGCCGGTGTGACTGACGGCCAACCCCAGCGCCCGGCACACATCGGCCGCGACAAACCAGGGCTCACCATCCAGGAGCACAACGCGGATTTGGGCACCCGTGGGGCTGGTGAAAGCATATCCCGAGACTTGCGGCGCTGGTCCCCCGATTGGTACACTGCCCAAACACTGACTGCGCTGAAGCCCAGGTTTTTCCTTGGGTCTGGGGCGGTGGGCTCGTATCCCTCACCCGGCATGGATGCCCAGAAAAAGTGAGGTAGCGCCTCAAGTCCAGAGAAAACCTGCTCTCCGAGCCACCCCGTGGGTACACAACATGGGCACACAACGGCTTGGCGACGCCGCCGGCAGCTTTCTCATGGCGCGATCCGCGCACTGGCATATTCCACCTACGGAAGAGGGTTCCCCTGCTTTCGGGCCGACGCCAGAGGCTGGCGAGCCTCGCCGGGTCAGCGTCGGAAACGCTGCCCGAAAGGCGGCGAACCAAAGGCCTCAGGCCCCGACCAGATAGCCTGCGACGGAGCCCGGCGCGTCACGGCCGCTTCGCCACCGCCTCGATCTCGATCAGCGCGTCGCGCACCAGCGCCGTGACGCCGATGCAGGTGCGCACGGGCCGCCCGTCCGCCGGCAGTGCGGCCGCATAAGCCGCGTTCATCGCCGCATAATCGCGGCGGAACTCGCTCAGGTACACGCGCACCGACACAAGGTGCTCCAACCCCAGCCCGAGTGCGCCCAGGGCGCGCGCCAGATTGCCCATGGTACGCGTGGTCTGCGCCGCGATGCCCTCCGGCAGAGGCGCCTCGGGGTCTTCAAGGTCGCGAGGGAACTGGCCGGTCAGGAAGACGAACCCATCGGTCTCGACCGCATGAGAAGAGGGCGAGACCGAAGGCGGGAAGCCCGCCAGGATGTGGTGAAGCATTCAGTCCTCGCGCTTCGCGCCGTCCAACAAGGCCTTGCGCCGCGCCTCGGCGCGCACGTCATTGGCCTTCTCCGCCTTGGTCCGGCCGTGCTTGGCGCGGTTCGCCGCGGCGGCGGCCTCGGCCTCCTGCCTCTCGCGCGCCTTGCGGGTCTTGTTCAGGTTGACGATCTCGCCCATGCGCGGAGGATACGCCGCCAACCCAACGGGGAAAACGTCCATGCCCACCATTTCGCTGACGGCCGCGGACGGCCACCGCCTGACGGCCTGGCGCGCCGGGCCGCAGAACGCCGATCGCGCCCTGGTCGTGGTGCAGGAGATCTTCGGCGTGAACCGCCACATCCGGCACGTCTGCGAGACCTTCGCCGCCCAGGGCTATGCCGTCATCGCCCCCGCGCTGTTCGACCGCGTGGGACCGGGTATCGAACTGGGCTATGAGGCCGCCGACGTCGCGCAGGGCCGTGAGCTGCGCGGCAAGATCCCGGACGGGCTGACGCTGCTCGACGTGCTGGCGGCGGCCGCCGCCCTGCCACGCGCAGCAAAGCGCGGGATCGTGGGCTATTGCTGGGGCGGCACGGTGAGCTGGCATGCCGCCACTCGCACCAGCGCCTTCAGCGCGGCCTCCGGCTGGTACGGGGGCGGCATCGCCGCGGCGAAGGACGAGACGCCGCGCAGCCCGGTGCAACTCCATTTCGGCGAGACGGATGCGTCGATCCCGATGACCGACGTCGCGGCGATCCGCGCAGCGCAGCCAGGGGTCGAGGTGCATGTCTATGGCGGCGGCCACGGCTTCGGCTGCGACGAGCGCGGTTCCTATGTGAAGGCCGATTACGAACTCGCGCAGGCCCGCACCCTGGAATTCTTCGGCAAGCATCTCTGAACGCGGCGACAGCGGGGCCGTGTGCCCGCGGCGTTGCCGATCAGCCGCTGTTGGCGACGGAAGGGCTTGGCCCCATGCGGCAACGGGAGGCTGGGGATGGGCCTTGTCCCCCGCGAAACCCTCCCCGGCAAAGACCGAAAGACGTTCCTGGTTGCGCTGGTGACGATCGAAGGAGGGCTCTGCCCTCCTCCGAGCCTCCACCCGCCAGGATGCTGGGCATCCTGGACCGCAATCTGTTGGTGTTGGGCGCTGCAGCCGGTCTTCTTCCCCGCTGAACACGCTTCGGGCGCAAGAGCGGGTTTCGGGATGGACGTCGCGCCCAGCGCCAGGTGCCGGCGGTCCAGGTCACACTGTGGCCTGGCGGGGTGGTCCGCATCGGTTCCCGTCAGCGGAACCATCGGGGTCATCAGGAAGGGGCATGACCCCTCCAAGCCTCCCCACTACCCACGAACCATTGGCGTCAGGCACGACAAGCGCGGAATACCGCGGGGCCGCTACCGGTTCGGCCTCTCGCCATGGCGCACGGCTGGCACTACCCCGGCTTGCGGAAGCGGGCGGCGAAGAAGCCGTCCATCCCGCCCGCCATGTCCGGGCGCGTACGCAGACAGCCGGCGGCCGTGATGGCTTCGGGCAGGCCCGGCAACTCCGCCGTGGAGAACGGGTCGTGCACCAGGCCCATTGCCGCGGCGCGGGCCAGATGGGCCTCGCCCTCCTCGGGCTGGAGGGAGCAGGTGGCGAAAACGATCCGCCCGCCCGGCTTCAGCATCTCCGCTGCGGCGGCAAGCAGCCGGGCCTGTGCCTCGGCGGCTGCCTGCACGTCGCGGGGGCGCTTGGTGTGGGCCACGTCGGGATGCCGGCGGATGGTGCCGGTCGCCGTGCAGGGGGCGTCGAGCAGGATGGCGTCGAAGGCTTCCGGCGGCGTCCAGACGGCGGCATCCGCCTGGACGATGGTCGCCGCCAGACGCAGCCGCGCCAGGTTCTCGGTCAGGCGGGCAAGGCGATGCGGGTCGCGCTCCACCGCCGTGACATCGGCGCCGGCAGCGGCGAGCTGAGCGGTCTTGCCGCCCGGCGCGGCGCAGAGATCGGCAATGCGCTCCCCCGGCTGGGGCTTCAGCAGCAGGGCCGGCAGGGCGGCGGCGGCGTCCTGCACCCAGAAGCGACCCTCGGCAAAGCCGGGCAGTTCGGTTACGCGGGTGCCGGCGGGCAGCCGCCAGGATCCGGTTGGCAGGATCTGGGCACCCTCGGGCGGTTCCGCGCCGGATGCGGGGGTCAGGTCGAGCGGGGCGGGGCCGCGATGGGCCTCGGCGATGGCGCGCACCGCCGGGCCATAGGCGGCGTGCCAGGACGCCCACAGCCAGGCCGGCGTATCGAGTCGCGGCGCGTCCAGCCCTTCCAGCGCCGCGGCGCCTTCGGCGGCCACCTTGCGCAGCACGGCGTTGACCAGGCCCGCGAAGGCCTTGGGGGCCAAGGCCACGGCGACGCCCACCGCGGCATGGGGCGGGGTATCGAGCAGCAGCAGCTCCGCCACGCCGATCCGCAGGGCGTGGCGGGCCGGCGGCGGCGGCTCCTTGCGCAGGAAGGGGCTCAGGATTTCGTCGATGCTGCCGAGGCGGCGCAGCACGGTGGCGGCGATGCGGTGGGCGGCGGCGCGGTCGCGCGGGTCGAGCCGCTTGGGCAACTGTTCCAGCGCCTCATCCAGCGGCCGGCGGTGTTCCAGCACGGCGTCGAGCAGGTCGCGCGCGGCCTTACGGGTCGGAAGTCCAGGAAGTGGTGCCAAGGTTCTCGCGGAGTCCGGGGGCGCATACGCCCCCCGGCGGGGGTGTCGGGGGCGGCGCCGCCGGCTTCATGGCACCGTCATGCGTTGCGTGCTAGACGCCCCGCGCGATGCGCGCTGCTGACTTCCTCGACCGGCTGCCCGAGACGCGACGGCCGGTGCCGTGGCTGGTGCTGTTGTGCCTGCTGCTCTGGCTGCCTGGCTTCTTCACCATCCCCGCGGGGGACCGTGACGAAGCCCGTTTCGCCCAGGCCACGCGCCAGATGGTCGAGACCCAAGACTATGTCCGCATCCGCCTGGGCGAGGTCGAGCGCAACAAGAAGCCAGCCGGCATCCATTGGCTGCAGGCGGGTACGGTGCATGCGCTGGAAGCCGTCGGGATCCCGGCGCGGACGCAGATCTGGGCCTATCGCCTGCCCTCCCTGATCGGCGCGCTGATTGCGGTGCTGGCGACCTGCCTGCTCGGGCGCGCCCTGGTCGGACGAAGGGCGGCCTTCGTGGCAGCGGCGATGCTCGCCCCCTGCATGGTGCTGCTGGTCGAGACGCATATCGCCAAGACCGATGCCGCGCTGCTCGCCACCATCGCCATCGCGATGGGGCTGATGGGCAAGGCTTATCTCTCGCCGGACAGCTTCACGCCGCGCCAGGCGGCCGCCTTCTGGGCGGTGCTCGGCGCCGGGGTGCTGCTGAAGGGGCCGATCGCGCCGATGATCCCGCTGCTGGCCGGCATCACGCTGTCGGTCATGGACCGGCCGGCAGGCGGGCCCTGGTGGCGGCTGACCGCGCCCTGGCTGCGGGTGCTGCATGCGGGTTGGGGCATCCCGCTGATGGTGCTCTGCGCCGCGCCCTGGTTCATCGCCATCGGCATCGCCACCGAAGGCCGCTTCTTCAGCGAGGCGCTGGGCGGCGACATGCTGGACAAGGTGTCCTCGGGCGAGGAGGCGCATTGGGGCCCGCCGGGGATGTACACGGCGATCTTCGGCATCACCGCCTTCCCCTCCGCCTGGATCGTCCTGCGGTCGCTGCCGGGGTCCTGGGCGGACCGGATGCAGGCGCCGGTGCGCTTCCTCCTTGCCTGGGCGGTGCCGACCTGGCTGCTGTTCGAGGCCGTGGCGACCAAGCTGCCCCACTACACCCTGCCGGCCTTCCCGGCGCTGATGCTGCTTGCCGCGCGCTGGGCGATGGACCCGCTGCGGCAGCCTGCCCCGCGCTGGATCAACGGGCTGTCGGTCGCGGCGCTGGCCGGGGTGGCGGTCGGCCTGCCGCTGCTGGCCGGGGCGGCGGTCTTCCGGGTGGAGGGGCGCTTCGATGCCTTCGCCATCCTCGGCCTCGCCGCCGGCGTATTCCTGGCCTGGACCCTGCTGCGCATGGCGCGGCGGGCGCAATGGGGCCGCGCGGCGCTGGCCGGCGCGATCCTCGCCATCCCGCTCTATGCCTGCGTGCTGGAAGGGGTGATCCCGCGCATCCAGGCGGTGTGGCTGTCCCCCCGCCTCGCCGCCCAGGTCGCCGCCGTCGCGCCCGGCCTGCCGGCGCGCGACTTCGGCGTGGTCGGGCATCATGAACCCTCCCTGCAATTCGCCATGGGCGGCGATATCCGCCTGTTGCGCGACGGTGCGGCGGCGGCGGAATTCCTGGCCGATGGGCCCGGCCGCATTGTCGCCGTGAACGACCGGCAGGAAGCGGCCTTCCGGCACGCTGCCACCGAGCGGGGCCTCGCCCTGCGGGAGCTCGGCACGGTGACGGGCCTCAACTATGTGCGCGGCCGCTGGGTCGCCATGTCGATCTTCAAGGTGGAATGAATGTTCCAGTGGGTGACGGAGATGGTCGCCGCCGGCGGCCTGCTGGGCGTATTCGCGCTCATGGTGCTGGAAAACCTGTTCCCGCCCATCCCCTCCGAGCTGATCATGGCGGCTTCGGGCTTCGCCGCCGCGCGCGGGCAGATGTCGCTGTTCTGGCTGATCATCTTCGCGGTGGCCGGCACGCTCGCGGGCAACATCGTCTGGTATGAGCTCGGCCGCTGGCTCGGCGTCGAGCGCTTCCGCCCGCTGGTGCAGCGCTTCGGCAAGTGGTTCGCGGTGGAGGAGGAGGATCTCGACCGCGCGACCGGCATGCTGCGCCGCTGGGGGCCCATCGCCATCTGCATCGGGCGCATGTTCCCCGGCGTGCGGACGCTGATCTCGGTGCCCGCCGGCATGGTCGAGATCCCGCGCCACGTCTTCTATGTCTGGACCGCGCTGGGCTCGGCGATCTGGCTGACCTTCCTCGCTGTCGCCGGCTATTTCCTGGAAGAGCACTACGACAAGGTCGAAGGCTGGGTGGAGCCGCTGGCCTGGGTCGTGGTCGGCATCGCCATCGGCGGCTACGCCGCCCATCTGGCCTATGCCTTCCGCCGGGCGCGGCGTCGTCGGCAGCAGCCACAGAGCTGAGCCGGCGGCCAATCCCGTCCCGCGCCGATGAGCGGCCGGACGCAACGCCCATCCGAAGCCCTCATGCCGCGCTTTGTGCGCAAGAGCAGGTTTGGGCGCCAAACCTGCCCGTGGCGCACAGCGCCAAGTTGAGGTTTGCAAAGGCCTTTCGGCCTTTGCTGGGGTGGCTTGGAGGGGCAAAGTCCCTCCAATTCCACAGCAGAGGCAGTCGGTCAGCCAGGAGCGCCAAACCCCTTCCCCGCTGCCGCGCTGGGAGTAACGGCTCGTGACGATCACGAGGCCGGTACTTGACTTCACTCCATCGCCTCGCAATAGCGACGGTCAGGGGAAGATGCTTGTTCCGAATGGCACGGACCGTTGTCCGGAGCCGGGAGTTTACGGTTCATGCCGTTGACGAAACTCGCCTTCTCCACACGTGGGTTGCCCCCGCAGGATCAGCGAGCCGCTTGGCGGGCCTGGTTCAACCCCGTCTTCGATCTGGCCTGGAACACCGAAGAAGCCAGGCATCCTTTCGCAGCGGACATCGCCACCTGGGCAAGCAGCGGCGGTGCCTTCAGCCGCGTCATCGCGCCGGCCCTGCATTCCGTCCGCTCCACCGCCCATGTCCGCCGCGATCCGACCGACCATTGGGTGATCGCAGTCGGGACCAAGCGGTCCAGCATCAGGCTTCCAGGTGGTGACCTGGAGGTCCCCCCTGGTGCGCCCTTCCTGGTGTCACTCGCCGATCCGGTGGAAAGCGCCCGTGACGCCGATGACCGGCTTCACCTCTATCTGCCGCGCGACCGCTTTGCCGCGATCGCCCCGCAACTGGACCGCGCGCGAGGGCGAGCGATCGAGGGCGGCCTAGGCCGCCTGCTGGCGGACTACCTGCGGTTGCTGGAACGCTCCCTGCCCACCTTGAACGACCAGGAAGCCGCGCGCCTGCCCGACGCCATCGAGGCGATGGTCGCCGCCTGTGTCATGCCTCGCGCTGGCTCGGGCGGAACGACCGGCGGCCAGGTCGACCTGACGCGCCTCGAGCGCATACGGCAGGTGGTGAGGCGGCGACTGCATTCGGCGACCCTGACCCCGACCTCGCTGTGCCGGGATGTGGGCATGTCCCGTTCGCAGCTCTATCGGATCCTGGAAGGCGAAGGCGGCGTGATCCGCTATATCCAGCGCCACCGGCTGCGCGCCATCCGCGCCGCGCTGTCGGACCCGGCGGATGACCGGTCGATCGCCGCGATCGCCGAGGCCTGCGGCTTCTATGAGCCTTCCACCTTCAGCCGCACCTTCCGCCGCGAATTCGGCGTCACGCCAAGCGAGGTGCGCGCGGCGGCCCGTGCCGGGTTGGTGGTGGCGGACAGCCGGCCGGTCATGGCCGCGGAGGCTGCCAGCCTGAGCGACTGCCTCAGAGCGTTCTGATATCCGCTTTTTCCGTGACCTCGGACGCCGGGCGCAAACCTTCGGTTTGCTGGGCTTTCGCCGCAGCCGCGCGCACCTGACGCGAAGAGGGTCTTGCCACTCCGGAAGCATGCCGAAGCACGGAGGGAGCGTCGGCGGGTGCCGGCCGCCTCCCTCCATCACCCTTATCGCATCGCCGCGGCCGTCTCCCGATCGCGCGCATCCTCGCTCGCGGCGAGCCCCGCCTGCACGCCCTCGCGATCCGGCATGGCGCGGTTCTGGCTGAGCTTGCGCTTGCCGATCAGTTTCTCGATGCGCAGCGCGATGCCGACAATGCCCTTGAGCTGACTGGCCACGAAATCCGCCGGAGCATCGTCCACCGTCCAGGGCTCCGCCCGCGATGACTCATGCAGCGCCGTCAGATGGGAGACGAGGCCATGCAGCCGCGCGGCGTCCTCGATCACCTCGATCGGACCGATTGCGTGAACGGCAATGTAGTTCCAGGTCGGCACGACCCGGCCGTGCTCCTGCTTCGACGGATAGAAGGACGGCGAGACATAGGCCTCGGGGCCCGCGAAGACGGCGCGCGCGGCACCGGCCGCGGCGAGGCCCCGCCACTGTGGGTTGGCCTTCGCGACGTGACCGTAGAGCGTGCCATGCGGGCCTTCCCCCTCGGCCAGCACCAGGGGCAGGTGCGTCGCCTCGGGCACGCCCCCATCCGGCGCGGCGGAGACGAGCAATGCCAGGCGCGCGCCACGCATGATCCCGCGCAGAACCTCGGGGTCCTCCTCTCGGAAGGCTGGCGGGTTGTACATGGCGCGGTGCTCCTTTCCCGCCCAGGCTATCGCGTTCAGGCGCTCAGGCGTAAGCGCGCTGGAAGCAGAGGAGACACGACCGGGGCGCGGCGGGCCGCGCCCACCGCCCCGTCACAGGGCCGCGTTGATCGCGCGCAGACGCTGGGCAAGGCCTTCCATCACGAACCAGACGAAATGCGGGACTTCTTCCACCGCTTGGCGGAAGCTCCTCTCATCCAGCATCGCCAGTTCGCAATCGGTCGCGGCCACGGCCTCGGCCGTGCGGGTCAGCCCGTCGATGAGCGAAACGACGCCCAGCGCATCGCCCGGCCCGATGGTCTCGATGCTGCGGCCGCGGCTCGCGATCTCGACCATGCCGGACAGGACCACGTACATCTGCCGGGCGGGATCGCCTTCGCGGAAGATCGCCTCTCCGGCGCGGTAGCCGACGACCGTCCCCAGCGCGCGCATCGTCTCGCGCATGTCGAGAGCCGCGACATTGGTCATGGACATGGCAGCCCTCCCCAATCTTCCCGGACGCGGGCAGCATAGCGCGGTCGACAAGGCAGTTGCTGAGAATTGTGACAGGAGAATCCGCGCCCCATGGCCGACCCCAGCCTGATCCGGATGAGCGCCACCGAAGCCGTGGCAAGGCTGCGCGCGGGCGAGGTCTCGCCGCTTGAGATGATCGACGCCGCCGCAGCGCGCATCGCCGAGGTGGAACCGGCGGTGAACGCCCTGCCGACCCTGTGCTTCGACCGCGCGCGCGACCATGCGAAGGCCCTGATGGCCGGCCAGCGGCGGGAGGCGGAGGCCGAGGCGGGCTGGCTTGCCGGCCTGCCGGTCGCGATCAAGGACCTCACTGAGGTCGCCGGCGTGCGCACCACCTTCGGCAGCCCGATCTTCGCGGACCATGTTCCCGATCGCAGCCATCCCATCGTCGAGCGCATCGAGCGCAAGGGCGGCGTGGTGATCGCGAAGTCCAACACGCCGGAATTCGGCGCCGGCGGATCCACCTTCAACGAGGTGTTCGGGCGCACGCGCAACCCGTGGAACACCACGCTGACCTGCGGCGGGTCCACCGGCGGCGGCGCGGTGGCGCTGGCCACGGGCGAGGTCTGGCTGGCGCATGGGTCCGACCATGGCGGATCGCTGCGGCGGCCGGCGACCTATTGCTCGGTCGTGGGGTTGCGGCCCTCGCCGGGGCGGGTCACGCGCGGCGCGCAGGAGGATCTGTGGTCGCCGCTTTCCGTCCAGGGGCCGATGGCGCGCAACGTGCCGGACCTGGCGCTGTTCCTCGACACCATGGCGGGTTGGGACATCGACGATCCCATGACCTATGACGCGCCGGCGCGGTCGTATGTGGACGCCGTCGCAGCCGCCGAGGCCGAGAAGCCGCTGCGCATCGCCTTCACTGCCGATTTCGGCGGGACGATGGCGATGGACCGGGAAATGGCCGCGCTCTGCACCGCGGCGGTGCGGCGCTTCGAAGACCTCGGCATCGTGGTCGAGCAGGCCTTCCCCGACCTTGGCGACCTGAACGAAGCCTTCCTGGTCCTGCGCAGCCAGCATTTCGTGGTGGATCGGGAGGCGCTGCTCGCGACGAAGCGCGACAAGCTGAAGCCCGATATCATCTGGCAGACGGAACGCGGCCTGGCGGAGACGCCCTCGCGCCTCGCCTGGGCGGAACACGAGCGGGCGCGGTTCTTCCGGGCGATGCGGGCCATCTTCGAACGCTGCGACGTGTTGGTGACGCCAGGCGCCTCAACCCCCGCCTTCGACGTGACGCTGCGCGCCCCGGAGCGGATCGGCGGCCAGGTGCTGGAGAACTACATGGGCGGGTCGCTGATCAACGCCTTCGCGACCCTCGCGAGTTGCCCTGCGGTCGCGGTGCCCTGCGGCTTCGACCGGTATGGGCGGCCGGTCGGGCTGCAGGTGGTGGCGCCCCCGCGCCAGGATGCCAAGGCGCTGCAGGTGGCCGCGCTGTTCGAGAAGCTGGGCGGGCTGGAACGGATGCTGCCCATCGACCCGAAGCCGGGTGTGGTGCCGCCTTACGAGTGAAGGGCTGAGACCAGGGCCGGGGTCGCTCGGGCGTCGGAGGTGCCGTTTCGGCTGAGTCGGGCAAAGGGGATCTTGCTGCGACCGCCGAGCGGTCGGCGCAGCGCGGACTGAAGTGGCAGGGTGGCTGGAGCACATGGCCGAGAGGGAGCGGTCGTCCCCGCCAAGCGTCACCTGGGGTGACGCGGTTCGAGCGGGCCGGTGACCTATGCAGGGCCGAGCCTTGCGCCAAGCCTGTCAGTCCATCATAAGGCGACCCTGCATGGTCTTGGACACGAGCCGAGAGTTGCGGAGCGGTTTCAGGTTTGCCCAGCCCACAAGGGTTCGGGGGAGCGCCTGGAACGACAGCAACGGCGCAGCGATGGTTGCGCGACCGAAGCTTCGTCTTGGTGGGGCGTAGCCAAGCGGTAAGGCAGCGGTTTTTGGTACCGCCATTCCCTGGTTCGAATCCAGGCGCCCCAACCACGCAGTCGCGGTGTCGCAGACGATTTTCGGGTGGGCCGCTGCGGCCCGCGAAAGGCCCGCCTTTCCGGCCAGACACGCGAGAGCCTCCGGCGAATCGTACCTGAGAGACGCTGGCCCGGCGGGTTCAGCAGGCCAATGGCCGGTTCTGTCTCTCGACGCCATTTCGGCATGTACGGATGGTCCAGATGCCGACCTGCGGGGCGGTAGCATCCGCGCCGAATTGCGCGGCGCCGTACTCGCGCGGGGTCAGACGAACCCGAGCGCCCTGCGCTGTTCCGACCAATCAGTGGGAATGCGGGTGTCCTGCATCAGTCGCGATGCCGTCACATTCGCAGGCTGGCAGCCTGACCTTCCCCCCTGAACGGGATCCATCGGTGATGAGACAGTTGGCCTCCTTGGAAGGAGGCAGGGATGCCGAGGAAGCGTCACACGGCGGAGCAGATCATTGGGCTGCTGCGGCAGGCTGAAGTGGAACTGGCGCAGGGGCGCAGGATAGGGGAGGTCTGCCGCGGCCTTGGGGTCTCGGAGGCGAGCTTCTATCGCTGGCGGGCAGAGTATGGCGGCCTGAAGGTCGACCAGGCGCGACGGCTGAAGGATCTGGAGCGTGAGAATGCGCGGCTGAAGCGGGCGGTGGCGGAGCTGACGCTGGACAAGCAGATCCTGAAGGAAGCCGCGGAGGGAAACTTCTAATACCCGCCGAGTGAAGTGCTGACTCTCTGGTGATTGGCGGTAGCTGCCGC
>JAYSDS010000174.1:0-11441 GCA_041914265.1 Roseomonas sp.
CCTTTGCTGGGGAGAGTTCGAGAGGGGCAAAGCCCCTCTCGATCCCACAGCGGAACCAGGCAGGTCATCAGGAAGGCCTTCCGGCCTTTGGTAAGGGAGGTCCGGAGGGGGCAAAGCCCCCTCCGGCTGCATCAGCGCCGCAGCGCCGCGCGCCCCGCGTAGCGCGCCGCCTGGCCCAGCTCCTGCTCGATGCGAATGAGCTGGTTGTACTTCGCCAGCCGGTCCGAGCGCGACAGCGAGCCGGTCTTGATCTGCCCGCAATTCGTCGCAACCGCGAGGTCGGCGATGGTCGCGTCCTCGGTCTCGCCCGACCGGTGCGACATCACGGCGCGATAGGCGGCGCGATGGGCGGTCTCCACCGCTTCCAACGTCTCGGTCAGGGTGCCGATCTGGTTGACCTTCACCAGGATGGCGTTCGCCGTGCCGCGCTCGATGCCCTGGCGCAGGCGCTCGGTATTGGTGACGAACAGGTCGTCGCCGACGAGCTGCACCGTGGCGCCGAGCTTGTCGGTCAGCGCCTTCCACCCGGCCCAGTCATCCTCGGACATGCCGTCCTCGATCGACACGATGGGCCATTTGGCGCAGAGCGCGGCGAGGTAGTCGACCATGCCGCCGGCATCGAGGGTCTTGCCCTCGCCCTCCAGCTTGTAGGCGCCGTCGTGGAAGAACTCGGTGGCCGCGCAGTCCAGCGCGAAGACGACATCCTCGCCGACGCGATGCCCGGCCGCCTCGCAGGCCTTGGCGATGAAGCCCAGCGCCTCGTCAGCGGACCCGATGTTCGGCGCGAAGCCGCCCTCATCGCCGACATTGGTCGAATGGCCGGCATCGTGCAGCGCCTTCTTCAGCGCCATGAACACCTCGGACCCGATGCGCACGGCATCGGCCATGGTGCCGGCGCCGACCGGCATGATCATGAATTCCTGGATGTCGATCGGGTTGTCCGCATGCTTGCCGCCATTGATGATGTTCATCATCGGCACCGGCAGGGTGCGGGCGAAGACGCCGCCGACATGGCGATAGAGCGGGATGCCGAGATCCACGGCCTGCGCCTTGGCCACCGCGAGGGACACCGCCAGCATGGCATTGGCACCGAGCCGCGCCTTGTTCGGCGTGCCGTCCAGCTCGATCATCGTCTCGTCGATCTTGACCTGGTCAAGCGCGTCGAGGCCGGAGATGGCGTCGAAGATCTCGCCCTCGACATTCGCGACGGCCTTCAGCACGCCCTTGCCGCCATAGCGCTTCTTGTCGCCGTCGCGCAGTTCCACCGCCTCATGCGCACCGGTCGAGGCACCGGAGGGCACGATCGCCGAGGCGCGCGCGCCGGTCTCGAGCACCACCTCGGCTTCCACGGTCGGGTTGCCGCGGGAATCGAGGACCTCGCGGGCGATGATGTCGGCGATGGCGGCCATGGGGGCGGCTCTCCGGAACGTTCAAGGGATGCCCGGCTGGCTACACCGCAGCGCCCGGCGCGCCAAGTCCCCCGGACCTTTGCGGCATCGGTGCGGCCCCTTGGGGCGGGCCGGAGGGGCCGTCGCCCTCCCCCTCATCCAGTCACCGCGCCTGCGCGGCCAGCGCCTGGATGCGCGCCACCTCCACCGCGAAGCCTTCGACGCCGGCCGCATCCCCCGCGCCTGCCGCCGCATGCGCTGCCGGCAGCGCGCCGAGCATGCGATGCAGTTCCGTTCCCGCCACTTCCGGCGGATCGGCCGCCATCCGCGCCTGGGTCGCCCGCCATAGTTGCATCCGCTGGTCGGGGCTGAGATTGCGGTCGTTGCGCGCGGCATTCAGCATGGCCGTCTGCGCATCCCGCCAGAGCTGGTGGCGCTGCGCCAGCGCGCCCCGCAGGCCCGACCGCGCATCATCGCCCAGCACGGCGCGCAGTAGCGCCGCCGCGTCGCGCATCGCGCCCTGGCGCTGCATGGCGAGGCCCGCCGCGTCGATGCCCGGCGGGGCCGGCGTCGCCAGCAGCGCGAAGGCATCAAGGCCACGCCGGCGCTGCGCCTCGGACGGCCAACGCGCGGGTACAGCGCGGAGCGCACCGAGGCTGTCCTGCAGCCGCGACATCAGCGCGGCGCCCAGCGGACCTTCGATCATCGCCTGGCCGGCGGACAGCGCGGCCAGGCGCTGCGCCTGCAGCAGGATCAGCTTCATGCCAGGATCGAGCACCGCGCCCGCCGCCGGTGCCGCGGGCGGCGGCGGGTTCGGCGGCATCGTCCCGGCGGCGTAGCGGAGCGACCCGGCTTCCTGCACCTCCCGCCGCTCCCGCGCGGCGAGGTGGTCCACCACTTGGCCGGCGGCCTGGTCCGCCGCCACGACCAGCGCCGCGTAGCGCCCGGCCGGCGTCGGCGGCGCCGGGGGCTGCGGCGCGACGCAGGCGCCAAGCAACAGGGCGGAACCCAGAACGACGCGGCGCGGCAGGAACATGGTCTCGGACCTCCGACAAGGATGCGGGGGCTGCGTCCGCGCGTCCCGCGCCGCCGGCAGCCCCGCCATGAGAGGACATGCCCGAGCGCCGGGGCTAGAATGCGGCGGATGATCGACCCTATCCGGTCCCTCGACGACCTCACCCCCGGCCAGAGCTGGGAACTCGGCACCCTCACCCTGTCGCTCGCGGAGGTGGTCGAATTCGCCTCCCGCTACGACCCGCAATACTTCCACCTCGACGCCGAGGAAGCGAAGCGGAGCATCTTCGGCGAACTGGTGGTCAGCGGGTTGCACACGCTGTCCGCCGTCTTCGGCCACATCATGCGCAGCGGGTTGATCAGCGAGATCTCGATCGGCGGCAACCAGATCGACAGCCGCTGGCCCGCGCCATTGCGACCCGGAGAGGAGATCGCGATCCGCGTGACGGTGGACGAGATCCGGCCCTCGCGGTCGGGCCGGCCGCTCGGCATCGCGAAGCTGCGGCATACGGCACGGCGCGTCTCGGACGGCGTCGTGGTGCTCGACGCGGTGGGGACGCATTTCCTGCGGCGGTGAGGGGCGCGCGCCCCTCCTTGAATCACCTCACCGGCAGGAACAGGCTCGCCCCGCGCCACCGAAATTGCGCTCGGCGAAGTTCTGCGCGTCCGAGAGATAGTCGAATTTCGGCCCCATCTGGCAGAAGCCGCTGACGCGCGCGATGCGCATCTGCTCCGGATCGCGGCTTTCCACGACGATGCGGCCCTGGTCGCAGTAGACCCAGTAATTCGCGAGCGCCGCGACCGGCGTGAACAGCGCGGCGGCGGCAAGCGCAGCGAAGGCGTATCGCATGGCGCGTCCCTCTCCCTGGCACTCGGGACAGGATGCGGCGCGGCGGGATCGTTTCGCAAGTGACGCCGGATACGGAAGCGGCGCGGCAGGTTGCCCCGCCGCGCCGCTGCGCTCGCCCGGTTCAGGCGGCCTGGATCAGGCCGACTTCGCCATGATCTCGTCCGCGACGTTGCGCGGCACCGGATCGTAGTGATGGAACTGCATGGAGAAGGACGCGCGGCCCTTCGTCATGCCACGCAGGTTGGAGATGTAGCCGAACATCTCCTTCAGCGGGACGTGCGCGCGGACGATGACCGAGGTGCCCGCCATGTCCTGCGACTGGATCACGCCGCGGCGGCGGTTCAGGTCGCCGACGACGTCGCCCACGTGATCCTGCGGCGTGGTCACTTCCACGTCCATGATCGGCTCGAGGATGACCGGGCCGGCCTTCTTCATGCCTTCGCGGAAGCAGGCCTTGGCGGCGATTTCGAAGGCCAGCGCCGACGAGTCGACGTCGTGGTACTTGCCGTCCGTCAGCGTGTACTTGAAGTCCACCGTCGGGAAGCCGGCGAGCACGCCGGTGTCGGCCTGCATCTTGATGCCCTTTTCGACCGCCGGGATGTACTCCTTCGGGATCGCGCCGCCGACGACCGCGTTGACGAACTCGATGCCCTCGTTCCGCTCCTTCGGTTCGAAGGTGATCTTCACTTCCGCGTACTGGCCCGACCCACCGGACTGCTTCTTGTGGGTGTAGACCTCGGTGTGCGGCTTGGAGATCGTCTCGCGATAGGCGACCTGCGGGGCGCCGATGTTCGCATCCACGCCGTATTCGCGCTTCAGGCGGTCAACGATGATCTCGAGGTGCAGCTCGCCCATGCCGGAGAGGATGGTCTGGCCCGTCTCCTGGTCGGTGCGCAGGCGCAGGGAGGGATCCTCGCCGGCCAGCTTCTGCAGGCCGATCGTCATCTTCTCCACGCCTTCCTTGGTCTTCGGCTCGACGGAGATGTCGATGACCGGCACCGGGAAGGCCATGCGCTCCAGCACCACCGGATCGTCGTTCGAGGCGAGGGTGTCACCGGTGCCGGTGTCCTTCAGGCCCACGAAAGCGGCGATGTCGCCGGCGGAGACTTCCTTCACTTCCTCGCGCTTGTCGGCGTGCATCTGGAACATGCGGCCGATGCGCTCGCGGTTCCCCTTGGTCGTGTTCATCACCATGTCGCCCTGCTTGAGGACGCCGCGGTAGACGCGCACGAAGGTCAGGTTGCCGTACTTGTCGTTGATGATCTTGAAGGCGAGGCCGGCGAAGGGCGCGGTCTCGTCGGCCGGGATCACGCGGCGCTCGGCCGTCTCATCCTGGCCTTCCTCTGGCGCCACCTTGATGCCCGGGATGTCCACGGGGCTCGGCAGGTAGTCGATCACGGCGTCGAGCAGCGGCTGCACGCCCTTGTTCTTGAAGGCGGTGCCGCAGAGCACGGGGCGGAACTCGCCCGTGATGGTGCCCTTCTTGATGGCGCGCTTCAGCAGCTCGATCGAGACGTCGCCGTCCTCGAGGTACTTCTCCATCGCCTCGTCATCGGCGGCGACGACGGTGTCGAGCAGCTTCTCGCGGTATTCCGCGGCCTTGTCCTTCAGGTCGGCCGGGATGTCCTGGTACTCGAACTTCGCGCCGAGCTCGTCGCCCTTCCAGATGATCGCACGCATCTCGACCAGGTCGACGACGCCCACGAAGGTGTCCTCGGCGCCGATCGGGAGCTGCAGCGTCACCCAGTTGATGCCGAGCTTCTCGGTTAGCGTCTCCGCCGCGCGGTAGAAGTCGGCGCCCGTGCGGTCGAGCTTGTTGACGAAGATGATGCGCGGGACGTTGTAGCGGTCAGCGAGGCGCCAGTTGGTCTCGGACTGCGGCTGCACGCCGGCCACGCCCTCGATGATGAACACCGCGCCGTCGAGCACGCGCAGCGAGCGGTTCACCTCGATGTTGAAGTCGATGTGGCCCGGGGTGTCGATGACGTTGATCCGGTGGTCGTTCCACTCGGCGGTCACGGCGGCGGAGGTGATGGTGATCCCCCGCTCGCGCTCCTGGTCCATGTAGTCGGTGGTGGTGTTGCCCTCGTGGACCTCACCGATCTTGTGGGACTTGCCGGTGTAATACAGGATGCGCTCGGTCGTCGTCGTCTTGCCCGCGTCGATATGCGCGGTGATGCCGATATTCCGGATACGCTCGAGCGGGGTGCGCGCCACGGTGGGCCTCCATAAGCAGAAACGGGCGCCCGCGCCGAAGCTTCCGCTCCGCGCCGCCCGCAGGGGTCTCGCCGATCAGTCGGTTGCGGCTATCTGCGACGTCCCGGCGCGCATTGCAAGCGCGAGATATCGGCGGCGTCCATGAATCGGCCATGCGCGCCGCGCGACGGTCACGCTTCGTTGCATGAAACGCCGGGGCATCAGGCCTATTATATAGGTCATGGATAGCCAGCCTGCCATCGCCGCCATCCGTTTTGGCCTGGGCCGCCGGCCGGGCGAGCCGCTGCCGGCCGATCCGGTCGCCTGGCTCGACTCGCAGCTTGTCCCGGGCCTGGCCGCGCCGACCCTGCCGGACGGCGTGCCGGCGGCCATGCCCGACATCCTGGCTGCCGCGAATGCCGACAACCAGTCCCAGCGCGCCGGGGAGGGCCGGCCCAACCAGCGCCGCATCCGCACGGCCGAGGCCGACAGCCTGGTCGCCGAGGCCATCACGACCCCCTACGGCTTCCGGGAAAGGCTGGTCACCTTCTGGGCCAACCACTTCACCGTCACGCTCAACAAGTCACCCTATTATGTCGGGCACATGGTGCGGGAGGCGATCCGTCCCCACATCGCCGGCCCCTTCGCCGATATGCTGGTGGCCGTCACGCGCCATCCGGCGATGCTGGCCTATCTCGACAACGCCTCCTCGATCGGTCCCAACAGCCGGGCAGGCAAGCGCCTGTCCCGCGGGTTGAACGAGAACCTGGCGCGCGAGATCCTCGAACTGCACACCGTCACCCCGGCGGCGGGCTACAGCCAGGCGGATGTGACCTCCTTCGCCAAGGTGCTGACCGGCTGGTCCTTCGGCATACAGGGCGATGCGCAGGGCTTCCTGTTCCGCGAGGGATCGCACGAGCCCGGCGCCAAGACCGTGATGGGCCGCAGCTATCCCGAAGGGGTCGAGGGCGGGATGCAGGCCCTGGCCTGGCTCGGCCGGCATCCGGCGACCTACCACCACCTCGCCACCAAGCTGGTGCGCCATTTCGTCGCCGATGCCCCCCCACCGGCCAGCGTCGCCCGGATCGAGGCGGTGCTGCGGGAGACGGGCGGCGATCTCGGCGCGGCCTCCCGCGCCCTGGTGCGGCTGCCCGAGGCCTGGTCCCCGCCCCTGACCAAGCTCCGCGCGCCGAACGACTACCTGATCGCGGTGTTGCGGGCGGTCGAGGCACCGCCCGATGCCGGCGAACGCGCCCGGAACGGGCTCAGCTATCTTGGCCAGCCCCTGTGGTCGGCCCGCGCACCGAATGGCTGGGCCGACGTCGCCTCGGAATGGGCGGCACCGGAGGCCATGGTCCGCCGCATCGAATGGGCCAACGGGATTTCCGCGCGCGGCGCCGGCCGCGACGCGGCAGCACTGGCCGAGGCGGTGCTCGGCCCGCTCTGCCGGCGGGAGACGCTGCAGGCCGCCGCGCGCGCCGGCTCGGCGCGGGAAGCCCTGACCCTCGTCCTGACCAGCCCGGAGTTCCACCGCCGATGAGCCACCTGCCCGCCTTCGGCCGGCGCGCCGCGCTGCTCGGCCTCGCCGCGGCCGTCACCCTGCCCCGGGCGCGCGTCGCCTTCGCCAATGCGCCGGGCGAGGCGCGCCTGGTCGTGGTCCTGCTGCGTGGCGGAATGGACGGGTTGTTCGTGGTCCAGCCCTATGGGGAGAGCGGCTTCGGCGAGTTGCGCGGCCCCCTCGCCCTGCCCGAGCCGGGGCAGGAGGGCGGGCTGCTCGATCTCGGCGGCCATTTCGGACTCCACCCCCGCATGCCCAATCTGCATGCGATGTATGGCGCCAACCAGGCGCTGCTGGTGCATGCCGTCGCGGGTAACTGGCGCACGCGCAGCCATTTCGACGCGCAGGACCTCCTGGAATCGGGCGCCGACCAGCGCCTGGCGAGCGGCTGGCTGAACCGCGCGCTCTCCGCCCTGCCGGAACGTCGGGGGGCACAACACAACGGCCTCGCGGTGGGTGTGGACGTGCCGCTGCTGATGCGGGGGCCGGCCACGATCAGCAACTATGCCCCGCGCGGATCGGCCGCGCCGCCGCCCGACCTGTTTGCCCGCATCGCCGAGTTGAACGCCGCCGACCCGCTGACCGGGCCGGCCATCGCCGAGGGACTGCAGGTGCGCGGCTATGCGGTGTCGAGCCTTGGCATGGATGCCGCCGTCCGGCCGCAGCCGGGCGGGGCATTCCGGGCCCTGGCGCTGGCTGCGGGCCGGCTGATGGTGCGGGAGGACGGTCCGCGTGTCGCCGCCTTCGAGCTGTCCGGCTGGGACACCCATGCGCAGCAGGTCGGCCGGCTGAACGGGCCATTGGGTCAGCTCGACGACGGCTTCGGCGCGCTGAAGGAGGCGCTGGGCGATACCTGGTCCCGCACCGCCGTGCTGGTGATGACCGAGTTCGGCCGCACCGTGCGGGTGAACGGCACGCAGGGCACGGACCACGGCACCGGTGGCGTGGCCTTCATCCTGGGCGGGGCCGTGGCCGGCGGGCGGGTAGCCGGCGACTGGCCGGGCCTGTCGGAGGGTGCGCTGTTCCAGGCGCGCGACCTTGCCCCCACCACCGACCTGCGCAGCCTGGCCAAGGGGCTGCTGCGCGACCATCTGAAGCTGCCGCCGCAGGCCGTGGCGCGCGCCTTCCCGGGCAGCGACACGGTAGAGGGCCAGCGCGGGCTGATCCGCGCCTGAGAGGCGGTCTGGAAACGCGCCGTCGGATGCGTTTCCAGACAGGCGTCGCCTAGGGCATTTCCGGTGAACTTGCGTTCACCTCCAAAGCTCTAGACGTTTGTTTTTGCAAGCATCTTCACCTGTCCGGATGAGTTCATCCGGACAGGATCTGCTCTAGGAGCCGCGATAGGTCGTGTAGGACCAGGGCGTGCAGCCGAGCGGCACGTGATAATGCCCGACGCCGTCCGCCATGCCGAAACTGATCGCCACGACATCGAGGAACAGCGGCTTCGGCGCGATGCCGCGGGCCGTGAAGTAGTCCCCGATGTGGAAGCGCAGCTCATAGCGGCCGGCGCGGAAGGTGCCGGGCGGCAGCAACGGATCCACCGTGCGGCCATCCGCGTTCGTCACGGTGGAGACGAGATGCTCCGGCGCGGGCTCCATGCGCCACAGCTCGACGCGGACCCCTTCGGCGGGCATGCCCTCGGCATTGTTCAATACGTGGGTCGAGAGCGAACCGGGGCCATTGCCTGCCATCGGTGATCCTTCCTTGCGTTCATTCGGCCGGCGCGCCGGCGGCCACCCAGGCAAGGAGCTTGCCGCGCTCCTCCTCGGTGATCTCGGTCATGTTGCCCGGCGGCATGGCCTCGGTCTGCACCTGCTGGCGCATGGCCGCGGCCCAGCGGCGGATCTGCTGGGTGGTTTCCATCATCACGCCCTTGGGCGGGGCGGCGAAGCCTTCCATGGTCGGGCGCGCGGCATGGCAAGCGACGCAGCGGGACGCGACGATGGTCTGGACCTCGGCGAAGGCGGGCGCATCCCCTGCCCCGCCGGCACCCGGCCGCGGCGCCCCGGTCCAGACCAGCAGCGCGACCACCCCGGTCGCGACCGCCGGCAGCCAGACCGGATCCGCCCCCTTCTGGCGCAGCACGAAATACTGGCGCACCAGCGCCCCGGCAAGGCCCACCGCCAGCAGCACCAGCCAGTTCCAGCGGGACTGGTAGGTCATCGGGTAGTGCGGCGAGATCATGATGAAGATGACCGGCAGCGTCAGATACGTGTTGTGGACGCTGCGCTGCTTGCCCCAGCGGCCATATCGCGGGTCCGGCGCCTCGCCGCGCTGCATCGCCTCGACCATCTTCCGCTGGCCGGGGATGATCACCATGGCGACGTTCGCCGCCATGATCGTGCCGGTCATCGCCCCGACCTGCAGGAAGGCCCCGCGCCCGCCGAAGACATGGCAGGAGACGAAGGCGACAACCGCCAGCGCCGCCGCGCCGATCGCGCCCAGCACAGCCTCGTTCTCGCCCAGCGTCGATCGGCACAGCAGGTCGTAGCCGACCCAGCCCGCGACCAGCATCGCCGCGCTGATCGTCACCGCCAGCCAAGCCGGCAGGTCCAGCACCGCGGGATCGACCAGATAGGTGCTGGCCTGCCCCCAATAGATCAGGACGAAGAGCGAGAACCCGCTGATCCAGGTCCAATAGGCTTCCCATTTGAACCAGTGCAGCGTCTCGGGCAGGCGTTCCGGCGCCACCAGGTATTTCTGCTTGTGGTAGAAGCCGCCGCCATGGACGGACCATTGCTCCCCCGCGACGCGCGGATTGCCGTCCCTGGCGGGCTCGAGCTGGTTGTCGAGGCCGATGAAGTAGAAGGACGTCCCGATCCAGGCGATGCCGGTGATCAGATGCAGCCAGCGCAGCAGCAGATTCGCCCATTCCGACAGATAGGCTGCGTCCATGAAGACTCCCCAAAGGCTCGTCCCGGCGGCAGTGCAGCATGCCGAAGCGGATGGCTGGGCTGCAAGCGCCGCCCCTTGTCTCGCAGGCGCGAAGGGCGCAGGTAACCGGCCCCGTTCGACAGACCACGGCCCGCTGCATGTCCCCGACCAGGCTATCGCTCCCCAAGGACAAGATCCGCATCCTGTTGCTGGAAGGCATCTCCGACAGCGCGGTCGATTGCCTGGCCGAGGCCGGCTACGCCACGGTGAAGCGGGAGGCCAAGGCGCTCGACGGCGCGGCGCTGATCAAGGCGGTGAAGGGGGTGCATATCCTCGGCATCCGGTCCCGCACGCAGGTGACGGCCGAGGTACTCGCCGCGGCCGATCGCCTCTTCGCCATCGGCTGCTTTTGCATCGGCACCAACCAGGTTGACCTGGACACCGCGGCCGATCGCGGCATTCCCGTGTTCAACGCGCCCTTCTCCAACACGCGATCGGTCGCGGAGCTGACGCTCGGCGAGATCGTCATGCTGATGCGCGGCATCTTCCCGAAGTCGGAAGCGGCGCATCGCGGCGGCTGGGACAAGTCCGCGGCGAATTCCTGGGAAGTGCGCGGCAAGACGCTCGGCATCGTCGGCTACGGCAATATCGGCAGCCAGCTTTCCGTGCTCGCCGAGGCCTTCGGCATGCGCGTGATCTACTGGGACCGCACCGGCAAGCTGCCGCACGGCAATGCCCAGCCGATGTCGTCGCTGCATGCGCTGCTCGCCGAAGCCGATGCGGTGACGCTGCATGTGCCCGAGACGCCCGAGACGAAGAACATGATCGGCGCGCCCGAGATCGCGGCGATGAAGCAGGGCGCGGTGCTGCTCAACAACGCCCGCGGCACCGTGGTCGATCTTGATGCACTGGCCGAGGGGCTGCGGTCGGGGCATCTGCTGGGCGCCGCGGTCGATGTCTTCCCGGTCGAGCCGGCGCGCAATGGCGAGCCCTTCGTCTCCCCCCTCCAGGGCCTGCCCAACGTGATCCTGACGCCGCATATCGGCGGATCGACCGGCGAGGCGCAGTGGCGCATCGGGGAGGAGGTCGCGCGCAAGCTGGTCGAATACTCCGATACCGGGGCGACGGTCGGCGCGGTGAACTTCCCGCAGGTGCAGCTCCCCGCGCGGCCGACAGGTGCGCGCTGGGTGCATGTGCATCGTGACGCGCCGGGCATCCTCTCGCGCATCAACGACAGCTTCGCCAAGCGCGGGCTGAACATCTCCGGGCAGTACTACCAGACGGCCGGAAGCATCGGCTACGTGGTGGTGGACAGCGTGGAGGCCCGCAAGGATGCGGAAGCGATCCTGGAAGAGTTCCGCGAATTGCCCGGGACGATCCGGGCGAGGCTGATTTACGAACGGACCTGAGGCCAGGGGGCGGGGTCGCTCTCGGGAGCGGGCACGCTCAGCTGCATTCGTGGTGAAGGGGGGGGGGGGGGGGGGGGGGGGGCCGCCCCCCCCCCCACCCCCACCCCCCCCGCCCGCCCCCCCCAAACCGCCCACGGGGCCGCGCCCGCAAC
>JAYSDS010000175.1:0-11437 GCA_041914265.1 Roseomonas sp.
CCCCTCCGAACCACCCCTGGCCACCATGCGGCCTACACCGCCTGCATTTGGCTCCGGGCGCCGCCGCAATGCGGCCCCTCACAACGCGCTTCGCGCGCAAGGGCGGGCTTCGACGCCATTCTGCCGCTGGCGCCTGGCGCCAGGTGGAGGTTTGCAAAGGCCTTTCGGCCTTTGCCGGGGTGGCTTGGAGGGGCAAAGCCCCTCCAACTCCCGCAGCGCAAATAGCGGGGCAATCAGCAAGGCCCGCGGAAACCGCGACCCGATATCGCGCCGCATTCCCCATCAGGGATACAGGGTCTCGATGCGCCACCCGTCCCCCTCGCGGTGGAACACGCGCCGTTCGTGCAGGCGGAAGGGCATGTCGCGCCACAGTTCGATCCGCCGCGGGAGCAGCCGGAAGCCCGACCAGAAGGGAGGGCGCGGGATCTCCCCCACCGCGTATCGCAGCCCGTATTCCGCCACTGCCTTTTCCAGCGCGAAGCGCGATTCCAGCGGCCGCGACTGCTTCGACGCCCAGGCCCCGAGCCGCGAGGTCCGCGCGCGGGAGGCATAGTACGCATCCGCCTCCGCATCGCTCACGGCTTCCACCGCACCCTCGACGCGCACGGACCGGTGCAGCGTCTTCCAGTGGAAGCACAGCGCGGCGTTGGGGTTGGCGGCGAGTTCCCCGCCCTTGCGGCTTTCGAGGTTGGTGTAGAAGACGAAGCCCCGTTCATCCACGTCCTTCAGCAGCACCATGCGCGCGGAGGGGAAGCCGTCCGGCGTCGCCGTGGCCAGGCAGACGGCATTGGCGTCGTTCGGTTCGGTCTTCATCGCCTCCTCCATCCAGGCCTGGAAGGTGGCGATCGGGTCCTCGGTGGTGGCCATGCGCGGATACTCCTTGCCGGCGCCTGTATCGGGGGGCGGGGCAGGGGGCGGCAAGGGGGCGCGAACCTCTTGCCCATGCAATCCTGCCATGGCACCACGCCTGCTCTCAGCAATCGCCACGGGCCCAGACAAGATGAACGACGCCGCGCCAGAGCCCAAGATCGCCACTGGCACCTTGATGCAGGGCAAGCGGGGCCTGGTCATGGGCGTGGCGAATGACCGTTCCATCGCCTGGGGCATCGCCCAGGCCGTCGCGGCCCAGGGGGGGGAGGTCGCCTTCACCTATCAGGGGGAGGCGCTGGAGAAGCGTGTCCGCCCGCTGGCCGAGAGCGTGGGTTCGAAGCTGCTGCTGCCCTGTGACGTCGGGGACGATGCCTCGATGGACGCGGCCTTCGCCGCCATCGAGAAGGAATGGGGGCAGATCGACTTCCTGGTCCATGCCATCGGCTTCGCGGACAAGCAGTATCTGCGGGGTCGTTACGTGGACACGCCGCGTGCCGCCTTCCTGCAGGCGATGGACATCTCCTGCTTCTCCTTCGTTGCGGTCGGCCAGCGTGCGGCGGCCATCATGAAGGATGGCGGCGCGCTGCTGACGCTTTCCTATTACGGCGCCGAGAAGTGGACGCCCCACTACAACGTGATGGGCGTGGCCAAGGCGGCGCTGGAGGCCTCGGTCCGCTACATGGCGGCCGATCTCGGCGAGCGCGGCATCCGGGTGAACGCCATCTCGGCCGGGCCGATCCGGACGCTGGCGGCGAGCGGCATCGGTGATTTCCGCTACATCCTGAAGTGGAACCAGTACAATTCCCCGCTGCGCCGCAACGTGACGATCGAGGAAGTGGGCGGGTCCGGCCTCTATCTGCTGTCCGACCTGTCGCAGGGCGTGACCGGTGAGGTCCACCACGTCGATTCCGGCTACCACATCGTCGGCATGAAGAACCCGGATGCGCCGGACATCACGGTGGAGAAGGGATGAGGCTGGCCGTCGGGCGGCGCCTGGCGCCGCTGTTCGCGATGGTGGCCGTGGCCGGCGCGGCCCGGGCGCAGGCGCCGTCGGAGCCAACGGAGGAAGGGCGCTGCTGGATCGCCGTGCGCGTGACCGGCCCCGAAGCGATGCGGACCAGCGAGGAGGAAGCGCGCAGCCGCCTTCATGTGCGCTGCCGCGCCGGGGATATCGTGGTCTTTCTCACCGACACCGGCCAGCCCTTCGGCCCCGTCGTCGCCGAGTATTGCGACATGGCCCGGCCCGTTCTGATCGAACGTTCCGCCGAATGGCGCTCGGCCTCGGCCGAGGGCGCGGACCATCTGCCGCCGGTGGGGTTGCTGACCTGCACCTATCGCGGCGGCCCGCGCCCGGACCGGTAGGACATCCCCGTCGTTACGGGCCGGCCGGCCGGGCGGTCGCGGCCATCCGTTCGCGCACCCGCCGGTCGTAGTCATCGGCCAGGGCATCGAGCGCGGCGGCGCCGTTCCCCTCGAAGGTCGGCCCATGCATCAGCGCCAGCCGGCGCGGGGCGAGCCGGGTCAGCCCGCGGATCGTCGCCCCCATTCCCGGGTTGAGGCTGGAGAAGCTGAACAGATCCTCCGCCTCGATGGCGGGGCCGACGATATCCCCGCTGGTCAGCGGTGCCCGATCGCCGAGCTGGGTGAAGAGGTCGCCGCAGAGCAGCGTGCCGCTGTTCTCCTCGTGGAGCACGCCGGCATCCCACCCGTGGGGGATGTGCGGCGTGTCGAGGTAGCGGACCCGCATTCCGCCGCCGAGCTCGATCACTGCCCCGTCCTCGAGGATGCGGGGGGCGCGGTCGGCCATGTCGTTCAGTGAGACCAGGCAGCCGGTCTGTCCATGCGCCACCTGGGCGTGCGGGGCAATCGACATCCATTCGTTCATGGCGCCGCATTCGTCGGCTTCGTAGTGGCCGAAGGCGATCCAGCGCAGGCTCTCGGGCGGGATCAGCCGCGCCACGGCCTCGCGCAGGATGGGAAACATGCGCCGCAGCCCGGTGTGGAACAGCAGCGGCTCCTCCCCGCGCAGGAGGAAGTGGTTGAAGGTGAAGCCGGCCGGGGGCGCGATGTCAGGAACAAGGACGGAGAGGCGGAAGATGCCCTCCGCGACCTCGTGGATCCTCGCTTCCATGCTGTCCTCCTTGGCCGTGACGGGCGGTGCCGTCCTGGCGCGATTGAATTGACTGCACGAGTATGTTCTTCCAAAATCGTTCCGCGAGCAACATTGAATGCACGGTCGCGTGTACTGAAAATCACATGGTCCGACCCTACGTCCTGAAGCGCCGCGCCGAGCAGCAGGCCGAAACCCGCCTGCGCATCGTCGAGGCCGCGGTGGCGCTGCATGGCACCGTCGGCCCCGCGCACACCACCCTGACCATGGTCGCCAATCGCGCCGGGGTGCAACGCCACACCCTCTACGCCCACTTTCCCGATGAACGGAGCCTGTTCCTGGCCTGTTCGGGCCTGACGGTGGAGCGCGATCCGCCGCCGGACGCCGCGGACTGGCCCGAGGGGCCGGCGCGGCTGCGGATCGGGCTCGGCGCGATCTACGCCTGGTACGCGCGCAACGAGCAACTCGCCGGCTGCGTGCTGCGCGATGCCGAATTCCATGCCTTGACGCGGGAAATGGCCGAGTTGCGCCTCGGTCCGCCCATGCAGCGCTGGGGGGAGAGGCTGGGCCAGGGCCTCGGCCCGGCGCAGCGGGCGGTGCTGCGGGTGATGATGGGCTATCCGGCCTGGCGCAGCCTGGTGCGGGACAGCGGGCTCGGCGCGGCCGAAGCCGTCGTCGCGGCGGTGCAGGCGATCACCGGGGCGGCGGGACCCGATCCGCGCCCCTGACCGGGGGCGCCGAGATCGGCAGAGCGCCCCGTGCGCTCTCCCCTCGCGACACCAATTTCTCTAGAATCGTGCGCGTCATGCTCGGCCCTATGCTCGCGCCTCCGATTTCGGGGCCATCCCTGGCGACTCGTCGCACCATGCCGTGCTGACTGGCCGACAGCGCCGTGCCATGCGCGAGCAGCAGCGCGGCGCCGCCGCCCTGCGGGACGGCCGTCTGACCGAGTCAGAGCGCCATCTGGCCGAGGCGCTCCGCTTCGATCCGGACGCTCCCGACACCCATGCCAGCCTGGCCGGTCTGCGATACCGCACCGGCCGCTGGGCCGAGGCGGCCGAGCACGGCCTTCGCCTCATCGCGCTGCGGCCCGAGGCTCCGGACCCGGCGGCGCATCTTCTCGTCGGCGATTCGCTGCACCGGCTCGGGCGCTCCACCGAGGCGCTGGTGCATCTGCGGCGCATCACCGAACTCGTGCCGGGCTCGGCCAGGGCTTGGTCGAACCTTGCCAGCGTCTGTGCCGCGGCCGGTCGGCCCGAGGAGGCGCTGCGGCATTATGAGCGCGCCGCTGACCTCGATCCCTCGCCCGAGTTCCGTCACCGTGCCGCGGCCATCCGGTATGGGCGGGGCGACATCGCGGGGGCACTCGCCGACGTCGCCGCCGGGTTGGCGGCGCAGGAGACGGCGGATGGGCGGGCGCTCTTTGCGCAATGCCTGCTGGCGCTGTTGGCGCCGATCCCCGCCGCGCTGCACCCTCTCGCGCTGCGGGCGCTGACCGAGCCCTGGGGGCGGCCGACCGATGTGGCGCCGGCCGTCATCGCGACGCTGCGGCAGCCTGGCGTGCTCGGGGAAGATCTCGCGGCGCTGGCGCGCAATGAGCTTCTGCTCGGCCTGCTGGTCTCAGCACGCGTCGCCGATGCGGCATTGGAAAGCGCGCTGACGGCCGCGCGCGGTGCGCTTCTGGCCCGGGCCGGCGCGGCGGCGGATGACGGGCTGCTGCGATTGGCCTGCGCGCTGGCGCGGCAATGCTTCCTCAATGAGTACGTCTATCCGGTGGCGGCGGAGGAGGCAGTTCCGGCCGCGCGCCTGCGCGACCGGATCGAGGCGGATCTCGCCGCCGGCCGGCCGGTCGCGGGGTACGACCTGGCGGTGCTTGGCTGCTACCTGCCGCTCGATGCCCTCGCGGGGCGGGATCGCCTGCAAGGCCGCGACCGATCCGAGCCGGTCGCGGCCGTCCTGGCCATGCAACTGGACGAACCGGCCGAGGAGCGTGCGATCCGCGCCGCGATCCCGGTGCTGACGCCGATCGCCGATGCGACCTCCAGCCGCGTCCGCGCGCAGTATGAGGAAAACCCCTACCCGCGCTGGTGCCTCGCCGCCCCGGCCGAGGAGGGGCTCGACATCAACACGGTGCTGCGGAACCTGTTCCCTCAGGCGCCGTTCCGTCCGCTGGCCGAAGCCGGGGCCATCGACATCCTGATTGCCGGCTGCGGCACCGGTCGGGTGGCGCAGGAGGTCGCCCGGCGCTTCCCCACCCGAGGCCGCCTGCTCGCCGTCGATCTCAGCCGGGCGAGCCTTGCCTATGCGATGCGCCAGGCGCGTCGGGATGGCGTGGCCGGCCTGGCCTATGCCCAGGCGGACATCCTCGGCCTGCCTGCCCTGGGACAGGGCTACGACCTGATCGACGTGTCCGGCGTGTTGCACCACATGGCCAGCCCCTTGGCGGGATGGGAGGCCCTGTTGTCGATCCTGCGCCCGGGGGGCTGCATGCGGGTGGGCCTTTACAGCGCGCTGGGGCGGCAGGATGTCGCGGCAGGGCGGCGCCTGATCGCCGAGCGCGGCCTGCCGCCGACGGCTGAGGCCATCCGCGCCATGCGGCAGGACATCATGGCCCATCCCGACCCGCTGATCCGTGCTGTGACGCAGCGCGGCGACTTCTACAGCCTCAGCGAATGCCGCGACCTGCTGTTCCATGTGCAGGAAGTGCCGATGCACCTGCCGGACATCGCGGCCTTCATCTCGAAGCAGGGTCTCGTCTTCCTGGGCTTCGACCTGCCGGCCGCGGTCGCCGGCGCCTTCGACGCGGCGCAGCCGGGCCGGGCCGCCGACCTCGACGCCTGGATTGCCTTCGAAGCGGCACATCCGCAGGCCTTTGCGGCGATGTACCAGCTCTGGGTCCAGAAGCCGGCCGATTGAGGGGCCGGCGCCAAACCGCTAGAGCGGTGCCCCGGGTGGTGGAACCGCTCCCGCTTCGCTTGAGCGGGCATCTTCGCCCCTTGGGGTGATTCCACCCGGAGGGGATCTGCTCTAATGCCCGCTTCCATGTCGCACCGTCTCGTCGGTCCCGGATCGCGCCTGTCGGCCGCCCTTGCCGTGGCGGCCTGTGCCATGCCCGGCATGGCGCCGTCCGCGGCGCTGGCCCAGCCGGTCCCCTGCGCTGCCTCCTCCGACACGCCACGCACGGCGGCCGAGGTGATCGCTGCCGTCGCCGAGCATCGTTGTCCCGCCGGTAGCCGGCTGCGCGTCGCCATGACCATCGCCGGCCAAGCCATCGTGCTGCAGCGGAGCGGGCTCTGCGAACCCGACAGCTTCCGTACCATGACCCGCCGCCCGACGCCGGAGACGAGCGTCCTCGGCGTCACCTGCACCATCGCCGCGCGCTGAGCCCCCCATGTCGCACAACAGCTTCGGTCACCTTTTCCGCGTCACCACCTGGGGCGAGTCCCACGGCCCGGCCATCGGCTGCGTGGTCGATGGCGTTCCGCCGCGGCTCGCGCTGGCCGAGGCGGACATCCAGCCCTGGCTCGACAAGCGCCGCCCGGGCCAGTCGAAATTCGTCACCCAGCGGCAGGAACCGGACCAGGTCCGCATCCTGTCGGGCGTCTTCGAGGGCCAGACCACCGGCACGCCCATCGCGCTCGAGATCCAGAACACCGACCAGCGCTCGAAGGACTATTCCGAGATCGCCGAACGTTTCCGCCCCGGCCATGCGGACATCACCTACGAACTGAAATACGGCATCCGCGACTATCGCGGCGGCGGGCGGTCGAGCGCGCGGGAAACCGCGATGCGCGTCGCCGCCGGCGCCGTTGCCCGCAAGGTGCTGGGCCCGGATGTCCGCATTCGCGGCGCGCTGGTCCAGGTCGGCGCCGATGTCGTGGACCGCGCTGCCTGGGACTGGGCGGCGGTCGACGACAACGCCTTCTTCTGCCCCGACCGCGCCGCTGCGGTGCGCTGGGAGGAACAGCTCCTCGACCTCCGCAAATCCGGCAACTCGGTCGGCGCGGTCATCGAGATCGTGGCCGAAGGCGTTCCCCCCGGCCTCGGCGCGCCGATCTATGGCAAGCTCGACGCCGACCTCGCCGCCGCGCTGATGTCCATCAACGCCGTGAAGGGGGTCGAGATCGGTGACGGCTTCGCGGCCGCCGCGCTGACGGGGGCGGACAACGCCGACGAGATGCGCATGAACCCGGACGGCACCGTGGCCTATCAGTCGAACCATGCCGGCGGCATCCTGGGCGGGATCAGCACCGGCCAGGCCGTCGTCGCGCGCTTCGCCGTGAAGCCGACCAGCTCGATCCTGACGCCCCGTGCCTCGGTCGATCGGCAGGGGCGGGAGGTGGAGGTCCAGACCAAGGGCCGCCACGACCCCTGCGTGGGCATCCGCGCCGTGCCGGTGGGGGAGGCGATGATGGCCATCGTCCTCGCCGACCATCTGCTGCGCCACCGGGCACAGAACCCCGACGCGCCGAGCCTCGCCCGCCTGCCGCGCAACTGACGCCGCGGTCTTCGGTCGCCAGGCCCTGGTCGGCGCCGTTTTGGCAGCCGGCCGACGGCGCTGGTCAGGCCGTGACGGCCGTGCTGCTCGAGGCGGCGCTGCCCTGGCTGCCGGCATTGGCCATGAGCTGGCGGAGCATGCGTTCGATGGCCTGCTCGATCGCCGCGGGGCTGTTGGCGCTGAAGTCGGCGCCCGACTGCTCCTGGGCCTGGAGCAGGGCGGTCATGCCTTCCCCGCTGATCGCGCCCTGCGCGCGGCGCTCCTCGCCCGCGGCCAGCTCGGCCTGGGTGAGCGTGCCGTCGCCATCCGTGTCGAGGCTGCTGAACAGCTCCTCCACGGAACCGGCTGCCGAGGTGCCGGCAGCATCGGCCGTTCCATCGGCAGAAGATGCCGCGCCGGCGCCGTCGCTCGGCGGTGGCCCCGGGGGCGGGCCGGGGGGCGGGCCGGCCTGCTGGCCCATCACCTTGAACTCATCGAGGGAAAGGCCGCCATTCTGGTCGGAATCGGCCTGCGCGAACATTCTCTCGCGCATCTGCTGCATCATGGCGGCCGCGTTGCTGCCGCCGAGGGAAGAGATCTGCATCTTGTCCCTATCCTGTTTCACCGGGGCGGAATGCCGTCGGCGGCCCCGGCGCGGGTTCATGACCAGGCATGGGCGGGATCGTAGGCGCAGGAACCGTGCCACGGCTGCCTGCCCGCCCCGCTTTCGGTGATGCACGACGGGGAACGCCGCCGGCGATTGACCCGGCGGCTGCCGGGACGCAGATGTGGCGGGCGCATGGCGGATGTCATGCGCCCGTCGCTTTTCCGGGGGGACTGACGTGACGCGAATCATCGGCCTCGCCGGCTGGAGCGGGGCAGGCAAGACCACGCTGATGGTGAAGCTGCTGCCCTGCCTGATCGGGCGCGGATTGACGGTTTCCACCCTGAAGCATGCCCATCACCGCTTCGACGTGGACGTGCCGGGCAAGGATTCCTGGGAACATCGCAAGGCCGGCGCCCAGCAGGTGATGGTGGCCTCCGGCGCGCGCTGGGCCCTGATGACCGAGCTGCGCACGGCCCGCGAGCCGACCTTGCCGGAGCTCGTCGCGCGCATGGACCCCGCCGACCTCATCATCGTCGAGGGCTACAAGCGCGACGCCCACCCGAAGATCGAGGTCCATCGCGCCGCCAACGATAAGCCCTGGATGCGGCCGGACATGCCGGGGATCGTCGCCGTCGCCTCGGACGTGCCGCCGCCCTATGACCTGCCGCGCGCGCATCTGGACGACGTGGAGGCCATCGCCGGGCTGGTCATGGCCCATGCGCAGCCGCTCGACGCCATTGCCTGGGCGGAGCGGCAGGAGGCCTGAGTGGCGCAACTCAGGGACGACTGCTTCGTCGCCGGCGAGGCCATGATGTCCGTCGAGGAGGCCGAGGCGCTGATCGCCGACCGCATCCCGCTGGCGGACGGCGAGGAGATGGTGCCGCTCGCCGCCGCGCGCGGCCGGGTGCTGGCGCGGGACCTGGTGGCGCCCATCCCGCTGCCGCCCTTCGCCAACGCCGCCGTCGATGGCTGGGCCCTGCGCCATGACGACCTGGCGCCGGACGCCCCGACGCGCCTGCGCGAGGTCGGTCGCATCGCCGCCGGCCAGGCGCCCGTCGCGGTCGGCCCGGGCGAGGCGGTGCGCGTCTTCACCGGCGCGCCCATGCCCCCCGGCGCCGAGACTTGCGTGATGCAGGAGGACGTGGTCCGCGAGGACGGATGCATCGTCATCCCGCCGGGCCTTCGGCGCGGCGCCAATGCCCGTGCGGCGGGCGAGGATGTGGCGCCCGGCTCGGTCGCCCTCGCCGCTGGCCGCCGCCTCTGGCCGGCCGAGATCGGTCTGGCCGCGGCGTTGGGTCAACCGCGCCTCGCGGTGCGGCCCCTGCCGCGCGTGGGCGTCTTCTCGACCGGGGACGAGCTGGCGGAACCCGGCACGCCGCTGGGGGCGGCGCAGACCCATGACAGCAACCGCTTCACCCTGCTG
Source organism: Roseomonas sp. (assembly GCA_041914265.1). Classification (GTDB taxonomy): domain Bacteria; phylum Pseudomonadota; class Alphaproteobacteria; order Acetobacterales; family Acetobacteraceae; genus Neoroseomonas. Next base: position 9,488 of record JAYSDS010000175.1, read on the forward strand.
GCGCTGCTCGGCGGGTTGCCTTGCGCGGCGCACGACCTCGGCATCCTGCCCGACGATCCCGCGCGCACCGCCGCGGCCCTGGCCGAGGCGGCGCGCAGCCACGATCTGCTCCTGACCAGCGGCGGCGTGTCGGACGGCGAGGAGGACCATGTCCGCGCCGCCATCGAAGCGGGCGGCCGCCTGGTCTTCTGGCGGCTGGCGGTGAAGCCGGGCCGGCCGGCCGCGATGGGCATGGTTGCCGGCAGGCCGGTGGTGGGGCTGCCGGGCAATCCGGTGGCGGCCGTGGTGTGCTTCCTGCACCTGGCCCGCCCGCTGCTGCTGCGCCTGGCGGGCGCGGCCGACACGAAGCCCCTGCGCATTCCCGCCCTGGCCGACTTCACCCATCGCAAGAAGGCCGGGCGGCGTGAATATGTCCGGGTGGCACTCAGCCTGGAGGGTGGCGCGACCCTTGCCCGCAAGTTCCCGCGCGATGGGGCTGCGCTCCTGTCCTCCCTGACGGAATCCGACGGCTTCGCGGAACTGCCCGAGGCGACGACCCATGTCGCGCGCGGCGACCGCGTCACGGTGCTGCCCTTTACCGGCCTGCTGTGATGGGCGGGGCCGCCTCGGGCCTGCTGCTGTGCCTGCTGGCGGTGGTGCTGCTGCGGCGGGACCTGCGCGGCTTCGCGCGCCGATGGCGCTGGCGGCGCGCGACCGGGCGCATCGCCTTTGTGCCGACCGGGAGCGGACCATGCTGGTGCATTGACTTCACATTGCCGGATGGCACGCCGATCGGTGTCGTGACGACGGATCTGCGCCTGGTGGCACGGCGGGAGGAGGAGGGGAGAGCGGTTCGGCTGCTCTACGACCCGGCCGAGCCGACACGCATCGACCTGCCGGGACGGCCGGGGCTGGCGCTGCCGGTCGGCGTGGGGCTGCTCGGGCTCGGCCTGGTGCAGTTGCTGCGCTGACCGGGCGATGACGGAACCGGGGAAGGGCTTCGCTCCGGTCGGGATATCACCCTCGCAGGCCTGTCACGCGAGCGGGAGGAGGTGCTCCGCCTCGGCGAGGTCCTGCGGCGAATTGGCGTTGAAGAAGGGATCGACCGGCGCGTCGGGCCAGTCGGCCGGGGCGCAGCCATGCTGGGCGGTCCAGCGGCGGATCTTGCGCTCGCCGTCCAGCAGGGCGGTGCGCAGTTCGGCGCGCAGCGCGACGGGCCACAGCCCCACGGGCGGATGGAGTTGTCCGCCCGACCGCGCGCAGGCCAGCGGCATGCCCGTACCGCTGCGCGCCGCATGCAGCCGCGCGACCAGATCGACCGGAAGGAAGGGCGTATCCCCCGGCACCGAGACGACCCAGGGCAGGTCCGGCCGATGTTCGAAGGCCCAGTCCAGCGCGGCCAGGATGCCGACGAGCGGCCCTGGATGATCCGGCAGCCCATCCGCCACGATCGGCAAGCCATAGGAGGCGAAGCGCGCCGGGTCGCCATTCGCGTTCAGGATCACCATCGCCACCTGAGGGGCCAGCCGTGCCAGCGCGTGATCCAGCATTGGCCTGCCGGCCAGCAGCCGCAACGGCTTGTCGCCTCCACCCATGCGCCGTGCCAAGCCACCTGCCAGGACGACGCCCAGCGTATCGACCTGCTTCGTCATGTGCCCTGATGCCTGGCTGGCGCCCGGTTCCGCTCATCATCGTCGCCCAGGGCACGGCCCGGCCGCATCGATGGCGCGGCAGGTCGGACGCGAAGCGGTCGGAACATGTGCGGGAAATGGCCCGCGGGCGGGCGGCGCGCAAGCGGGAGGCCTCTGCACGTCCGGCGAAGGACCGCGTCATGGACAGTCATGACCGGGTGCTGAACGACGGGCGTTTCTCGACGCTTCAGGTTTGCAGAGGCTTTCCTGATGACCCGGCCACTGCCGCTGTGGATGTCAGAGGGGCTTTGCCCCTCCGACACCTCCCCAGCAAAGGCCG